>JACQFV010000059.1 GCA_016199865.1 Candidatus Zixiibacteriota bacterium | reverse complement strand
CAGGTCCGGCCCTACGGGAGAGCGGGCCGCAGCTCCTCCTACTCAAAGGCGTTCTCCCGGAATGACGGTCTGCCCGGAGACTTCTGCCAATCTTCATAACCCCTTGAGAATCATATGACAACGGTTATGAAACTGATTCTACAACGTGGGTGGGATGTATAGAGTGGCCTCCCGGCTGGGTCTAACCGCGGAAATCAACGGTCGCAATGCCTGGCGCGATCGCCGCAATGGCGAACCGGCTCCGAATACCGGGGGATGGGTGACCTATTTCACCCCCGGCGTCCGCGCCTCACTCTCGCCCAAGGCGGATCTCACGGTGAACATGCAGATCCCCATCCAGGAGCACCTCTTCGACGATCAAAATGAAGGCGTGGTGGTCGTCGGTGGTTTGGGATTCAACCTCTTCCGGTAGGGGGTTAGTGACTGAGGAGTGGCCGGGCGTGACACTATTGCGGACAGTTGGCCTGAGGGATTCATCGAAGCACGTTGGGGGAGGCGGGACACGCATGCTGGCCTACCTTATTCTCTTCTGTCTTGTCTCAATCAGTTGCGGCTTGCGCAACCTACCCATCGAGCAGTCCGCGCCGAGTGCGGCCACCGCGAATACTGGGCGTTGAGAATGACACAAATACCCTCTGACGATCCGACCACGCGGTTGTTCCTGCGTCACACGCTCGCGACGCTCGCCTACCGCGCCGGTAAGACCGTCCGAGGAACTCCGGAGGCCTTCGGGGCGTTCCGCGCGACCTCCGACTCGCCTTCGAGCGTCGAGATCGTCGCGCACATGGGCGATTTGATGGACTGGGTGCTGCGAATGGTTCAGGGCGAATCGAAATGGACCAGCGCGACGCCCCTGCCGTGGAAGGAGGAGATCGCACGGTTCTTCGTCTCGCTCGGTGCGCTGGATAAGTATCTGGCTTCCGGGACGCCGATCCGTTGGGAACCGGGGAGTGTCTTCCAGGGTGGTATCGCCGACGCGTTGACGCACACCGGCCAGTTGGCGATGCTGCGACGCCTGTCGGGGTTCAAGATGAAGGGCGAAAGTTACGCGAGAGCTGACATAGTCGTCGGCCGTGTGGGACTCGACCAAACGCCGCCCGAACCGAAATACGAATTCGATTGACCCCTACCATTGGGGCCAACGTGAAAGGTCAGGAGTGTGGAACTCCTGACCTTTGCATTTGGGCTGCAAATTTCAGACCCGCACTGTAATCACAAGAGTCGCGGTAACTTCGTCGCCGGATTGTACCCGGATCAGAAGCACTTATGCCCCCCCGTGCAGGGATTACAGGGAGGCGGGCCGCCACGGAATGCGGCGCCGACGATCACGACGACGTCGAGGACGTCCACGACGCAATCGCAGTTGTTGTCGACGCGGTCGGCTTCGGGGCAGCAGTCGGTGTCGGCCAGAGACAGGGTCCCGCGGAAGGCCACGCCGATCGTCCGCACGACGTCGAGGACCGTGGCCACGCCGTCGCCGTCCGGGTCGCCGTGCAGCAGGCACGTGCAGGCCGTGCCGGTGCGGCGGTAGAAGTTCAGACCGCCGTCCTCTTCGCCGACGAACAGATCCTTGTCGCCGTCATGGTCGATGTCGACGAACACCGCCGCCAGACGATACCCGTCGTCACTGCCCGGCAGAGAATCGGGCTGCGGGATCAACGTGAGCGAATCCGGGAAGGCGCCAGCTGCGGCGGTGTTCTTAAACCAGGTCAAGCCGAAGAGACGTCCGCCGATGATGAGGTCTTTCTTGCCGTCGCAATCCCAGTCGTAAACGACCGGCAGAGTGAAATCGCGCGGCACGCGCTTGAGCAAGGCCTTGGTTACCAGAGTCAGAGTCGGCGATCCCGGCGTGCCCGTGTTCTGGTACAAGAGGGCATTCGCCAGACCATTGAAATCCCATTCTCCGACCACCAAGTCGATCAGTCCGTCGGAATTCCAGTCGATTGGGGCCGGGGATGCCAGAATGTCAACGGCGATCCCACCCAACTGCCCGGTGATTTTGACCGGATTGAAATTGGTTTTGGACCCATCGTTGCGCCAATACTCGATCTTGCCGGCTTCATTGCCGATTAGCAGGTCCAGGTCGCCGTCGCCGTCCCAGTCGACCACGGCAGGCGCCGCCGACAGGCCAACGTCGACGCCCTTGTAGGAATCGCTGACCAGAAGCCATGACGGCGACGTGCGCGTTCCCACATTTTGAAAGTACGTCAGACGTCCGTCGCCGCGTCCGATGAGCGCGTCAAGGTCGCCATCCCCATCCAGATCACCGAAGGCCGGCACGGCATAACTGCCGACGTCGATCTCCTTGATGATATTGGAGTCCTCGACCACGAAGTTTGCGACTTGGGGCGTGCCGGTGTTCCGTAGGACGAGAAGGTTATTGATGTCATCGCCGTTGGCGGCGCCGACCAACAGATCCAGATCGCCGTCGCCGTCCAGATCACGGAAGGCGGTCTGATTCAATCCCAGGGTTGACAGCGGCATGTATGCTTCGGTTTGTTTTTTCAATTTGGAAACGGTGGGAGTGCCCTTGTTCAGGAATTCGTAGAGATTGGAATTATTGATATCCCCCCAAAAGAGATCTTGGTCGCCGTCTGAGTCGATGTCAGCGAAACTGATCGAGCAGAAGCCGTGCAGGGGATTGGAAGCGCCCTTGCCGCCGGGAAAGGCGAAGACGCTGTCATAGAAATCCGTTACCAGGGCGAACGAGGGATTGGCTGCATTGCCGTTGTTCCGGTAGAACGACATTTGCCCGGTCGGATTGCCCCAGAAAAAGTCCCAATCGCCGTCGTTGTCCAGGTCGGCGAAGTCGCCGGTGTTGTTCGTCCCCGTTTCGAAGACGCCGAAGGAATCGGTGACGAAATTGAAGGCGATGTTGGGCCCGATGGTCAAGTTGCGGTAGAAGGCGGTCCGGAAATTGTGCCCATCGCAGAACAGATCGAGGTCCCCATCGCCGTCGATGTCGCAGAAGCGGTGCCAGGTGCCGACGTCGATCCTCCCCAGACGTTCCTGTATCGGAGTCCAGACGGGGGAGGCGACCGTACCCGTGTTCCGCAGATAACTGAGTCGACCGTTGAGTTGGCCCAGCATCAGGTCAACTTTGCCGTCGTGATCGAAATCGATCAGCGAGGGTTTGGGGCTATTGATCCCGCCCCAGAATGGGATCGCCACGGGCGAGCCGTTGACCACGACCGGCCAGGGGTTGTACTCCTTGGCGAATTGCGCCTGCGCCGACGAGGCCATGACGGCCAGAGAGGCGCCGCAGATTAAACACTTCAGATACCCTGGCATAATCACCGGCGGGGGTGGGGCACCCACAAACAATTTAGGCGGTTGTGGCCTTTTGTCAATGATCACCTGTCGAAATCTCCCGGTCCCTCAATTCAGATCGGCTGATCAGACCGGCGAGTTTGCCGATGGCACAAGCTCGCCAAAATGTCTATCGTCCCACGTGTCGCGTTCGGCCGACGATTCGGACACCTTCCGTACTCTTGTGGCTCCCGCCGGGGCGTCGATCCTGGTATCCGGATCAAAATTCATTTCACATCTTGCACCGGCCGCCTCCGGCGCGGCGGGCGATGCAGAGCTGACGCTGAGGCAAAGGCGCTACCCGGATGCCACGCACCACTGCTGGGCGTCGCGGCTGGGAAGGCCGGGAACTCTTGTGGAACGGCAATCCGACGCCGGCGAGCCATCGGGAACCGCCGGGCGCCCTATTCTGGACTCCCTGCGGCGTGCCGGATTGGAGAATGCGATCTGCATCGTCAGCCGTTATTTCGGCGGCACGAAATTGGGCGCCGGCGGGCTGGCGCGTGCTTATGCGGATGCCACCGCGGAGGCCATCGCGGCGGCGGCCGTCGTGATTCGCACCATCGTTTTGCCGCTGGTGATCGACTTCGATCATGAACAAACCGGTGTCGTCTATGGTGTCTTCAATGGCTTGGGTCTCGATCTGAACGCCACCGGGTATGATTCCCTTGCGCACGGCACGGCGCATGTGCCCCGGTCACAGGTGGAGACCGTGCGCGCGCGATTGTGCGAGAGGGCGGGGAACAATGTCAGTGTGCAATTCGGTGAACCGGAGATTCGTTGACCGTTGGGGAATTCTCTGATGCTTGAGTGGATACAAACTGTCGACACCCGCCTCTTACTGATTCTCAATGCCGGTGCGGCCAATCCGTTCTGCGATTGGCTGATGCCGATTGTGACGGACATTCGCTTCCTGTTGCCTGTAGTTTCCGTCGGCTTGGCGGCGCTCGCGGTTTTCGGCGGCGGGAAAGGGCGCAGCGTTGTGCTCCTGGCCGTGATACTTCTCGGGCTGACCGATCTGGTGTCGTCGGATCTGATCAAACCCTGGGTCGGCCGCGTCCGTCCCTGTCACGTCGTCGCCGCGGTCCGGGCGATTTACCGTTGCGGCAACACCTTGTCCTTCCCATCCGGTCATGCCACCGGCACCATGGCCGCCGCGGTGTTCATCGGATCATTCTACCGTCGCGGGTTGTGGCCCCTTTTGGCGCTGTCCTTTCTGATTTCGTATTCGCGGATCTATCTGGGTATCCACTATCCTCTGGACGTCGTCGGCGGTTGGGTTTTGGGTGGCACCATGGCCACTGGCGCGGTGCTACTCCATCGGACACGGCTGCGGCGCTTGTTCGACCGCGTCCGGTTGTTGCGCGTGCAGACAAACGGGGCACAGTCCGTTCCATAGCGGACAGCCCCTCTGGGAATCTCACAAAGGAATCGAGATCATGGAAAAAATCGCAGCCACGGATCGTCCGATTGAATCGCTTCTGGCCCGACGTTGGTCGCCGCGTGTCTTCGATCCCGATCGGACCGTCTCAACCGAGGAACTATTGACCTGCCTGGAGGCGGCGCGTTGGTCACCCTCCTGTTTCAATGAACAACCGTGGCGATTTCTCATCTTCGATGCGATGGTGCCGGAGACATTGGATAAGGCCCGCGACTGTCTGACGGAGGGAAACGCCTGGGCCAAACAGGCGCCGGTTCTGATCCTGCCGGTGGCCAGGAAAACTTTCACGCGCAACAATAACCCAAATCGGTTCGCCGAATATGACGTCGGCGCCGCGATCTTGAGCTTCGTGCTGCAGGCCACGGCGCTGGGGTTGTTCGCGCACCAGATGGCGGGGTACAATACCGCCAAAGCCCGCGCTTATTTCGGCATTCCCGACGGCTTTGAACCGCAGGCGATGGTGGCGCTGGGGTATTTCGGTTCACTCGATGCTCTCCCGGAGGCGCAGCGATCGCGGGAGATCGCCCCGCGAACGCGTATCCCTGTGAGTGAGTTCGCATTCCGGGGCGGTTGGGGTCAGACGCTGACCTGAGTCGGGTGTGACACCCCACTTGCCGACACAGTGAACATGCAACCATTGGACGGCACTCCTGTCCTGGTGACCGGCGCGGCGGGGTTCATTGGATCCCATCTGGTCGAGCGGCTACTGTCGGAGGGGGCGCACGTGCGCGCCTTCCTGCGTTACGACTCGCAGAATCGGCTGGGGCGGCTGACCGAGTTGCCCGAGTCCGACCGGGCCCGGATCACGATCGTGCGCGGCGATCTGAAGGATCCGGAAGCGGTCCGGCGCGCCGCCTCCGGGTGCGAGGTCGTTTTTCATCTGGGCGCCCTGATCGCGATTCCCTTCTCGTATCAAAATCCGACCGATTATGTGCAGACCAACGTCGTCGGCACACTGCACGTGCTCAACGCCTGCCGCGACGCCGGGGTGCGGCGCTTGATTCAAACCTCGACCTCGGAGGTGTACGGCACCGCGCGACAGGTGCCGATCACGCTCTCACACCCCCGTCAGGCGCAGTCGCCGTACGCCGCCAGCAAGATCGCCGCCGACGCCCTGGCTGAGTCGTACGCGCGCGCCTACGATTTGCCCGTGGTTATTCTGCGGCCGTTCAACACGTACGGTCCGCGCCAGTCGCCGCGCGCCGTCATTCCCACGATCGTCAGCCAGGCGCTGAAGGGGGAGACGGTCCGGTTGGGATCGATCCATCCCACCCGCGATTTTCTCTATGTGAGCGATACGGTCTCGGGCTTCATCGCGGCCGCCACCGCGCCCGACCTGCCGCCAGGAATCGAGCTGCAGATCGGCACGGGGTCGGAATCGTCAGTCGAAGATGTCGTCCGCTCTGTGGCCGATTGTCTCGGCAAACCGCTTCAAATCATTTGCGAAGACCACCGTGTCCGCCCGGCCGGATCGGAAGTGGAACGGCTCCTCTGTGATCCCGGTGAGGCGCGACGTCGGCTGAACTGGTCGCCCACCGTGACCCTCAAGGATGGTCTGCGTCGTGTTATCGATTGGATGACCAAATCCCCTGCAACGCCGGTCGATGAAGCCCCCGTGGACGTGCACTCTTACATTGTGTAACCGCGCTGGCGGCGCTCGGCGCCGACCGATCGTGAACCGGGCGCAACGGTTTTTGTCACTCTCCTGAGCCGGAATGGCGTAGTATGGCCTGTGTCTCGGCGCATCCTGGCGTCGACTGAGCACCACGCGATGAACTCGAACCCTGCCGCGATATCGTCTGCCCGATCGGCCGAAACAACTGGCTCGGCGGGCCAAAGCGCGCCGGATCCGAGCTTGGCTCCACCGGCGCGGACGCCGCAGAGCGCCCGTGATCTTTGGCACCGGCGCCACCTGCTGGTCTGGACGCTTCTGGGCGGAGTGCTCATCGTTGCCGGATGGATTACGGAAAATCTGGGGTCGACCTGGGCGGGACATTCGCTCTTTGCCCTGGGATATCTGTCCGGGGGCTGGCTGGCCGCCAAGGAGAGTTTCGATGGCCTGCGCGAGTACCGGCTCGACGTGAATCTCCTCATGACCGTGGCGGCGATCGGCGCCGCGATTCTGGGACGTTGGGCCGAAGGCGGGGTGCTGATTTTCTTGTTCTCGCTCTCCAACACTCTCGAACACTATGCCTTGGAGAAGACGAAGAATGCCGTGCGCGCCCTCATGGATCTGCGTCCGGCCGAGGCGCGTCGGATCGGGACCGATGGTCCAGAGATAATTCCGGTCGAATCCCTGGAAGTCGGCGACCGGGTCCTCGTCAAGCCCGGAGAGAAGATTCCCGCCGACGGACACGTCGTTGAGGGGCGGACATCGATCGATCGTTCGACCTTCACCGGCGAGTCCCTCCCGATTGAATCGTCTCCGGCGGGTGGAGCAGGCGCAGTCGGGACGGGTGCCGACCAACACCTTCGTGGCCTGGTTCGGTCAGCGCTACACGATCGGGGTCCTAGCCGGTGCGACACTGGCCGTCGTCATCCCGCCGACGCTGATGCAGATCGACTGGAGTTCCTCGTTCTACCGCTCCCTGACGTTGCTGGTCGTGGCATCGCCCTGTGCGTTGATCATCTCGACCCCGGCCGCTGTGCTCTCGGCCCTCGGACGCGCTGCCCGGCGCGGCGTCTTGTTCAAAGGCGGATCACATCTGATCACACTCGGCAAGATCAGGGCCATTGCCTTCGACAAGACCGGTACCCTCACCGAGGGAAAAGCGACCGTCACGGACATCGACCCCATCGATGGCGCAAACGTATCGGAGATATTATCGCTGGCGGCCGCCGTCGAGGCGGGCTCCACTCATCCTTTGGCGCAAGCGGTCGTGGATGCCGCGCACCGAAGGAACCTGTCCTTGCCGGCAGTGAAGGACTCGACCACGCATGCGGGGCTGGGCGTCAGCGGTGTTGCCCAGGACGGTTCTTCCGGTCCGTCGCGCCGCATCCTGGTCGGCAGCCGACGGTTGTTCGCCGAACGTCAGATCGATGTGCCCAACCGTGCGGATGAAATTCTCAAGGGCTTCGAAGAGCAAGGCAAGACAGCGGTCCTGGTCGGCACCGACCGGGTCTTGGGTGTGATCGCGATCGCTGACCCGCCGCGCCGTACTGCGAAGGCGGCGCTCCGTGACTTACGACAGATTGGCGCCCGCTCGATTGGCATTTTGACCGGCGATAATCAACGGGTAGCGCAGGCCATGGCGCGCCAACTCGGCATCGACGACGTGCAGGCGGGACTGCTTCCGGAGGAGAAAGCCGATGCCGTCGCGGCGCTCCGGCGCGCGCACGGCACGGTGGCGGTGGTCGGTGACGGGATCAACGACGCGCCCGCGCTGGCCACGGCGAGTGTCGGCATTGCGATGGGGGGCGCCAAGAACGACGTCGTCCTGGAAACGGCCGACGTGGTCCTGATGTCCGATGACCTGTCGTGCCTGCCTTATGCCGTCCGTCTGGCCAAACGCACCAACCGGACGATCGTGGAGAATCTGACCTTCGCGCTCGTCGTAATCGCCCTGCTCTTGGTGGGTACTTTTCTCGGAAGAATCCCTCTGCCGGTCGGCGTGATCGGCCACGAGGGCTCAACGCTCCTCGTGGTGCTCAACAGTCTGCGGCTGTTGTGGTACAAGTGAGATCGTCTTGCTTTCCGAACCGCTGTACAGAAGTCAGAAACTGTATCGCAGGCGCGTGAAGACGTTGGAATTGTGGCGGAACTGCCCGAAGGTCGTGTAGGGTTTGTTGCCGCCTACGACGCTGGCGCCGACCGTCCAGCCGACGGCGTCGGTAATCTTGTAACTGATCGCGGGCCGCAGATGATAATCCTGATCGGTGATCCCCCAGAATCCGAAGGCCGACAGATGCAGATTCTGGTGGGCGGCGAGTTTCTCGACGCGGAGCGTGACGGTCGAGCGCAATTCGTTGAAGACAGGGAACCCCGCAGGAATTCCCGTGCGATACAGATCGTAATCGAGCATCCATTCGGCGTAATACTGCGCCCCCACCGTCCACTCGTGCCCAAGTGATTTCTCAGTGCCGACGAAACCGCGGATTTGGGAATTGGCGATCAGCGGGTCGGCGCCGCGTGGGTCATCGAGGGAAGCATAATAGGCGAACTCGGCATGGTTCAGGTATGGTCCCAAAGGAAAGCGGACGCTGGCGCCTACCGCAGCGAGTTCCGGGTAGTACAAATCCAGAAAATATGGACTGTTGCTCTCTTCTCTTGCACCTTTGGGTACTGGCCAATGCCCCCAGTAACCATAGAAAGCCCATTCCGACACTCCAGCGGAGCCAGCTACGCGCGCAAATGCTTGGGGGGACCGGTACGGCGGTGCGATGGACACTTCCTGTCGACTCGCACCAGTTCCTGTGTAGTCGATGGAGATTCGCTCCCCGTCTGAGAGATGGTCCTGCGTCGCCCGCGGGGAAAGCGCTGCGTCGATCGTTAGTTTCGGTTCCGAAAGAGTAATACGCACGAGCTCCTGTGGGAGCTTGAGGTAAGCATCGTCCAGCCCGGTGAAGAAAGCTTCCCAATCCTTGGCAAACAAATCGTTCACGAAAATGAAGTCCCCGGTTCCCCATGTGGCTACCTGACGGCCGACTTTGAGATCAAGCCGTTTGGTAATTCCGACACCGATGTATGCCTCTCGAAGGTCGACCGACGTCAATTGGTGATACTGCCTGACGTCCCTCCTCAGGTCCAGGCTTATGAAGAAATCTCCACGGTCTTTGCTTTCCCATAACGACAATTGAGATCGCATCTCGCTGCGCGGGAATTCCCTGTCAAAGAAATTTGTACCGTCATACAGCGCTACATTCTGCTCCACCCGCATCGCCTGCACCGCTTCGACATAGCCACTGAATATCGGTTGCGAACTGGCGCCTGTAGGGTGCAAGCACAAGAGGGTCAGCCCAAGGGCCAAACCGCACAATCGATTCCATGATCGGGCCTGACGCATTGACTCACCGCGTGAACGCCGCCGGAGGATTTTTCAACAGCCGTTCGTTGAAATCTTCCGCCTTCAGGTCAGGTTTGTAGGTGACATCTGTGAAACGGATTGTCGTTGAGTGGCCGGATTGGAGATTGGTCATGGTCCGTTCGGTCGCCGTGGGGATTCCCTCGATCGTTTCGATTTTGGTGATCTCGAAGCGGCGCTGCAGAGTGCCGCGCGCATCGTAATACTCCTCCCGCAGCGGGAGCTTGCTGTCGACATCGACCCACGTGACGCGCCAGGCATAGTCGGCGGTCTTGGGATTCACCGGTGTGCTCTTCACTTTGGTGGCCGCGCGGCCCAGGGCCGAGTCGGGACCAATGGCTTCATGTTTATCCAGGGATGGCAATCGTCCGGAGATGTCTTCATAGGTGAAATCGGAACCAACGAATGAAGCGCGCCGGTCATCGGCGGCGATGCGTTTCACCAGATCCAGCGCTGGCACATACAGCCACCGGTCATCATTGGCCTGCGCCTTCTTGTGGATCACCAGCGCCGTGCGGGCCACGTCGGCGGGCTTGAGGAAGTACGTGTAGTAATTCTGGTCTCCCATGTCCGCAATGTCGCGTCGGGCGATCCAGAATTCGCGCGTCTGGGTTCGTCCGCGGCCGTCGCTCAGAATCATGTTCACCCGGGCATGGCCGCCATCGCCGGCATAGTAGTAGGCGAGGTGCGACTGGTTCATCAGGCCGAGTGCGGCTGTCTGGGACAGTGCTGTTGGGCAGCGGAGAATCATGACGGCTGCGACTATGGACCAGACGAGCACACAGGGCCGTCGGTTGAACGGTGAGAGTTCCCTAAGCATTGACCTCTCCTTTGAGGAGCGTGCGACGGAACAGATGGATCAAACCCGGCAGAAAAACAACACTCAAAAGAGCCGAGAGGAGCATGATGGCGACCATGAACACGCCGACGGTGATGTACGGCGTCAGGTCGGCGAAGACCATCACCGCGAAACCGGCGGCGAAGAGCAGGGCGTTCAGGAAGATGCCCCGGCCCGGACGCGCCACGGTCCACACCAAGGCGCGGCCCAGATCGGGATCTTCGCGATAGCGAGCGCGAAAACGCGCGACAAAATGGATGGCAAAGTCCGTGGCGAGACCCAAGGACAACGTGGAGAGCACCGCAACGGGCATGTCGAAATCTTTGCCGATCAGACCCACAACGCCATATAAGAGCGCAATCGTGAACAAAAGTGGCAAAAAGATCAGCGTTCCCCACAGAAATGATCGTGTTTCCGCCACCAGCAGGATCAAGACAAGAACCAGTCCGGCCAGGAAACTTTCCAGCATGCCCCAGAGAACTTCATCACTCCAAATCATGTTGAAATGGGCAATTCCTGCAGGACGCACGACGGCCCCGTTCGGTAATGGATGCGTTGACAGGTAGGCATTCGTGCGGGCAATGACCGCGCGCATGACATCGGCGTCCCAGGACTTCAGTTGCAGGAAGATGTTGGCGGTCCGGTAGGGATAGTCCACGACGTTCTCCAGATCGCTGGGCTTGGCCGACATACTGAACAAAAACAGATACTGCCCGACGGCATCGGCCGAGTCGGGAATGCGATCGAAGGCCGGATCGTCGCCGTGTAAGACATAATTGATCCGCCGCACATAGTCGACCACAGAGAAGGTCTTGCCGACCCGCGGGTCGTGCTCCAATTCCCGCTGGAGACCTTCGATCCCCCGCAGCAGAACCGGGTCTTTCATGGCGTCATCGGCCGAGGCCCCGACGACGAGATACCCGGTGGATGTTCCCCCCAGATGCTCGTTCATCACCCGGTCGGCGGTGCGCACCGCGCTGCCCGGCTTGAACCAATGAATCATGTTGTTGTTGACACGAATACGGGTGATGCCAAAGGCCGCGACGGCCAATACTACACCACCGACGATTGCAATCGTCCGGGCCCGACGGATGCAGACGCCCCCCAGACGCGCCAGAAGCGACCGCGTCTCCTCGCGTGTCTGCCGGATGACCGGAATGTGCTCCGGTCGCAGGAGAATTAGAATCGCCGGCACGAGCGTGAAGCTCAACAGCAGAATCACCAACGTGCCGAAGGCGACCACCAGCCCGAAGATCTTCACCGGAATGATTGGAGCGGTTGCCAGGGAGGCGAAGCCGACGGCCGTGGCCAGGTCGGAGACGGCGATGGGGCGGCTCACGGCCGACATCGTGTCGAAGATGGCCTGGCGCTGATTTCCCGTCTCGCCGAAACGGAAGGCGAATTCGTTGAAGATGTGGACGCTGTCGGTGGCGATGGCCATCAGGAAGACCGGACTCATGGACGCCATGATGTGGACAGGAATCCCCAGGCCGATCAGGAGCCCCATCGACCAGACGATGCTGATCATGGCCACGGCCATGTTGGCGATGACCAGCGCCACATTGCGGAACAAAAACCAGAGCATGAGGCAGATGACCAGCCCCGCAATCGGCGAGAACAGCCCCATCTGCTGGAACATCTCGGTGCCAAACGTGTCGCGCGCGACCGGATCCCCCGCCAAATGGAATTGGTCTCCCGCCCGATCAGAAGGCAGAAGTTGCCGGATACCATCGGCAATCTGGCGGCCGTTGGCGCCCGGCTCGATCGGGATATAGATCGCCGTGGCGACACCGTCGCCGGAGATAATCCGCCCGATGAACAGGGGATTACTCAGCCATTCTTCTCGCAGAACCCGGCAGCCCCACTCGTCGTTCGGGACATCCGCGAGGGCGGCGTGCACGGCCAAGTCGCCATCGACGCTGGTGATGTCGTCGATGGTGGATAAGCTGGTGACGTCGCGAGCGATGACGCCGGGGAGATGCTGAATCCGACCGGTCAGGTCCACAATGCGCGCCAGCGTGGTGGGATTGGCAATCCCGTGCGGGTTGACGATGCCCAACACGATGACGTCGGCATGCAGCCCGAAGTCCCGTTCCACCTGATCGTTGTACTGCCGCACCGGCGACGTCACCGGCAGCATGTGCTTGGGATCGGTGTCGATGACGATCTGGGGAAACTGAAAGGCGAACGCCAGACTGATCAGAGTCGCTACGCCGATCACCCACGCGGGGTGGTCCACGGAAAAGGTGATCAACCGTTGTCGGGCGCGTCGCATGGCCTGTCCGGTTCGAGGCGCTGACGCCGTCCGGCCCGTGTCACGGCCAAATCAGGTCGGCCCGGACAATCTAAGCGTCACGGGAGGCGGGAACAAGCGAACTTGGCCGGTGCGCAGAGCATTGTCTTTTTGCCATCCTGTGTTATCTTCAGGCGGGGCGGGGAGCCCGGAAAGCGCGCCGTCCCAACCGGGATGCAACTGCGTGATCACACCATAACCCAGCGTTTGCGGGGAAGCCGGATGCCCGGTGGCTTGGCGGCGCTCTTGGCCACCGTCGCCATTCTTCTCATTCCCCGATCCGCCTTTGCGGAACAGCAGGCGCCGCAGGTGGTTGATTTGCTCCCCGACCTGATCGTCCGCGAGGCCGACCTCTACAGCTACGACATCGTGACGAACATCATCCCCGGCCACATTCACCTTCGCTTCGCCAATGGCACGCCCAATATCGGCTTGGGCAAATTGTACTTCTTCGGCGTGCTGCCGCCCATCAACGACTCGCAACAGGTGGTCGACCAGCGCGTCTTCCGATCCGACGGCACATTTTATGACCGTCAGGCGGGAATCTTTCAGTATCACCCGGCGCACAACCACGTGCACTTCAACGGCTGGTGTCAGTACCGGCTGCGGCAGATTCTCCCCAACGACGGCATCGGGCCGATCGTGATCGAAGCGGACAAGACCAGTTTCTGCGTGGTCGATCTGGCGATTTATGACCGCAACCTCCCGAATTACAATCCCTTCGGTGAGTTTTTCGACTGCGGGCCGGACAAGCAGGGGCTGTCGGTCGGCTGGATGGACATTTACGGTCGCTCGACCGAGGGGCAGAACATCGACATCACGAATGTGAACGCCGGGACCTACTGGCTCGAATCGCAAGTGAATCCCGACACCAGCGTTCT
>JACQFV010000057.1 GCA_016199865.1 Candidatus Zixiibacteriota bacterium | reverse complement strand
CGGTGCGGCGCGAATGGGGCCGCCTGGATATTCTGGTCAACAACGCCGGTGTGGCCCGTGACGCCGTCGTCTGGAAAATGTCGGAGTCAGACTGGTCGACGGTCATCGACACCAATCTCACCGGGTACTTTCATTTCATCCATGCGGCGGCGCCGGTGTTCCGCGCTCAGAAATCCGGCCGGATCATCAACATCGCGTCCATCAACGGCCTCAGGGGCAAATTTGGACAGGCCAATTACGCCGCGGCCAAAGCCGGTGTCATCGGGCTGACCAAATCCGTGGCGCGTGAATTGGGGCCGGCCCAGGTCAATGTCAATGCCGTGGCGCCGGGCCTGACGGAAACGGAGATGATGGCGCCGCTGCCTGAAGACATGAGGCGGCGTTCCCTGGAGGAAACGGCCCTGGGACGTCTGGCGACACCCGAGGACATCGCCTCCGTGGTGGTGTTCCTCTGTTCCGACGGGTCGCGGCACATCACCGGCGAAGTCATCAAAGTCGACGGCGGACAGTACATGTAACAAGCGGAGAGTTTGCAGAGGCACATGATGAAAGCCGCGATCTTCGAAAAACCGAATGCCCCTTTGGTTCTCGGCGATTGGCCAACACCGTCACCCGGCCCGGGCGAAATCCTCGTGAAAGTCGCCGCCTGCGGTGTCTGCCATACCGATCTGCATTACCTCGATCACGGCGTGCCGACCTTCAAGAAGCCGCCGTTGATTCTGGGGCATGAGGCGGCCGGGACCGTTGCCGGCGTGGGCCAAGGGGTCAACGATCGCCGCGAAGGGGATCGGGTCCTGCTTCCGGCGATTCTCACATGCGGTCATTGCGTCAACTGCCGGACCGGACGTGAGAACATCTGCGCTAATATGAAGATGTTCGGGAACGATATCGACGGCGCCTACGCCGAATATGTGACCGCGCCGGCCAAAGACACCTTCATACTGCCAGATTCGATACCACTGATTGAGGGATCGATCATTGCGGATGCGATTTCGACTCCCTACCACGCTGTCAAGAACCGCGGCCGGGTGCGCGGCGGCGACAAGGTCGTCGTCTTTGGCTGCGGCGGCATCGGTATGAACATTGTGCAGGTGGCCACGGCCTTTGGCGCGAGCGTGATCGCCGTTGATCTGAAAGAAGAGAAACTACAAACCGCGAAGGCGCTGGGCGCAGCGGCGACCATAAATCCGTCAAGGGTGGAGCGAGTCGACAAGGAAGTGCGCAAGCTGACTGGCGGCGGCGCCGACGTCGGCTTTGAAGCCATCGGAAATCCGAACACGATCGCCGCCGCGTTCGCCTGCGTGCGCAACGGCGGCCGGATGGTGATGGTGGGGTACACGAATCAGGACGTGCCGTTGAATGCCGGACGCATCATGTACCGCGAGATGGAAATTGTCGGATCGTTGGGATGCCGTCCGGTCGACTACCCGCCCTTGATCGAGATGGCTGCCGCCGGGCGCATCAAGGTCACAGAACTGGTCAGCCACCGCTTCCCGTTGGAAGAGATCAACGCGGCATTCGACCAGCTGCGCCAGGGCGTCGGGCTGCGCTCCGTGGTGATTCCTTAGAATTCTCAGCGCTGGTGGCAACAGGCAATTGACAATGAGAAAATGTGTGCGTCACGCGCCCTCGCGTGACACAGCGCCACCCGAGGGCGGGTGGCGGCGCACAATTCTATCTACCGTTGCACCAGGCCCTCTGATTAGGCGCTCAAAGACCCTCTGACGATGTGAGCATCGCGGGAAAATCATATTTTCTGTGCAGGCCCGACGTACCCAGACTTGCGAGCCATTCTGTCTTAGAGGGTCTGAGGGAGCGGGCTATGACGTCGCCTCAACGGCCCGTGCAGCGGATTCGGCGCTCGACTCGTCGCGGAGTTGTACCAGCCGTCGCTGCGCGAGGATCGCCGCCCCCAACGCCGCGACGAATTGCACCATCTCCCCGGCCGGGACATTGACCTCGCAGCCCAGCTGCCGACGCACGGCATCGGCCATGAGCGGGAAACGGAGGATGCCGCCGGTGAGCGTGAATTCCGGCTCGGCCTTCACGCGTTTCATCAGTTGCACCGACCGGTCGGTCAATGATTCAATTGCGCCGCGCATGATGTCGGCCGGCGGCGTGCCAATCGACAGGTGGTTGATCACCTCCGATTCGGCAAAAACCGCGCAGACTCCGGAGATCGGCACCGGCGTCTTGGACGTCTGCAGGAGTGGGCCGATCTCCTCAGTCTTGTATCCCATGTAGCGGGCAGTTTTCTCTAAGAACGCGCCCGTTCCGGCGGCGCACTTGTCATTCAGGCGGAATGATCGGACTTTTCCGGCCTCATCGAGTCGGCTGGCCTTCATCGTCTGCCCGCCGACGTCCAAGACCGTGTGTGTCAGAGGAAACAGCAGGCGAGCGCCGCGGGCGCTGGCCGTCAGGTCGGTCACTGCGACGTCCTTGAAGTCGACCAGATGACGTCCGATCCCGGTCGTCACCACATATTGGACATCTGCCGACGTCAGTCCCGCGGCGGCCAGGCAACTGTCAAAGGCGCGCCGCGCCACCTCCCCGAGGCGAAACCCGGTCGGCCGGATGTCGCGTGACAGCACGCGCCCCGACTCATCGACGATCACACCCTTGGTGTAAGTGGAGCCGACGTCGATACCGGCCGTGAGCGTCATACCCTGACCTCCGAATGCGGGTGGGGAACGCGACCGGCGACAATCTGATCCAAGGCGAAGAGCGCCGCGCCGATGGCGCCGATGAAATGCGAGTCGTCGCTGACGTTCAGCCGCGTGCCGACTTTCTCCTCCAGCGCCCGGATCATACCCAGATTGCGCGTCACGCCGCCGGTGAAGGTGACTTCCTCCTCGATGCCGACACGGCGCAGAAGCGCAATCGAGCGCGAGGCGATGGATTGATGCACCCCCCAGAGAATGTCCTCGATCTTCTTTCCCTTTCCCAGCCACGAGAGGACTTCCGACTCGGCGAACACGGTGCAGGTGGTGCTGATGCGCACGGGCCGCTTGCTGGCCAGCGCCGTGGGGCCAAGTGCGGCCAGGGGGATCTCCAGGGCGGCCGCAGCGGCGCCGAGGAACCGTCCCGTTCCGGCCGCGCACTTGTCATTCATGCAAAAGTCGATGATGTCGCCGGTCGAGCCGACACGGATCGCCTTCGTGTCCTGTCCACCCATGTCGATCACCGTGCGCGTCCGGGGAAACATGTGGACCGCGCCGCGCCCATGGCAACTGATCTCGGTCACCTGACTGTTGCCGAAGGTGACCCGGTAGCGCCCATAGCCGGTGCCGACCACGTATTCGACTTCCTCCTCGCGGATTCCGGATTCCTCGAGGACCTGATTGAACGCCCCCTGGGCGGCCTGGACGACATTGGCGCCGGTGTCGATCAGGGCCCGCCCCATGATCGCTTGATGCTCATCGATGAGAACGGCTTTGGTTTGTGTCGAACCGACGTCGACTCCCGCGGCATAGGCCATGGCAGAATCTCCCTACGCGACCGACCGTGCCGTGTGGCGCGCGGCCAATCCTTCGAAAAAGGCGTCGATGCGGTTTTTCATCTGCGCCTCCGAGACAACGCGCCGATCCATCATGTCCGATTCGATGAACAAGCTGGGGATATCGCTGTCTTTCAGCATCTTCCGCCGGCTGTCCGCCAATCCGGTCGACACGGTGCGGCAACTCTTGATCGGGTGATAGATAATCCCATCGATCTGGTATGGCTCGATCATCTCCTGCAGCGCCCGATCTTGGTAGAACATGCTGTCCATCGCGTCGCGCACGCTGATCAAGAGTCCCTCCGCCAGACTTTCGATGGGCCGGGCCAGATCATATTCGAAGCCGCGGTTGGTGCCGCCCGAGGCAAACCAGAGGTAGGTGGAGGTGACGAAGCTCCCGCCCCACTCGGTGAAGAGTTCATTGAAGCGGCGGAAGATCGTGTAGCAGGGTACGCCGACGAAAATCAACCGGTAGCGCTCCTGGCTCGGTGTTCCGATCCCGTGCGCGGATTTGAATTCCATCTCCTGGACGAGATCCTGGAAATACCGGCTTCCCTCCGGTGTGCCCCGGAAGCCGTTGGCTACGCCCAGGTAGATCGTCCCATCCGTGAGGGCATTGAAGGGCGCGGGACGGCTCTGGTTCAGCTCCAGCACCCGCTTCCACGAGCGGCTCATGTCGTTGGCCCAGCCCAGCACCTGGCGGAACTTGTCGATGTCGAAGGCCCTGCCGGTCACCCGTTCGCACACGGCGATCAACTCGCGCAACTGCGCCTCGACATAGCGGCGTTCCCATCGGGTGCTCGCCGCCGCGCAGTTGCACCGCCACGTCGGCCTTCACGTACCCGCAGATGTCGGGGGAGTAACCATGATCCTCCGCCAGATCGATGTACTCGTGGGCGACCCGCCGCACCGCGGTCTGGAGTGAATTGATCTCCGGCAATACGACCGGGAGGTCAAAGGTCTTCAGGATCTCGTTGACCGTGCCCATGACGAACACATAGGCGCAGGGCTCGCCGGCTTGGGCGGCATGGTCCAAGGCCTCAAACCACTCACGGAACAGACGGGCTCCGTCGCGGTTGCCCCGCCCCACGATGTCTGCCGTTGCGGTCGGCTCTGTCATCCTGCGGCTCCCCCGGTTCAGGCGAACATCAAATTCTCAAGAAACGTTTCCACCTGCATTTCCAACTGTTCGAACGAGCTCATGTTCTCCTCAAATTCACTCAGAAAACAGGGGATCCGGTGCTTGTCGAGAGCGTCGATGTAGGCCACCTGTTCCTCGAGTCCCGGCTCGCACATCTTGGCGGCGCAGACAATCGCGGCCTCGGCGCCGGACCCGGCGATGCGTCGCAGCAGCATTTCATCCTTGGGTTTGCGCAGATCGTGCTGAACCGGTGAATAGGAGGAATGCTCAACATAGACGTGCGCCAGATTTCCCAAAAGGTCGCCCGTCGCCGGCACGTCCGTCAGAATCCAGCGCAGCCCGATCAGAAGATCGTCATCGACAATGTAACAACTGCGCCCGAGAATGCGGATGAGGTCGAGGGGCGGTTGCTCGCAGAACCCGCCCTCAAAAACGATCCGAATCCGATCCTGCCGCCGGGCCGGCCGTGAGGGGAGTTGGTCCAGAACCCACCGCAATAGTTCATTGTGTTCCTCGCGCGGCAACATTCCTCCGACCGCCATCAAACAGTAGGCCTCATCCGCCGCGATCAGCCAGGGTGACTCACGTTTCAGCGTGTAGAGCTCACGCAACAGCCGGCGATTCTCATTGAAGACGCCGATGGAGCGTGCCAGGTCCGTGTCCGTGATCCGGCACCCCGCCACTTCCTCGATTGTCGCCTGCAGGCGGGCATACTCATCGCGCAGGTAGCGGACGCTGTGCGCGGAGTTGGTGTTCTGCGGCAAGTAGAGAATCTGGCACGGGTAGGAGAAGTTGCGCCCCCAGATGGCCGCGAGGTTGCGGGCCGCGTCGCAGATCGGGTGGGAGACGAACATGTCGAGGACGACACGTCCGCTCAGCGCCATTTCGAGGGATGTTTTCAGGATCGAACAGAGATAGGAGCCGAAATGCGAATCGGCATGCGTCGGCTCCAGGGCGGCGCCGCGGATCTTGAGGGGAAGCATCCCCGCCGCATGCGCAATCTCCTCTGGGAAGTAGACTTGGAAATGGCCGAGGACCTTCCCGCCCGCGTCGCGCCATTTCTTCACCGTCGGGAAGTCGGCATCCTCCACCAGATTGCGGTAATCGGCCAGCACTTCATCCAACGGCTGGCCGCGCCAGTCATCCCAAATGTGGACATTCATGAAATGGCCACTCCATGTTGGGCGGCGGCGCCATGGAAGAACAGATCGAGGACGAAGGCGACACGTTGGTCGGCGTTGGTGAAGCGCGAATCGGCGTAGCGGCTCAAGGCCACCTCCGCCAGCGCCACAAACTGCCACGACAGGAGACGGGCATCGCCCGCCGCCAACTCGCCGTCATGGATGCCATCCTGGATGACCCGTTCCGCCACCATCGGCAGGGCTGCTTGGTAGGCGACGATTAGGTCGGCGCGGGCGTGGGCGCGGAAGATGTTGATGTCGCGGCGGACCAACCGCATGACCTCCCGCTGATCGCGCGGCAACTTCAGAAAAGCGCGCAACAGATGCCCGAGCCGTTCCGGGCAGGAGGCCTTGGGCGCCACGGCCTCGGAGAATAGCAGACGCTTCTCTTCCAATTCCGCGTGCATCATCGCCAGATAGAGCTCTTCCTTGCTGCGAAAGTGATGGTAGAGCGCCCCTTTGGTCACGCCGGCGGAGTCGGCGATCTGGCTTACCGTGACGTCGGCGTAGTTTTTCGCCACAAACAGCGCGGCCGCCGCCTGGAGGATTCGGGTGACCGTCGTTTCCAAGTTCATCACCATCAAAGCACCACCAATGGTACGCCATACCGACCGGTCGGTTTGTCAAATCGGGACATTTTAATCGATTTTGTGGCATAGGTTTTCTGGGAATTATGACTACATTGGGGGTATTTAGAACACTGCAGTGGGCCGCTCACGTTGGAGACTCGTCGCTCCGATTTCTGAACACGGAAATTCCAAGAAACGGCCGCTCTCATTCTGGGAGAGCCGACTGCCGGTGAGCTGCAGGTGCTCGGCGAGAGTCGGACCGCTGAGGGCTCTTTGCTAAGACGTGATTTTGACCATTTACCCCGCGATGACGCGATTTGGGTCTCTCCGCGCTGCAGCGGCCCGAACCGAGCCATGCCGCGAGCGTCATCCTCGTTAAAATGTTCGGATTCTCCCGTTTGCCGCGGAATTCGCTTGACATGGCCAGCCCGCGGGATTAGTGTAAAGGACGTCGGGGGAATGGGGCGTTGCGTTCCGGCCTCACAGCGGACCGGTAGCGTCTTGACTCCGAGCTTACGTGTCATATTTCTCGCAGGGCGTTTGAGTTACAATCACAGAGTTTGAGCGTCGGATGGCAAACATCTGACAAATGAGGCGCAGCGGTCCTTCCACCGGACCATGGGTCGGACAATCCGTCCATGAGGAGGTCGTGATGCACGAGTCGAGACACTGGTAACACGAAGTGTACGGTTCACTGACAACCGAAAGCGACAGGTCGGACCCTTGGCATTTACGGGAGGAAAGAAACATGAAGCTATCAGAATGTTGTAGGAAACTGGGTTGTCGAACTACACCGCAAGGCGCGCTTCACCGGTTTGCGCAGGCCCTCGGCATCGCGGCCTTATCCCTGACCGCCGTCCTGGCGATCACGGGAGCATCCTTTGCCGCCTCGGTCAGCACGGACAAGGCCGACTACGCCCCTGGGGAGACGGTCATCATCACGGGGTCGGGTTTCTCCGGCTCCGAGAATGTCACCGTCCAAGTGACACATGCCAGCGGTTTGCTGGGAGGCGAGGGCCACAATCCTTGGACGGTGGCTGCCGCCGGCGGTTCGTTTACGACGACATGGGTTGTCCCTTACGACGATAACGTGGGAGAGGTTTTGCTGGTTACGGCCACCGGGCAGTTGTCCGGCTTGGTCGCGACGACCACATTCACGGACGTCAATTCCAATCTGATCTACACGTCCGTCATCCCGTCGTGTGTTCCCGGGGGCAGCAGTTTGACCGTCACCGCCCGTCTGACTCAGAACTGCGGCGGCGGCCCCGATGCGGGTTTGGATGGAAGACCCGTTCTGTTCTTCATCACCGAGGGGAACTGCGGGGTGGATGTCGGACAAACTGCCGATGCCACCGTTATGACATCGGGCGGCGGGTATGCGACGGCGACATTAGGGCCGTTGCCTTCAACATCATTCGGAATACGGGCCAAATTTCTGGGTGAGGACAAGCCCAATCCGTGCCCGAATCCTGGAAACAGCGCGTGTGATCCGACCGACCCACAGGACAGCAAGCGTTGCGTCGCGATTTCAGCATCCAACGTCTGCCAGACGGTGGGTATCTGCGCGGCATGCAACCCTGTTGTCACCTGTCCATCGGACAAGGTGTTGCAGTGCGGCGCGTCGACCGATCCGGCCAATACCGGCACTGCCGGTTGTGTTGTGGATGCCAGCTGCACAGCAGTTACTACTTACACTGACGCGGCGACAGCAGCCAACTGCACGGGCAAGGCGGGAATCGCCAGAACCTGGAAGTGCACCGCTTCGGACGGTTCCACGGCTACCTGTGTACAGAACATCACCTTCACAGATGCGACTGCGCCGGTCGTGACCTGCCCACCGGACAAGGCGTTGCAGTGCGGTGAGTCGACTGACCCGGCCAACACCGGCTCAGCGACGGCCACCGACAACTGCGGCGGCAGCCCGGCGATTTCCTACACCGATGCTGCCACACCGGCCAATTGTACTGGCCAGGCGGGGATTGATCGGACTTGGAAGGCGACCGATGGTTGCGGCAATTCTGCCACCTGTGTCCAGCACATCACCTTCACCGATGCCACGGCGCCGGTGGTTACCTGCCCGGCGGACCGTGGAAGGCGACCGACGGCTGTGGCAATTCTGCCACCTGCATCCAGCATATCACCTTTACCGATGTCACCGCGCCGGTCGTGACCTGCCCAACGGACGCGGTGTTGCAGTGCGGTGAGTCGACTGACCCGGCCAACACCGGCTCAGCCACCGCCACTGACAACTGCGGCAGTGTGACGATTTCCTACACCGACGCCGCTACGCCGGCCAACTGTACCGGCAAGGCGGGGATTGATCGGACGTGGAAGGCGACCGACGGCTGTGGCAATTCTGCCACCTGCATCCAGCATATCACCTTTACCGATGTCACCGCGCCGGTCGTGACCTGCCCAACGGACGCGGTGTTGCAATGTGGTGAGTCGACCGATCCGGCCAACACCGGCTTAGCCACGGCCACCGACGACTGCGGCGGCAGCCCGGCGATTTCCTACACCGATGCCGCCACACCGGCCAACTGCACCGGCCAGGCGGGGATTGACCGGACCTGGAAGGCGACCGACGGCTGCGGCAATTCTGCCACCTGCGTCCAGCACATCAGCTTTACCGATGTCACCGCGCCGGTCGTGACCTGCCCAACGGACGCGGTGTTGCAATGTGGTGAGTCGACCGATCCGGCCAACACCGGCTCAGCGACGGCCACCGACAACTGCGGCGGTAGCGTGACGATTTCCTACAGCGATGCCGCCACACCGGCCAATTGTACTGGCCAGGCGGGGATCGACCGGACTTGGAAGGCGACAGACGACTGCGGCAATTCTGCCACCTGCGTCCAGCACATCAGCTTCACGGATGCGACGGCGCCGGTGGTCACCTGCCCGTCGGACAAGGTGTTGCAGTGTGGTGAGTCGACCGATCCGGCCAACACCGGCTCGGCGACCGCCGTTGACAACTGCGGCGGCAGCCCGGCGATTTCCTACACCGATGCCGCCACACCGGCCAACTGTACCGGCAAGGCGGGGATTGATCGGACGTGGAAGGCGACAGACGGCTGCGGCAATTCTGCCACCTGCGTCCAGCACATCAGCTTCACGGATGCGACGGCGCCGGTCGTGGCCTGCCCGCCGGACAAGCAGTTAGCGTGCGGTGCGTCCACCGACCCGGCCAACACCGGTTCAGCCACCGCCACCGACAACTGCGGCAGTGTGACGATTTCGTACACCGATGCTGCCACGCCGGCTAACTGCACCGGTAAGGCCGGAATTGATCGGACTTGGAAAGCGGCAGACGGCTGTGGCAATTCCGTCACCTGTGTGCAGCACATCGTTTTCGTGGACAACACGGCGCCGGTGGTCACCTGCCCGCCGGACAAGCAGTTACAGTGCGGCGCGTCCACTGACCCGGCCAACACCGGCTCGGCGACCGCCGTTGACAACTGCGGCGGCAGCGTGACGATTTCGCACACCGACGCATCCACGCCGGCCAACTGCACGGGCCAAGCAGGGGTCGACAGGACCTGGAAGGCGATTGATCCATGCAATAATTCGTCCACCTGCGTCCAGCACATCACCTTCGTCGACAACACGCCGCCGTCGATCACCTGTCCGCCGAACGTCACAGTTCAGGGCCTCGAGAATCTGCCTGCGTGTAACGAGGCGGATGTGGTGGCCAGCGACAACTGTGGTCCGGTCTCGATCAGTTGCTCGCGCAGCGCCATCGGTGGCGTTGGCTGCAGCAGTCTGCCGGTGTATGTCACGTACACGTACACGGCGACCGACGGCTGCGGCAACAAGGCATCATGCCAGCGGATTGTCACCGTGATTCTCCCACCCTGCATCTTCATCGTCTCGGTGGCGGGGCCCGCCGGGGCGGTCGATGCGCCAATGGGTACGCAGATCTCCGTGCCCGTCCGGATCGACAGTGTCAGTTCGGACGTGGGACGGGTCGACTTCGCGTTCGCCTATGATCCGGCAGCGGCCTCGATTCTCAGCGTGACCAAGGGTGAAGCGATTGCCGAATGGGAGCTCTTCACCTATCGGCTGAGCACGGAAGGTTCCGCGCATGTGGTTCGCGTCACCGCCATCGCCGATCAGAACAATGGCGCGCGTCACCCCAATGCCAATGCCTTCCAGCCAATCGGTCCGGTTGCCTACCTGAATTTCCAGGTATCGGCCGACCAGCGGTTCGTCAATCGGGACGTGCCAATAACTCTGCACGCGACGGACTGCGCGGACAACACGATGACGAGCAAGGCCGAAGATGTCACCTATGTGGCATCCGGTTTCGACATGGGCGGCAGTTGCGTGTCCGCTCTGAAGGGCTCGGTCATGCCGGCCATCACCTTCAGCGCCGGCCACATTCGCATTGTCGAGCCGACGTTGCAACGGGGCGACATCAACCTGAACAACGTGGCGTATGAGGTGGGCGACGCGGTGTTGCTGGTCGACTACTTCATTCATGATGCGTCGGTTTTCTCACCGGATCCGACCCTCCGGTCAACACAGATCGCCGCGACTGACGTCAACAACGATGGGGTGGCGTTGAGCGTGGCCGATCTGATCTATCTGACCCGGATCATCACCGGTGACGCCATGCCGCTGACGCCCGGAGCCAAGCTGTCGCCGTATGCGGCCAGCGCGACGGCCTCGGTGCGCGCCGAGAATGGTGCAGTGCAGGTGTCGACCCAATCGACGGCCGATCTGGGAGGGTTGTTGTTGACCTTCCGATATGAGGGGTTGAGCGTGGGTCAACCGGCGCTGACCAGTGCGGCCTCGAGTCTGCGGGTGCAGTCGGAGGCGCACAACGGCGAGTTGAAGGTGTTGATCTATGCCTGGGATCAAGGGGCGCGGATCAATGCCGGCGCCAATGAGATTCTGGCCATCCCGACAACGGGTGATGGCACAATCGAGTTGGCCGACGTGCAGATGTCGGATGCCTCCGGGTCCCTGCTCTCCGCCAGTGCGGCGAAGGCGGCGGTGCCGGATGCGTATGCCTTGTTGCAGAACTATCCGAATCCGTTCAACGCCGGGACGGTGATGCCGATCGCTCTGAAGAATGCCTCGGAGTGGTCCTTGACCGTCTACAACGTGGCGGGTCAGGTGGTGCGGAGCTTCCATGGCTCCGACGAGGCCGGGATCGTGCCCGTGGCGTGGGACGGCCGGGCGCAAGACGGCACGGTGGCGGCCAGCGGCATGTACTTCTACCGCGTGACCACCCCGACCTTCACCGCCACCCGGAAGATGACGCTGTTGAAGTAATCAGCATCACGACGCGGGAATAAATCCCCCGCGCTCTACAAGCAACACCCACCCGCCCCGGTCCCCCACAGGACCGGGGCGGTGTGCGTGAGGGGGGACAATTCAATTGAGGTGGACGGAGCCCACCCTACATTCGCAACGTGCAACCGAGAAATGAGAACGTGGAGAGATCAACCCTTGAAGCGGCCGGCTCTATGAATTGCCGTCGACGATACCGACGAGAATCTCCGCCGCCCGTTCGCATTGCGCGCGCGTGACATCCAAATGTGTGACCGCGCGGATCGTGCGCGCGCCAAAGGCGAAGATGAGAACACCGCGGTCGCGCGCTTTCGTTACAACCGTGGCAGCATCGGGAGCGGTGTCCGCGAGGGCGAAGACGAGAATATTGGTTTGAACTTTGTCGGGATCGAGGATGATGCGTTGACTCTGCGCCAGACGTTGCGCGATTATTCTGGCGTTGTCGTGATCTTCTGTCAGGCGATTCAGGTTGTGATCCAGCGCGTAGAGCCCGGCGGCGGCCAGGATACCGACCTGACGCATCGCGCCCCCGAGCATTCGTCGATGGCGGACGGCGCTTGTGATCAGATCGCGCGATCCCGCCAAGAGCGAGCCGCCCGGGGCGCCCAGACCCTTGGACAGCGCGACGGAGACCAGATCAAACGGCGCGGATAGATCCGATAGTGAGCGACCTGTGGCCACGGCAACGTTCCACAGGCGGGCGCCGTCGAGATAAGTGGCGACGCCGCGCTTCCGGGCTTCCGAGCATAGCCGCCGGATCAATTCCTGGGGGACAATAACCCCACCGGCGCGGTTGTGCGTGTTTTCGATCTCGACGAGCGTCGTGGGAGGGTAGAGGATGTGGCCGCGTGGGCGCAACGCCGCAAGAAATTCGTCGACTGAGAATACACCGCGATTGCCGATTTCGGTGAACTGGACGCCCGCGTTGGCCGCGGAGCCGCCCGTCTCATGCCAGACGGCATGGCACTCGCGGCTGACGATGACGTCGTCGCCCGGGCGCGTCAGCACACGCAACGCGACTTGATTTGCCATCGTGCCGCTGGCCATCCACAAGGCCGCCTCCTTGCCGAGGAGTTCGGCAACCCGTTCTTGAAGGCGATTGACGGATGGGTCCTCGCCGAATTGATCGTCACCGACGGGCGCCCCAGCCATGGCCTGCCGCATCGCGGGCGAGGGGAGCGTGACGGTATCCGAGCGCAGGTCGATGCTTTCAGACGGATTGGCCATCGATTGTCCTCCGTGTCACCTCCATCCGCGTAACCGGACGAGGCAAATTCACCTCTTGAAAGGTACGATGAAGGCCCGGATGACGCAAACCTGCCCGCCGCGAAAGTGTGCGTTCGCATTGGGATTGCGAACAAAAGAAAAGCCCCGCATTAGCGGGGCTTTTCGACCTCTCCGGCTGTTCAAGCCGGTGAATTCGGTCTTAGTTGGTCTTGGGCGCCGGCGGCGCCAGAGCGGACATCGCCTTGGCCATGTTGTCGTCCGCCATCTTGGCGGCTGCGGCGGGATCGGCCGCTGCCATCTTGTGGCATCCGTCCGAGCAACAGGCGTATTTCTTGCCGTTGACCTCGTAGTACTGTGTGCTGGCGTCCGGCACGAACGCCTTGCCACAGCCGCAGATCGCGATTTCGTTGGACGCCATCATGCTGTGCGTCTTCGGCGCGCTTTCCTTCTTGGCGACCGTGGTGGTCTTGGTGGTGGCCGTCGACGACGCTTTGGTTGTCGTCGCGGCCGGCTTCGTGGACGTCTGAGCGAACGCCCCGAGCGGTCCCAACGCTACCAGAACGGCGGCGATGGTTGTGATGCCTACAGTCCGTTTCACCATCTGATTTGACCTCCGTGTAAAGGTTGGTGTTGCCTCTCCAGAATTCTTCACGCACCAGAACATCGCACTTAAACCCCCTTTGCGCCATGCAGTTCCCGCCTCGCCTCAAAAAACTTTTGCCGCTTGGCAGCAGGGTGGGGGATCGTTCACGGTAGAATCCACTACGTGGGACCAGGGAGCGACGACGTCGAGATTCACGCAACATAATGCCGTATCGTGAGTTAAGTCCTTGATGGCGGAGGGCTTGCCGGAGATCCGCTGGCCGAGCTGATTTCGGCACGGTTTGGGGGCAGTTTTCAGTGTCGGGGCAGGGGACTAAGTCGCGGCCATGCCTCAAGTTTGCCGGAAAACCGCTTGACTTTTCGCGGCTGTCTGCTTCTTTGTGCTTACGGGTTAGTGCGGGAGGCAGGATCGGTCCTCTGCATCTGGCCCAAGGTCATTTCGACAGGTCTTCGGCAGTACCGTTCGTCAAACGAATATCGAATTGCATCGCGTGGTGAACGCAGGAATCGCAAGTCACACGAATCCGAGGCGCTAACACCGGGAATTACCTGCCGATCGATGGTCTTCGTAGACCATGATGCGGACATGACATCCGGATTGAAACACTGAGAGATGTCCGTTCCGTGACAATCCAATCCACTTCCCTCACACGGGGCCGTGGTGCGTCCAGTCGCATCCGCGCCCTCCGCCCCTTTTTGGTATTTGCCGGCATGCTTCTCTGCGCGGCCGGGGTTTGGGCTGCTGCCGCCCCCCAGGTCGTTGGCCCGGCCGACGATCCGTATGTCGTCGATCCGGTGAATGGGCTCATTCCCAGCGCGCCTCTGGTATTCGAGAAGGCGGACGCGCTGACCAACCCGGTCGCCTCGATCAACATCGGGGCCGTCGATCCCAGTCTGTTCCCGCATATCTGCACTTACGTGGACGCTTTGGATGCGGGCGGAGTTCCCGTCGGCCATCTGCCCGCGGACAGCTTCTGCGTGTATCAGGACGGTACCCGGCTCAACACCTTTTCGATTCAGGAACTGACCTTCGATTCCTGTCGCACGGCGACCTGCCTGGTCATTGACGTTTCCGGGAGCATGAAAGACGGCGGGAAAATGGCCGCCGCCAAGAACGCCGCGAAGCGTTACGTCCGGAGAATGAACATTTACGACCGCACAGCCCTCGTTAAGTTCTCAGATTGCTACACCGTGGTCCAGAATTTTACCAGTGACACTTCCGCATTGATCAATGCCATCAATTCCCTGACGGCCGGCGGCCGCACGGCATATTTCGACGGTGTCTGGCGTGGTGTCGGGCTGACGACGACCGAGTTGGGCAGCAAGGCGGTCATCGCCCTGACCGACGGTATGGAAAACAACAGCCAAAACTGCGGCGGCTCGGGCACACCCAATGGCCTGGGGGATGGATTTGCCAATGATTCGACCCTCATCGTCAACCTGGCAAACGGCGCCGGGATACCGATCTACAACGTCACGCTCGGCAACTCTTTCGATCCCCAGTATGCGATCAAATTGTCCAACGCGACCGGGGGCGCGCATTATCACGCGCCGACCAATGCCCAATTGGATTCGATCTATGACGCGATCAAGTTCCGTCTCTGCAGCCGTTATCTGATCTGCTACAACAGCCCGGACACGGTCCAGAACGGCGACTGCCACAACGTCATCATCTGCCACAAGAGCGGCAATGGTTCCTGCTCACCATGCGACACGGGCTCCTACTGCGAGAAGGCGCCGCCGGTGATCAAGCGCACCGTCGCGACGATTGCACTGGACAACACCTGCCAACGCTGGGGCAAGACGGTTCAGTTGTGCGCCTATGTGACGGACAAGGACACGCCGCTCAACCAGCTGACGGTAAATTTGTTCTATCGCAATTCCAATGCTTCCCCGTACACGTCGGTGGCGACGAGTCGAACGGACAGCACCTTCTGCGCCTCGGTGCCGGGCAGCCAGCTGGCCTGCGGCGGCGACAGCATCCAGTATTATTTCACCGCCTCCGACGGCGAACGCACCGTGGCCAGTCCGACTAATGCTCCGACCGGGCATTACGCCTTCCCGATCTGTCCGAACCATGCCCCGGTCTGCAATGTCCCGCGCGACACGACCATTGCCCAATGCGCGGTCGCGCAGGTCTGCCTGCCGGTGACGGCCACCGATCAGGACAACAATTTCCAGAGCTGCGCGAAAACGGTTGGCCCCGGCACGCTGAGCGGCAACCAGTGGTGCTATACGCCCTCGGGCACGGGAACAGTGAGCGTGACGGTCCGCTGCACTGATTCCTGCGGCTTGTTCTGCGAGAAAACATTCAATGTCACTTTCAGTCTCAACAGTTCTCCCGTCTGCAATGTCCCGCGGGACACGACGATCTTCCAGTGCTCGCCGGCGCAGGTCTGCCTGCCGACGGGAGCGACCGATTCCGATGGTAACCTCACCGGCTGCAGCATCACCAGCGGTCCCGGTACGCTCTCCGGCGGCAACTGGTGCTACACGCCGACCGGCGAACAGTCGGTCACCGTGTCGATCCGCTGCACCGACGCCTGCGGCGCGGTCTGCGAGAAGACATTCCACGTCACGTTCGATATCAATGACGCGCCCGTCTGCGGCGTGCCGCGCGACACGACGATCTTCCAGTGCGCACCGACTCAGGTCTGCTTGCCGGTTTCAGCAACTGATGCCAACGGGAATTCCACGGGCTGCAGCATCACCAGCGGCCCGGGGACGTTGTCGGGTGGCAACTGGTGCTACACGCCCACCGGCGACCAGACGGTCGACGTGACGATCCGCTGCAGTGATGCCTGCGGCGCCTTCTGCGAGAAGACGTTCCACGTGACCTTCGACATCAATGACGCCCCCGTCTGCAATCTCCCGCGTGACACGACGATCTTCCAGTGTGCGCCGGCGCAGGTCTGTCTGCCCACCTCGGCCACCGACGTGAACGGCAACCTGACCGGCTGCAGCATCACCAGCGGTCCGGGGGCGCTCACGAGCGGGAACTGGTGTTACACGCCCACCGGCGATCAGACGGTCGACGTGACGATCCGCTGCGATGATGCCTGCGGCGCCTTCTGTGAGAAGACGTTCCACGTGACGTTTGATGTCAACGACGCGCCGGTCTGCAGTGTGCCGCGTGATACGACGATCTTACAGTGCGCGCCGGCGCAGGTGTGCCTGCCGGTGTCCGCGACCGATGCCAACGGGAATTTCACAGGCTGCAGCATCACCAGTGGGCCGGGTACATTGTCGGGCGGGAACTGGTGCTATACCCCCGCCGGTGATGAGGCCGTGGCAGTCACGATCCGCTGCAGCGACGCCTGCGGCGCCTTCTGCGAAAAAACATTCCACGTGACGTTCGATATCAATGACGCGCCGGTGTGCGATGTTCCGCGCGACACGTCGTTCTTCCAATGCGCGCCGACTCAGGTCTGCCTG
>JACQFV010000056.1 GCA_016199865.1 Candidatus Zixiibacteriota bacterium | reverse complement strand
GGAAAACCGTTCTAACTGAAGGAAATGCCCCGCGACGTCATAAAGGGACTTCGCCGGCGTCAGCCCGACGATTTCCGAGGACGTGATATACGTTCCCCAGCGCGCCGCTTCCGATTTGATCATCTCGAAAACCCGGAAGATCGGCGTCTGCTGGTAGTTCACCAGATTCATCGAGACCTGTACACAACCCCTGTCTTTGATCTCAAAACCCAGTGCTTTGACATATCGCAGCCCCCCCCCGGCGTGGCGGATGGCGGCGGCAATCGCCTTGGCCACCGAGAGGCGGTTGGTGGCGAGGTAGACGTTGTAGGCGATGAGGGGCATGCGAGCGCCGACGGCAGTGGCGCCGGTCTTCAGGTTCATCGTCGACGGCCCAAAATCCGGACGTCGGGCGGGGTCGGTCTCCATCGCGTCGCGGATGCCTTCGTATTCGCCGCGCCGGACAAAGGCGAGATTCTCGCGGTCCGGACGGGTTGCCGCCGCTTCGTACAGATAGACCGGAATCGCCAGTTCCTCCCCGATACGGCAGCCCAACTGCCGCGCCAAGGTCGCGCATTCGGCCAGCGTGATGCCGCTGATCGGCACAAAGGGAACGACGTCGGTGGCGCCCATGCGGGGATGCTCGCCGCGATGTGTGCGCATGTCGATCAGTTCCGCCGCTCGACGCACGGCTTGGAACGTCGCGGCACTGACCGCGTCGGGCGCCCCCACGAGCGTCACGACCGACCGATTGTGGTCGGCGTCCATCTCCCGATCCAGCAGGGTCACTCCGTCGACCGCCAGCGCCGCCGCAATGATCGCATCGACGATCTCCGAACGCCGTCCCTCGGAGAAATTGGGAACACATTCGACGATGGGGGGCATAGGGGAGTTCCTCAGTGCTGACCCGAGAAGGCCCAGCCCTGAAAGATAGCGCCCGGATCACGTCGGTTACAACCGCAAAGGCATGCCCGAAATAGCGGCCTTGTGGTCCTGACCTTGGGGCCTGTTGAAAAACCAGGCAGACAGGAATGTCTGCCCCACCAGATCTTGCAATGTCGTTATCAATTGGTGGCGCAGACATTCTTGTCTGCGTTCTTTTCCCGCATGAGTGGGTTCTTCAGCAAGCCCCTTGGTCAGGGTGCTCTTGAATGCCTTCTCACCCCACGCGTCCGATTCGTGTCGGAAACGTCGAGGCACGGTGCGAGGGCTCTCATAAACCCGGCGTAGGAGCACGGCATGCCGTGCCCCTGCACAAATATGAACGAATGCAAATCGCTCAGCCGCGCGCGGCGACGGCCACGGGCAATTCGCGCGATAGGAGAGAGGTCAACTGCTCCATGCGGAAGGGTTTTTCCAAGAGGTCCAGCGCGCCGGCGGCCTTGGCTTGTTCGCGTAACGCCATCGAGGCATAACTGGAGATCACGACCGAGGGGATCGGACGGAAGCGGCCTTCACTGGCTTTGCGTAGGATCGCTTCGCCGTTGCCGTCATCGAGCTCCCAATCAGCAATGATCCCATCGATCGATTCGCTGGCCAGGGCGGCGAGCGCTTCTTCGACCGATTTGGCGACAATCGGCCGCCATCCCAGGGTCGCGACAACATTGCGCACGAGATTGCGCACTTCCTCGTTGTTCTCAACCACCAGGACGGTCGTGCCAGCGGCTGAGTCAGTCAGGTTCGTTGGATTCACAGTATCCTTATCGGCGCAATTCAAAGGGGGGCTGAGCGTGGCCCCAAATGAATCCCGCCCCGAGAGGATCATCGGGGCGGGGGCACTACGGGGAGGAGGCGTTAAGCGGTCAGGAGTGTTGAAGCCAAGTCAAGTCGGGATCAGATTCCCAGAGTTACAGCGGCATTCCATGCGCGTCGCCGAAAGTAAGCGCCAGCACGACCCCCACGATCACCACAACCAGAATCCACAGCGTGGTGCGGTCGGCTCTCTCGACGGTCCGGTGGTACGGGTAGTGGTATCGTTTCACGGTGGTACGGGTAGTGGTATCGTTTCAGCATCGCAGTCTCCCTTTCGGCCTCTGGGGCCGAAGAACGCAAGCGCGGTGCCCAAAGAACAACTTCATGATATCAACGTAACACGTGTACAGTCAATATGTTATGCGTCATCTCCGCCGCATGGCCGCGACCCGTCCTGAATGGCAAGTCAGTGTGCTTGCACCCGGTTGCGCATCTTCAGTGGTAACCCTTGGGTGTCTGAGCCGCAGCCGCCCCATAAACGAAAACGGTGCCCCTAACGGGGCACCGTTTCAAGTGGATCATTGGGCAGGTCTACTCGACGGGTGGCTGGGTCCAGATCACGCGCATCGTCGGGAACCGATGTCCCTCGGTCAGACTTTCCGGTCCGCTGTTGGGATCGCGCGGGACCAGGACGCGCTCTGGACTGTCTTCTGTGGTCAGCTGAGTGTGGGGGATCCAGCCCGAGTAGTAAATCATTTGCGTGTTCGGTTCATCGGGCGCCCAGTCCAGTTGCTCCAGCGGCTCAATCGTGATCCAGATTTTTTCGGCGTCACGGTCGTCGATCACGTTGAGCGGGGCGTGCAGCGTCGGATGCAGTGTGTCCGGCAGGTTTTGCAGAAAGTCTTCACCGGGGTACTGGAAATTCCGATCGAATCGGCTATCGGTGAAGGTGTAACGGTTGCTGGTGTCGGGCCGGGTTGGGCTTCGGAAGCGCCCCATGGAGAGGGGCTTGATTCCGCTCGACTTGGAAAATACCAGCCATGTTTCATACTCCCACTGGTTGAAAATCCCCGCGAATCGCGGCGTCTTGCCCAGTGCGTCCAAGTCGGCGATCACTCCCATGGTTGGGGTCATCGTGGTGTCCCCGCCGGTGGTCGTGAATTCCCGCTTGGAGATAAAGCGTTTCTCAAAATGCCGCACTGTGAATGCGTCCCGCGTGCTGTGGGTGAGTTCGGGATGCGTGACGTTCAGGTCACAGGTGTCCTGAACCGGATGACAGATCACCGTGTCGCAATCGCAAGTCGAGTCGTAGACTATGCCACACACCTGAGTGACAGGGGAGTAGTACCTGTAGATCGTGTCTCCCGAGGGCAGGATGCGCATGTCGGTTCCCAGCGGCATCTGGGGGCCACGCTTCAAGAGGTCGTGTTTGGGGACTCCGTCGACGAATCGCAAATCGGGTTCCTGGGGGTAAAGCCGGGGATTCTTCAGCGTGTCAAGTGTGCCGAAGACCTTGCCGAAGTCGGAAAACGAACTGTCCTTGTGCTTGGTATTGATCCACACGTTGTACGGGTAGGGCGTCCCCCGAGTCGGAATGATGACCTCCTGGTACGTTTGGAAGCCCACGGTATCGATGACGACTCGGTTGTCGACCTCGGCTCGGCAGAACCAAATCCCGTTGCCCTCGGAACCATCGCGCCAGTTGCCGCCTGTGCCCTTCTTGTTCGACTGAGAAATCAACGTATACGAGCCGGGGGAGATGCCGCCGATCCCAGCGAGGATCCTGATAAGTTCGAACGGATTGTATAAGGTCACGCCGGACTCATAGGCCGGAAGCACTACGTCGGCCAAGACGGAAGGTCCATCGGGCAGATCGGGATGCGGGTCATTCTCGGGCTCGACTGTCAAGAACAGGACCGAGGCGGTCCTTAGATTGATTCCAACGTCGACTCCCGGGGCCTTCGTCAGGGGCAAGACCACCAACGAATCGTCTGGGTCCAACGCCCGGTAGCTCACGGGATCCCACTGGAATCTGAAAAGAACGCTCTCCTGTCCCCTCTTATATCTCAATGGCGTAACGCCACCGAATGTCCCGGATGCAGAGTCCAAGCTGAGCGTCCACATTTGATAGACACGACCGGCGGGGGCGGCCTCGAGACTGTAGTCCGGCTGAATCTGCAACATGGAGTAGATATTGGGCGGTTTGGTCGGCCCCTTTATGAGGCATCCTGACAAGGGCAGAAGCAGGATCACGATACCGACTAAGGCCAACTGTCCCGGAAGCTTCGATGTCATTGCTCTATCTCCTCCACGCAGCGTAACAGGTACTCGCCTGATCGAGGCGAACCGCCATAATATGAGTCCCATTCCGGGCCAGTCAAGCGCATTCGACCATCCTGAGCCCGGCCGAGCCGTCATGTCCCATTACCGACGAGCAGCCAGGATATTCCCGTTGGTCCGAGAGCATTACACGATTTAAGCACCCGTCCCCAGTGCCGAAAATCATTGTTTGGCCCGTCGCTGCGGCGTATACATATCGACTGACCCGAAGGCCGGTGCGCGAGTCCGAAACGAGGGAGACCGATGAGCCGCATATCGACATTTGATGACTGGATTGACCTATTCCGTAACTGGCAGAACGGCTTGGGACTCGAGCCGAAGATGGTGGAAGAGTACAAGTTCGAGGCCCTGTTCGGCGATCTGCATGCTGATGAAATCGAATTCGGCGACATGAAAGGTCGCCGCAAATTCGAGAAGCTGCTGGAGATCCCCGATCAACGGATGCGGGACGCGCTTCTCAATCTCATTGTCTATCAAGGGGATACGGAGTTCGGATCGGTTGAACAGCAGCGCAATCTCGTCAACACCTCCCCCAGCGAGCATGATCTACGGACCTTGGTGCGGGTGATGCGCGAAGAGATGCGGCATGGCTGGCAGATGTGCCATCTATTGGTTGAGCATTTTGGGACATCGGGACGGGTCGAAGCGGTCAAGATGCTGGAGCGCTCGGCCGACCAGCAGCAGCGGCTCCTGGGGTCGTTTAACGTCAAAGTCGACCACTGGCTCGACTTCTTCGTCTACACCGAATTCATCGACCGGGACGGGAAATTCCAACTGACCATGCTGTCGCACTCGTCCTTTGCCCCGCTGGCGCGTTCCATGCCGCCGATGCTTAAGGAGGAGGCCTTTCATCTTGGCACCGGCCACAACGGCCTCAAGCGCGTCTTGCGGGCCAACCGGATTCCGATTCACCTGATCCAGAAGTACATCAACAAATGGGTGCCGACCGCCTATGACCTCTTCGGCACCGATCATTCTTCTTCGGCCGAATGGAGTTATGTCTGGGGCCTGAAGGGGCGATTTGACGAGCATGAGACCCACGCTTCCCCCGACCGGGACAATCTCAACGAACACGCCCGCGATCTCTATGTGAAGGAGATCGCAGGGCTGTTTTCGCAGTTGAACTCCATCCTCCCCGAAGATTCCCCCGAGCTGACCGTCCCATCGGTGAAGTTCAATCGCTCGATCGGCGGGGATGCCCATCAGCCCTACGATATCCACGGCGAACGCCTCTCCCCGGAACAATGGGAGGAGTACGCCAAGACCGCCTTCCCGACCGAGGACGACATCAAGGCGGTCAATGCCGTCTGCAAGGACCCCGACTGGATTACGCCGAAGGCGTAATCGTCACACTGGGTCGGCCCATCACCTGCGATTGCCGCGCCTGCCACACTGTGGCGGGCTCGCAATGACGAATCGAACGACTGCCGTCCACACCGTCATTGCGGGGAATCCCCGCCTCCGGCGGCGATGACGAAGCAATCTCGCGCTCCCGATTGTGCGCGCACTACGCCGGCGACGAATTCACCGTATATTTCATTCCGTCGGGGGTTCGTCCCATGCCCGCCAATCTGCCGCCGCAGTACATCAAGCTGGAGGAGGAATTCCGTCGCGAGCGCGACAACCACCGCCGGTTGGAACTGCTGCAACGGATGCTGGCGGAGATTCCCAAGCATAAAGGGACCGATCACCTCCAGGGGGAACTCAAGTCCAAAATCTCAAAACTGAAATCGCAACTGGAGACGGCGAAGAAAACGGGCGCCATCCGCCATGCGGCCTCCGACCATGTCCCAAAAGAAGGCGCCGGGCAGTTGGTTCTCTTCGGCCCGCCGAACGGCGGGAAATCCAGCATCGTCGGCGCCGTGACGAACGCCCACGTCGAGATCACCGGGTGGCCCTTTGCCACGCGCAAGAGCGTTCCCGGCATGGCGACCTGGGAAAACGTTCGGTTGCAACTGGTCGACACACCCTCCATCGCGCCGGAGTTCACCGATCCAGCGATCTTCAATATCATTCGCGCCTGCGACGTTGCCGTGCTGGTTCTGTCTTTGGGCGATGACGATCTCTTGGACCGTTGCCAGCATGTGGTCGAACGCGTGCATGAGGGGAAGGTCCGGTTGCTTGGGCTGGCCGAGCCCGATCCGCGTTGGCCGACCGCGTTGGAGAAGCGCACGATCGTCGTAGGCACCGGATGGGATCTTGATGGCGCCGACATTCGGCTGACTCTTTTGCGCGCGGCCGCGGGGGAGGACGTTCCCGTCCTTCCCGTTTCAATTTCCAGACAGGAGGGGCTGGAATCGTTTCTGCGCACCGGATTCGGGATGCTCGACCTCATGCGTGTCTACACCAAGTCTCCGGGGCATGAACCCGACCTGGATGACCCGATTCTCCTCCCCAGCGGCGGCAACGTCGGCGATGCCGCGCGCCTGATTCACAAGGAAATTGCCGAGCGTCTGCAGTACGCGCGCATCTGGAGTAAAGGGAAAGCGCATCTGGATGGGCCGCGTGTGCCGGCCGACCACCAACTGACCGACGGCGATATTCTGGAATTCCACGTATAAACCACGGGGGGCAATCAGCGTGAAGAAGTTTTTCAGGTTTCTTTTGTTTGTGGCGGCGCTCGGTGTCGTAGCGCTTGTACTTTTGTGTGTGCTCAGATCCGCCGGCTGCTGGCGTTGCCGCGCGGCCGACTAAAGTGATGATGCCGACGAAATTCACCTTGCCAAATGCCGATCCTCTTGATAAGGTAACTGGCTTAAGGGGGGTGGCCTTTGCCGACATGGACCATTGGAGTTGAAGACCAAATGAACGAGACCACGACAGAGATTTCGCGGCCGCGACGGGCTATGGCGTCCAAGCTGGGTGCGGCCGAGCCCTTGTCGACGTCGCAACTTCTGGACCTGTACCGCTGGATCTACACGTCACGGCGCGTCGATGACATGGAACTGAAACTCAAGAAGCAGTCGCGCGTGTATTTCCAGATCAATGGCGCCGGCCATGAAGCGGTGCTGGCGTCGCTGGGCATGATTGTCCGGCCGGGTGTCGACTGGCTCTACTGCTACTATCGCGACCGCGCCCTGATGCTCCCCTTGGGGTATTCGCCGGCCGAGATGTTGCTGGATGCCGTCGGGGCTGCGGATTCGTCGTCCGGCGGCCGGCAGATGCCGTCGCATTGGTCGGTCCCACGGGTCAACGTGGTGACGAAGTCCTCCTGCACGGGCACGCAGTTTTTGCAATCTCTGGGATGCGCGCAGGCGGGGCGTTACATGACGCACAACCCCGCGATCACGCCGGACAAGATCAAGTACGACCCCGAAGAAATCACCATCGTCACCGGTGGCGACGGCGCCACCTCCGAGGGGGAGTTTTTCGAGGCGGTCAACGCCGCCTGTCTCGAAACTCCGCACGGGCAGTTGCCGATGCTCTTTGTGATCGAAGACAATGACTACGCCATCTCGGTTCCGAAATCACAACAAACGGCCGGCGGTTCGATTTCGAAATTTCTCGCCGGTTTGTCGACAGAGGGGCTCCTGGAAATCGTCGAGGTCGACGGCACCGATCCGGTCGCCTGCTATACGACGTTCCGCCGCGTGGAAAAGCGTCTGCGTGAAGAACGCCGTCCCGTCCTGGTGCATGCCCATGTCATCCGCCCCTACTCGCACTCGGAATCGGATGACGACAGGACGTACAAGACGCCGCAGATGCGCGAGGAAGAGCAGAAGCGCGACCCGTTGGTGAATTTTCCGCGCGACTTGATCGAGCGCGGTGTGGCCACCGATGCGCAACTCGAGTCGATCCGTCGCGACGTCGACGCCCAGATCGAAGCCGCAGCCGTGGCGGCCGTGGCGGCGCGGCGTCCTGAAGCCGCCGCCGTCACGCAGTATGTGACCTCGCCAACGGTCGATCCCACTTCCGATCGGTTCGCGACGGCGCCGCAGTTTGAGAATCTCGAACTGACGATGATTCAGGGAATCAACAAGGTTCTCTTTGATGAAATGGCCCGCAATCCGGGCATCGTCATTTTCGGCGAGGACGTGGCGGACGTTGGCCAGGATGAATTGCTCAAGGATATTCCCGCAGTCATCAAGGGTAAAGGCGGCGTGTTCAAAGCCACGGCCGGGCTGCAGAAGCAGTATGGCTCGCTGCGCGTGTACAATTCCCAGCTGGCCGAGGCGACCATTGTCGGCGCCGCGACCGGGATGGCGACGCGCGGCTTGAAGCCGGTGGCCGAGGTCCAATTCTCCGATTACATCTGGCCGGCGATGATGCAACTCGTGAATGAAACGGCCAAGATTCGCTGGCGGTCCAACAACGGCTTCTCTTGTCCCGCCGTGATTCGCGTCGCCACGGGCGGCTACCTTGGCGGCTCGGGTGCGGTGTACCATTCGCAATCGGTCGAAGCGACTTTTGCCCACATCCCCGGACTGTTGATTGCCTATCCGTCGACGGCGCTCGACGCCATCGGTCTATTGCGCACGGCGATCCGTTGCGATGATCCCGTGTTGTTCCTGGAGCACAAGCGGCTGTACCGCCAGCCGATTCTCAAGTCGCAGTACCCCGGAGCGGAATTCATGATTCCCTTTGGCCGCGCCCGAATCCCGCGTCAAGGGAAGGGGCTGACGGTCGTCACCTATGGCGCCACGGTGCTGAAGTCCATGGCCATCGCCGACAAACTGGCCGCCGAGGGCATCGATATCGAGGTCATCGACCTGCGCACCATCGTGCCGTGGGATCAAAACACGGTGGCGGAATCGGTGCGCAAGACCAGCCGGGTTCTGGTCGTGCATGAGGATGTCCGCTCCGTTGGTTTCGGCGCCGAGATCGCCGCGTGGATCGGGGAAAATGACCGATCTTGGCAGGGGCGGGGTTTCCCCGCCCTTTTTTTGATCACTGAGAGTCGGCTCGGCCCGGCCGGCTGACGCTCGTGGAGTGCACAGTTCCCGCTGGTCTTTTGGGAAATATGCGTTATCTTTTTCGCGGAGCAGTTCCGATGGCCTCGGACCATCACGGTAGAATTCACATTCGCAAGGTCGGCTGGCTGGCGTGCCTGATGGCCGCCGCCTTCTGCCGGCCCGTGGGAGCCCAGATCAACTGGCCCTATATTCCCAACAACGTCCAGCGGCCGATCGGCAATTCCTACGGCGAATACCAGAACTATGGCGGCGCTCCCTATTTGCATCCGGGTGTCGACATGCTCAATGACCCGTACACGCCGGTGTATGCCGTCAAATCTGGCTGGGTCAAGGCGGTCCTGACCACGGCGGCGGAATTGCACTGGCGCGTGGCCATCGGCGATTCAGCGGGACCGGTGCCCTGCAACGGCTGGCTCTATGCGCATCTGGACCAGCCGACGATTGCCGTGATGCCGGGAGATTTCGTCGACGAGGGAGATTATCTGGGGAGTCTCGTCTTCTGGCCGATCGCCAACTTTTCGCATTGCCACTTTGTGAAAATCCATGACACCGGCTACCCATGGCCCGCGGACTGGGATTTCATCGCCAATCCGATGGATGAATTGCAGACCATCACCGATACGACGCCCCCCTATTTC
>JACQFV010000032.1 GCA_016199865.1 Candidatus Zixiibacteriota bacterium | reverse complement strand
TCGCTGCCCAGCTTGTCGCTTCTCACGCTGGCGGCGCTGACGGCCCAGAAATACGAGATCGATTACCAGGAAGTCATCGATCTGAACGACGGGCACGATCTGCCCGACGATTACGACCTGGTCGCGATCAGCACTTATTCGGCGCAGATTTATGAGGCGTACGAGGTGGCCGATGCCTACCGCCATCGCGGCATCCCCGTAGTCATGGGCGGGCTGCATGTATCGGCCCTGCCACGGGAGGCCCGGGAGCATTGCGACAGCGTCGTGGTGGGTGAAGGCGAGGAAATGTGGCCGCAACTGCTCTCCGACTTCGAACGGGGGCGGCTGCAACCGTACTACATTCAGACGCCACCGGGCGGTTATGATCTGTCGGAGGCGCCCATCCCGCGATTTGACTTGCTCGATCCGGAAAAGTACAATCGGCTCACCGTGCAGACCAGCCGTGGCTGTCCGCACAAGTGCGACTTTTGCGCCAGTTCGATTCTTCTGACCCGGCGCTACAAACTCAAGCCGGTTGAGAAAGTGATGGCGGAAATCCACGCGATCCGGGCGATTTGGGATAAACCATTCATTGAATTCGCCGATGACAACAGCTTTGTCGACTATCACCACTACAAGAGGCTCCTGCGCGCCTTTATCCCGGAGCGTTTACGCTGGTTCACCGAGGCGGACGTGTCGGTGGCGTGGGACGATGAACTCTTGGGGCTGATGCGCGATTCCGGTTGCCAGCAGGTCCTGATCGGGTTGGAAAGTCCGCGCCGGAGCAGTCTGGACGGGATCGAATTGAACGCCAATTGGAAAATGCGGCAGCAGGAGCGGTATTGCGAAGCGATCACCCGGATTCAATCGTACGGGATCACGGTCAACGGCTGCTTCATACTCGGCTTGGACGGCGACACGCCGGAAATCTTTGACGACGTGCTGCGCTTCGTGGCGGATTCCGGCCTCTACGAGGTCCAGATCACGTTTCTCACGGCTTTTCCCGGCACGCCCTTGTATGATCGGTTCCGGGATGAGGGACGGATCATCCGCGGGCGGGCTTGGGAACTGTGTACGCTCTTCGACATCAATTACGTGCCGCGCAACATGACCACGGGCGAACTCCAGGCCGGATTGTTGCGTCTGGCGAAGACGTTGTATTCGGACGAAGTGACTGAGGCGCGACGGAAACGGTTCCGGACGATGTTGCGGCATTCGCCGAACTTCCGGGACGGACGGCACACACGAGGGGAGGGTTGACCATCATGTCGCTCAAATCCATTCGCATCGTGTTTCTGCTCTGCGGCTGTTACGACATCGCGCTGGGAGTCATCTTCGGGCTGTTCTATCCCGCCATCTATTCCTGGGCCGGCGTGGCCGGCCCCAACCATCCGGGGTACGTGCAATTGTCGGCGATGTATGTGGCGGTGTTCGGAATCGGATTTCTGTTTGTCTATCGGGACCCGTTGGCGAATCGCGCCATCGTCCCGCTCGGGTTTCTGATGAAATTGGGCTTTTGTGTCGTTGCCTTCGGCCACATGATCTTCGGCACCATTCCGAGTTTCTATGTGCCGCTGGCGGTGCTCGATCTGATCACGCTCGGCATTTTTGCCGTCGCCTGGCGCTCGATCCGGCGGGCCGGAGTAAAAGTCTAGAGCCGCGGTCGGATTGACTTCGTGGCCCGGACCTTGGTCCGGGTTTAAGAAAGCGATTGCCCGGGACGAGATGATTCTCTCCACGTGAAGTTGGATTGTGAGGTGTGGAGGTCCTCTTAGACCCTGACCAAGGTCAGGGCCACGACGAGAGGCACTTGGTGACACACTTGCGCCCTCATAAGGTTCAGGCGCGCAGGAGCAGGACGGGAATCGGTGGCCGTGGGTGGACATGGCAATCAGGTCACACCCCTGCCGTTCGGCGGTGGCCAGAACCTCTTTGGCCGGATCGCCCCAGGCCAGAATCGCATGCGCGTCGAATCCCTCGGCACGCAGCTCGAATTCACGGGACGTCAAATACTCCCGATCGCGACGCATCTCTTCGGATTCGCCGAAGTGTTCCTGATTACGCGCCATGAAGCCATCGGCGACGTGGATGAGGGTCAATCGCGCCTGGGTCAGGCGCGCCAATGGGCGGATATGGGCGAGGATTACCTCATCGGTGGGGGAATTGTCGAGCGGTATCAGAATGTGGCGGTACACCTGGTCTATCCCCCCCGAAGGTCATGCCAACCATGTAATGCACGTTTGGCCCAATAGAAATACGTTGAGGGCGAGGATGATGATAGTGACGACCCAGGCAGTGACGGCCAGCAGGCGGGAATTGGTGAAGGATCCCATCTTGGCGCGCTCGTTGGTGAATCGCACCAAAGGCACGACCGCAAAACTGAGTTGAAGCGACAGGACAACCTGGCTTAGGATCAATAACTTCCCCACGCCACCTTCGCCATAGAATCCCGCGACGATCACGGCGGGGACAATCGCCAAGAGACGCGTCAAGAGCCGCCGCAGCCAAGGGCGGATGCGGATGTTGAGAAATCCCTCCATGACGATCTGGCCAGCCATGGTGCCGGTGAGCGTAGAGTTCTGTCCGGAGGCGAGTAATGCCACGGCAAAGAGCGTGCCGGCCAACGCCGCCCCCAACGTCGGGCTCAAGAGTTGATAGGCGTCGGCGATGTCGGCAACGTTCTGATGCACGGTGCCGTGAAAGGCAGCCGCGCTCAGGATCAAGATCGCGGCGTTGATGAAAAAGGCAAACAGGAGCGCCACGGTGGAGTCGATCGAGGCAAACCGGATCGCCATCGCGCGCCCCTCGTCGGTGCGCGGATAAGCGCGGGTCTGGACGATGCTGGAATGCAGATACAGGTTGTGCGGCATGACGGTCGCGCCGAGAATCCCGATGGCGATGTAGAGCATGTCGGGGTGGGTGACGATTTGGGGTAAAGGAATCAGCCCGTGCAGCATCGCCATGAGGGGTGGTTGCGCGATCACCATTTCATAGGCGAAGCAGCCGCCGATCACCGCGATCAGCCCCGCGACCAGCGATTCGACGTAGCGGAAGCCGCGATATTGCATGAACAGCACCAGGAGGACGTCGGCGGCGGTGATCACGACGCCGACGACCAACGGAATGTGAAAGAGCAGATTGAGGGCGATGGCCGAGCCGATCACTTCAGCCAGATCGCAGGCGGCGATGGCGATTTCGCAGATCACCCAGAGCGCGAGCGACACGGGGCGGGAATAGTGATCGTGGCAGGCCTGCGCGAGATCGCGCCCGGAGACGATTCCGAGTTTGAGCGCCAAATGCTGCAGGAGAATCGCCATGAAATTGGAGAGCAGAATCACCGAAAGCAGGGTGTAGCCGAACCGGGCGCCGCCGGCCAGATCGGTCGCCCAATTGCCGGGGTCCATGTACCCCACGGCAACCATCAGACCGGGGCCGGAGAAGGCCCAGAGCTTCCGCCAGAATCCCAGATGCATCAAGACCGGGATGGAGGCGTGGGCTTCGGGGAGGGATGGGGCGCCACGGGGCTTGCGCCAACCGCTGTCGGTTGCGCCGTTGGTTGTCTGGCCGGCTTGGGTTGGATCTTCCATGGTTAATATTTGTGGCCTGGACCTTGGTCCGGGTCTATCGGTCATTGAGGACTCAGATGTCGCTCTGGATTCTTGGTCTTGGAATCGGCTCTCTTAAACCCGGACCAAGGTCCGGGCCACACGTTCAACTGAGTGGGTGAATTGTTCATGCGTTACCCCCGCCAGCCGATTGTTTTTCCGGTCGGCAGGAAGGGGAAATCGTCGGCCGTCGCCGAGGCGCGTCGGGCAAAGCGGGTGATGACGGCGCGGCGGCGTCCGTCCAGCGATTGAACGAATTCCAGGAATTCGTGCAACCGTTGCGCCGCCAGAGGCGAGAGTCCATGCTCGACCTGGCAGGCGCAGACGTCGGCCTGCTCGGGTGACAGGCCTAGGATCCGCGACAGGAAATCGAGCGTGTCGTCATGGCGGTGCGCAATATTTTCGGCGGCGCCCCTGCCCCGTTTGGTCAGACGGATCAATCCGCGTGACTGGTGGGCGGCATACCCCGCCTCGACCATCCGGCGCACCGTGCGCGTGACCGTGGGTAGACGGCAGCCGAGACGGGCAGCCAGGTCGGTTGTGCGGACGCCACTCTGGTCGCCGGACAACCGCAGGATCATCTCGAGGTAGTCTTCCTGGATTGCGGTCAGCGGCATGAATTATCCTCAGGTAATTACCTTGTACTAACAATAACGGCGAAGACGCCTGTTGCGTTGGCGCGAATTTCCGGTGAGAAGAAGTCATTCCGATTGATTCCGCTTGATCTTGAGCAGAATTGACGCCATTTGAGACGACGGGAAGATACTCCCCGCGGTCATCACGATTTTGCAGGCCGATCTTGCGCGGTTTCAATCCGGAGAGCGCTTCGCCAGGTTCAAGGAGGACGCATGCGTGGAATTCGCCTCGCCTGGCTGACCATTGCCGCCGTGGTCGTTGCTGAGAGTGGACTTGCGCCGATCATGGCCGCAGCTGTCGGATCGACTCCAGTGATCATTCGTCATGATAGGGTGGCGGGATTGATCTTGGCCCCGACACCATTGCCACGGGGCTGGACGAGCCCATCTTCGTGACCGCGCCGCGCGGGGCGCCGTCGGCCTGCGTGTGCGCCTGCCACGCCGATCCCAAATGCGATGGCGTCACCAATGTCCTCGATGTTGTCGGGATCATCAACGTCGCGTTTCGCGGACTGCCGGAGCCGATTGATCCCGACTGTCCGAAATCACGCGAGGACGTTGACTGCAAGGGCGTGGTCGGCGTGCCGGACGTTGTCCACATGGTCAACGTGGCGTTTCGCGGTCAGGATCCGGCGAGCAATTTCTGTGATCCGTGCGCGTGAGTTGAGCCGGGATTAGCTCAGACAAGAAGCGCTGGGGAATAGAATTTCTTGGTAGCGCAGGAGCCCCGCGCTCCTGCGGTATTGTAGTGTGGAACCGACTTGTCAGGAGCGCAGGGCTCCTGACCTACAAGAAACAAACGCAGACAAGAATGTCTGCGCTACCCTCGCAACGACGATCATGATTGGCAGGGGCGCCATTCATGGCGCCCGCCGACAGCGGGCGTGACGAATCACGCCCCTACGCTTGGTCACGGACTGCAGGGATTGCAAAAGGTCGCGGGTTGGCCCCGGAAGGCGACGTCGATGACCTTGACGACGTCAATGATGTCGGTGACGCCGGAGCAATTGACGTCGGTTCGGCCGCCGGGATCGGGGAAGCAATCGACGTCGAAAATCGCCGCGGCGCCGCGGAAGGCGACTTCGATCGTCTTGACGACGTCGAGAATGTCCGACGCGCCGTCGCACTTGGGGTCGCCGTGGCAGGGACATTGGCAGCCATTGAGGACGGTGATGGCGACGGAATCTGTGTCTGCCAGAGTTCCGTCGGAAGCGATGAACTGCAGGGCATAGGAACCGGCCTGAGTGTAATCGGGAATGAACTGCAATGTCGCGGTGCCGTTGCCGTGGTCGGTCAGTGCCGTGTTGGTCAGGGGCGCAGCGGAGATCATGGGATCAGTGAGATTCGAATCAGAGGCGCTGACTGTGAATGAGAGCGTGTCACCCTCGGTGACGGTTTGCGCACCGGGAACAGACAAAATCGGCGGGAAGGGAATCGTCAGCGCCTGCAGGGCGATGCGGCCGTTGATGCGGCCGTAGCCGTAGTAGATATCGAAGCCGGGTGTATCCTCGGAGGGATCGCCCACCTGATCTTCCGCCGAACGTCGAATCAAGTAGCGGACCGAATCGGGTGGCCAGGCGGGGCGCAGGCCCTTGATCAGGGCCGCCAGCCCGGAGACGTGCGGCGTCGCCATCGATGTCCCGCACCGATTTCCATAACTGCCGAAATAGGTCGGCAACAAACTCCAGACGTTGTCGCCGGGGGCGCAGACGTCGATCCACGGACCAAAGTTGGAGCCCGAGGTCGGCGAAAAGCAAAATGGCACGGCGCGGCGATCACGCGAGTTGGTGGCGCCGACGGAGATGACGCTGTCGTAGGCGGCCGGGTAATTCGTTGTGCCGGCATTATTGTTGCCCATGGCCGCGACCACGGTGACACCGGCAGCGTAGGCATACATGACCGCGATCGATTCCGCTGGTGCGGGGGCGCCGAGATGCCCCAGGGACATGCTGATGACGTCGGCACCGTTGTTGGTGGCGTAATAAATCCCTTGGGCAACCTGGGTGGACGTGCCGGAGCCGGTCGCGTCCAACACCTTGACCGCCATCAACCGGCACTTCCAGTTCATCCCGGCAATGCCGACCCCGTTGTCGCCGATGGCGCCGGCGATGCCCGAGACATGGGTGCCGTGTCCGTTGTCGTCGTGGGGCGAATTCGAGTTGTCCGCGAAATTCCAGCCGATGAAGTCGTCCACGAAGCCGTTGCTGTCGTTGTCGATTCCGTCGTCCGATTTTTCGTCCAGCTCATTGCCATTGAGCCAGATCTTGCCATACAGATCGGGATGATTGTAATCGATGCCGGTGTCGATGATGGCCAGAACGGTATTGGAATCACCCGTGGTGATCCCCCAGGCCGCCTCCATGTCGCAATCGGCGCCGGCGGTGCCGGGGTCGTAGGGCGGCTGAACCCCGGTGTTGTGTGGTCCGTACTGCAAGGTGTCGAAGTACGGATCGTTGGGAACCATCGCGCCGCCGTCGATCCGCTCGATGACGTTGTCTTCTACTAATTCCACGTCGGGAGATTGCGCCAGTTGCGCCTTCACTGGGTCCAGATCGGCGCCATCGGGGATCCTGATCTCGACAAAATCCGCCATCCGGAGTTTTTCGGCTTCGGCGCGCAGGCGGTCCGGGGCGATCCGGGGCGGGAATACCTGCCGAACTTCGGGAATGCGCAACGCGTCGGCGAGGCGATCAAAGTCGGCGCGGCCGCTATGACCACGCGTGATCGTCATGGCTTTGCCGGAGGCCGGTGGGCGCAATTTGACGATCAAGGTCGAAGGGTCGCGCCCGGCGACTGTTGCGGCGGAGGCGTTCGGAGTCAGCAACCCCGACAGCGCGATCCAGGCGATCGATGCCGTCACGCGTCGCAAACGGCGGACGAGGCCGTGGGTCAATTCAAGCTTGGGCTGGCTGGTTGTCACGTTTCCTCGTTGATCTCCCCCGGTCAGTCATTCTGTTTCTCGACGTCCTATCGGTCGGTGGGTGCTGACGCCCCTCTTCACTCCCCCTCAGGACGGCGCGCACGGGTCGCAGGGCCCGGCGCCGCCGCGGAAGATGAAATTGACGGCATTCGAGACGTCCAAGATGTCGATCTGTCCATCACAGTTATAATCGGCACGTGTGGCGTGGGGACAATCCGGATCGGTCGGGGCCGGGTCGTCCCCGCGGAAGGCGACATTGACGACGCCGACGACGCCCTGAACGTTGAACTGCCCGCCACCGTTGATGTCACCGTCAAAGGTGGAATCGCACAGGGGGGCGCCAACGGTGATGGTGCCGCGGTGGAAGTAATCGGGGTACCCGTCGTCGAAGGATGACACCAACCGCAACCGGGTTGAACGGCCCAGCCCGACGGGACGTGTTGATAAAGTCCGGGTTTTTGTTGCGCTCGTAGCCGGTGGCGTCACACGTCCTCGTGTGACGCTTTGAATGACAATGAGCTGCCACACGAGGACGTGTGGCAGCACTCCCTCGGTCAGGCATCCGGCGGGTTTTTCAACACGCCCCGACGGTCGCGGTTCGAAAAACGCGGTCTCGGTTTTGTCGAGGGCGTTCAGCTCCCGAATCACCGTCGCCGCCAGAGCCGGATCAACGACCGGGACACGGAAATACAATGAGAGATCGGGGAGATTGGCCTTGATGCGATCCTGCGCCGCCAATCGCCGTGCCCGGATGGATTCCACGTCGCCGGAGACGACCGGCATGGGCTCGGGCAGACCGTAGTCGAACACAGTCTGTCGCGCCTTCGCCGCTGCTGGAACCCCAAGCCGCGCCTTGCCGGCATCTGCCGTCAATCCCTCTTGGAATTTGAACTCGATATATCCGGGCATCGCGCCCGGATCGACGGCGACCAAAGTCGATTTCGTAACCGGCCGCAATGGGGCATACGAGGCCACGGCGGATGGCGAGCCGGCTCCCCAGGCGGATCCCGTGGGCACGTTCCAGCTCACCGCGCAAAAGCCAATCAACGCGATCGATTTGCAGCTCTTCCGGATTCGCATTATTCTGCCCACCCCATTAACAGTCGCCGTCCTCGGTACTGCCAACATCCCAGCGGTTTAATTTGTTGATCGGACCGGACGTCGGATGTGAGGAGCCGACGTTCGGGACGAGACTAATGCCAGGCACAGCTGCGAGTAATCGGTCGTCTCATCCGGGACGTTGTCAGCCCAAGTGGACGCACACACTTCAAATATACCGAGAAATGGCTGTCTGTCAATGGGTCAGACGCACGCCTGACCGGCGCGGCAGGGACCGTCCGTGGACAGATTTCGGAACATCGGAATTCCGACAATCAGAAGGCCGGATGGCCGAAACCGCTTGACAGACAGCGGACTAAAGCGCTAATCTCGGCGGCTTGGCGCCAAAATGTAAGTACGGATTGTGTGGCGCCGACTGCACCCCAGACAACGGGACTTGAGACGACATAATGGTATCCGACTTCGCGGCGGTGGCGGTCTTTCTGGTTCTGGGGGCGGGATTTGTCCTCTTCAATTTCCTTCTGGCAAAATTGATCCGCCCGTCGGCGCCGACGCCGATCAAACTCTCGACCTACGAATGCGGCGAATCGCCGGTCGGGTCGGCTTGGATTCAGTTCAACGTCCGGTTCTATCTGTTCGCCTTGATTTTTGTCATTTTTGACGTCGAAGTTGTCTTTCTCTTCCCGTGGGCGATTGTCTATCGGTCTCTCGGGCTCTTCGCCCTGGTCGAAATGCTGATCTTCCTGGCGATTTTGATTTTTGGCCTGTTCTACGCTTGGCGGAAGGGATTCCTGCGGTGGTATTGATGCCGTCAGGCGCCAGCCGCCGCGCCCGATGTCCGGGGTAGAGATTCTGACCTCATTGGTCCACTGACGGCAATGACGGCATTGATTCCCCAGTCGATTCTCGAACTCGACAAGCTGGTCCGGACAATCGCGGATGCGATTGCGGCCGTGTTGCAGGGCATCGGGCTGGGTCCGGCGTGGGTGACGTTGATCCAGTTGTCAATCGCCTGCCTGGTGGTGATCGCCTTCGCGGCCGTCGTGGTCTTGTTCCTGGTTTGGTGGGAGCGCAAGATTTCGGCGCACATCCAGATGCGCCTGGGGCCAATGCGGGTGGGTTGGCACGGCGCCTTGCAGACGATTGCCGACGCGGTGAAACTGTTGCAGAAGGAAGACATCACACCGACCAATGTCGACCGTCCCATCTACTTCTGGGCGCCGATCCTCACCTTTGTCGCCGCCGTGGCCGTGTACGTGACGATCCCATTCGGCAAGGGGCTGATCGTCAGCGATCTGAACATCGGCATCCTCTACATTCTGTCGATCACCACGTTCACGGTGATCGGGCTTCTTATGGCGGGCTGGTCATCGAACAACAAGTATGCGCTCTTGGGCGGGTTCCGGTCGGCGGCGCAGGTGATCTCCTACGAAGTGCCCATGGCGCTGGCGATCATGGGCGTGGTTATGTTCACGCAGACTCTGTCGATGGTCGAGATCGTCAACCAGCAGCAGTCATTCACCCACTGGTACATCTGGCGGCAGCCGATCGGGTTTGTTGTTTACATGATCGCCGCCACTGCCGAGTGCAACCGGACGCCCTTCGATCTGCCCGAGGCCGATTCGGAATTGGTGGCCGGCTTCGTCACCGAGTACTCAGGGATGAAGTTTGCGATGTTCTTTCTGGCCGAGTTTCTGAACCTGTTTTCCATCTCGGCTATCGCCACGACCCTGTTTTTCGGCGGCTGGCAGGGGCCGTTCCTGCCGTCGTGGATGTGGTTCATGATCAAGACTCTGATCGGCGTGTTTGTGCTCATGTGGGTGCGCTGGACCTACCCGCGTCTGCGGGTGGATCAGTTGATGGGTTTTGCCTGGCGATTCCTGCTGCCGGCGGCTTTTGTGAATTTGATTTTGACGGGGCTGTTGATTGCGGTGTTCTTATGAGAAGACAAGTACGCATCTGTCATTCTGAGTCCCGCCGTTCTGTGGCGGGGCGAAGAATCTCCATGAGCAGCCCCAATCATCGGTGTGCCTATGGAGATCCTTCGACTCATCCCCGCCTGAGGCGGGGATTCGCTCAGGATGACATCAGGCGCCTGCGGCGACAGCGGATCGAGGCGAACTGATGGATCCGATCACACTGGCCTTTCTGGCGCTGGCGTTCTTGATCATCGTCGCGTCGTTGTTCGTCGTCAGTTCGCGGAATATTTTCCACTCCGCGATCTTTCTGATCCTGGCCTTGTTCGGCGTGGCCGGCATCTTTGTCTTGCTGGAGGCGCCGTTCCTGGCGGCGGCGCAGGTGTTGATCTACGTCGGCGCGATCTCGATTCTGATGATCTTCGCCGTGATGTTGACGGCGCGCATCGCCGATGGCCAGCTCCGCTACACCAACGAGCAGGTGCCGACCGGACTTCTGGTCTCGTTGGGGCTTCTGGTGGTCATGTTGTACTCTCTCTGGCAGACCCCAATTCCCACCAGTGCCGCGGCGCCGGTCTCGGGTGCGGGCCGGAAGTTGGGGGAGCTGTTCCTGACCCAGTATGTGCTCCCCTTTGAGATCATCTCAGTTCTGCTGTTGACGGCGCTGATTGGGGCATTGGTCATCGCCAAAAAAGATCCCCGCGCGGCGAGTGCGGCGGATGATTCCGCCGCCGACGTGCCGGCGCGGGAACGCGAACGGGCCGTTGTGTAGGATATGAACATGCCGTCGATTGGACTTCATCATTATCTGGCGCTGTCGGCCGTCGTGTTTTGCATCGGCATTTACGGCATGTTGACGCGCCGGAACGCCATCGGGGTCTTGATGTCCGTCGAATTGATGTTCAACGCAGCCAATATCGCGTTGGTGGCGTTCGGACGGTTCGTCACGCCGCAGCTCGTCACCGGGCAGGTGGTCGCCGCCTTCACGATTGCGGTCGCCGCCGCCGAGGCGACCGTGGCGCTCGCAATCGTGCTCTTGATCTATCAGCACCACCGTGGGATCGACGTGGATCGCATCAATATCATGAAGTGGTGACATGATTCAGACCGCGTGGCTCATACCAATTTTCCCGCTGGTTGCGATGGCGGCGATTGTACTGTTCACCCATCGCCATCGGGCGCTGTCGGCGGGCATCTCAATTGCCGCCGTGTCGCTCTCGTTTCTCTGGGGATGGTCGGTGGCGGTCTCCGTCTGGGGCGACCCCACGGTGCATCGCATGAGTTTCGACTGGTTGAATCTGGGCGAGTCGATGTACATCCCGATCGGGATACAGATCGACGGATTGACCGGGATGATGCTGGTCGTGGTCACCACGGTCGCCCTGATGGTGCAGATCTATTCTCTGGGTTACATGCGCGACGATCCGCGCTATTCACGATACTATGCCTATCTGTCGCTCTTTACGATGGCGATGTTGACCTTGGTTCTGGCCGACAACTTCTTCCTCATGTTCGTCAGTTGGGAATTGGTCGGACTGGCCTCCTATCTGTTGATCGGTTTCTGGTTTGAGAAGCAATCGGCCGCGGATGCGGGGAAAAAGGCCTTCATCACCACCCGGCTGGGCGATCTCGGTTTCATCCTCGGTTTGCTTTTGCTCTACACCGGATGCGGCACGCTGACGTTCCAGGGCGTTTTCAGTGCCGTGGACTCGCATGTATTGAGTGGTGGGTTACTGACGATCGCCGGGCTCTGCTTGTTCGCTGGCGCGGTGGGAAAATCGGCGCAGGTTCCGTTGCACGTCTGGCTGCCCGACGCCATGGAGGGGCCGACGCCGGTGTCGGCATTGATTCATGCAGCGACGATGGTGGTTGCGGGCGTCTATCTGGTGGCGCGGTCGATGTCCATCTTTCTCGCCGCGGACCGGGCGGCGATGGTGGTGGCGTGGATCGGCATCATCACCTCGGTGATGGCGGCGTCGATCGGGCTGGTGCAAAACGACATCAAGCGCGTGCTGGCGTATTCAACCGTGTCGCAACTCGGATACATGATCATGGCGCTCGGCCTGGGCGGATTCACCGCCGGGACCTTTCATCTGATGACCCATGCCTTCTTCAAGGCCCTGTTGTTCCTCGGGGCCGGGTCGGTGATCCATGCGGTCCACACCAACGACATCCGCGAAATGGGCGGATTGCACGCCAAGATGAAAACGACGTCGATCACCTTCCTGATCGCCGCCCTGGCCATCGCCGGTGTCTTCCCGTTGTCGGGATTCTGGTCAAAGGATGAGATCGTCGCGGCGACGCTTGGGCATCCGATCTTCACCGTGCTGACGCTCGCGGTGGCGTTCATGACGGCATTCTACATGTTCCGTCTGTACTTCCTGACCTTCACCGGCAAGCCGCGCGATCAGCACAAGTTTGATCACGCGCACGAATCGCCCAAGACGATGACCGTGCCGCTGCAGATTCTGGCGGTGTTGTCCGTCGTCTCCGGCTGGATTGGTTTACCCTGGCTGGAACACGGATTCTCATCGGTCGTCTTTCACGAGCATCCGCATCACCCCGAATTTCATGTCGTCTGGGCGTTCATCGCCGCGCTGGTCGGGTTGTCCGGCATTGGGCTGGCCTACATGATGTATTACAAGGGTTCGATTGACCCGGAACGGGTTCGTGCCAGAGCCACGGGGCTGTACACCACCTTGCTGAACAAATACTATTTCGACGAGGCATATTCCGTGCTGTTCGTGCGCCCATACTATACCATGTGCCGGGGGTGGTTCTGGTTCGATCAACATGCCATCGACGGCGCCGTCAACGGGCTGGGCCGGGTGAGCGTCGCCTGGTCGGTATTCAACCGCTGGTTTGATGAAACGTTTGTCGATGGAGCCGTCAATGGCGTCGGCTGGTTGACGCGTGGCTTCGGCGCGATCGTGCGGCATTTGCAGACGGGGCGGGTGCAGAACTACGCGTTCATCGTCTTTGCGGCGTTGGTGGTGTTGTGGTTGTTGCAATAGGGGGCATTGTGGCGGATCGGATGGGGCGGCGCCCTCACCCCGCCCCTCTCCCGGTGGGAGAGGGAGGCAGTTGTCGGTCTGGCGGCGGATACGGAGAGTGAGGATATGATGTCAGGTCTCTTATCGTGGATGATTTTTCTGCCCCTGATCGGCGCGGGCGTGATCATGGCCCTGCCGAAGGATAACCATCGCGGCATTCGCGCCGTCGCGACGGTGGCTGCCTTTCTGCCGCTCGTGCTGGCGATTCTGCTCCTGGCGGGATACGATCCCTCCACCGCGGCATTTCAGTTTCAGGAAAATGCGGCCTGGATTCCGGCGCTGAACGTCAATTACCATCTGGGCGTCGACGGGTTGTCGGTGCCGATGCTGGCCCTGACGGCGCTTTTGTGTTTCCTCGCCTGCCTGATATCGTACAACATCACCAATCGCGTCAAAGAATACTTTGCTTTCTACCTGCTCTTGGAAGCGGGGATGCTGGGTGTCTTCGCGGCGCTGGATTTCTTTTTATTCTATGTTTTCTGGGAGGTCATGCTCGTGCCGATGTACTTTCTGATCGGCATCTGGGGCGGGCCGCGCCGGGAATACGCCGCGATCAAATTCTTCCTCTACACGTTGTTTGGCTCCATCTTCATGCTGGTGGCGATTCTGGCGTTGTATTTTACCTCGACGCCGCACACGCTCTCGATCACCGATCAAATCGCGCGCGCGCCGGGAATGACCCACGGGTTTCAAATGTTCGCGTTTGTCTTTTTCTTCATCGCCTTTGCGATCAAGATTCCGACGTTGCCGTTCCACACCTGGCTGCCGGATGCGCATGTCGAGGCGCCAACGGCGGTGTCGGTCCTGCTGGCTGGGGTCCTACTCAAGATGGGAACCTATGGTCTTCTGCGCATATCGCTCCCGATGTTTCCTATGGCGACGAAGTATTTCGCCTGGCCGATGGCGGCGTTGGGCGTGGCGGGAATCGTCTATGGCGCCTTTGTATGCATGGCGCAGAAGGATTTGAAAAAGTTGGTGGCCTATTCCTCCGTCTCGCACATGGGATATTGTCTGTTGGGCATAGCGGCATACGGCTCAGTTGCGGCGCTTACCGGCTGCATGTTTCAGATGGTGTCGCACGGGCTTATCACCGGCGCATTATTCATTCTGGTCGGCGTCATCTATGATCGGGCCCACACGCGCGAGATCGACGCCTACGGCGGAATGTGGGTCAAGGTGCCGGTTTATTCGGGGATCATGGTGTTGTTCGTGCTCGGCTCCTTGGGCCTGCCCGGGTTGTCCGGATTCGTGAGCGAGTTCATGGTTTTCCTGGGCGCCTTCCCGTATTTCAAGATTACCGTGGCCGTCGGCGTCGTCGGCGTGCTGCTGACGGCGGCCTATTTTCTGCGGATGATCCAGAAGATGTTTTTGGGCACCGTGGCCGGCCAGACGGAGCATCTCTCCGACATCAACGCGCGGGAGATGATCGCGGTGGCGCCCCTGGCGGTGATGATGATCGTATTGGGCGTCTATCCGGCGCTGTTGGCGGATTACATCAAGGCGACGATCGTCAATCTGGTGAAGGTGATCGGAGCGTAGCGTCGATGGACGGCTCTGCCTGCACATTTTCCCTCACCCCGACCCTCTCCCGGAGGGAGAGGTCGATCCCGCCTAAAGGCGGGATCGGGTGAGGGACGACAGAGAGACGCTGGTCTCAAAATGAGTGCTTTCGACCTGACCAAATTCTACGCCGACTGGCAGATCATCCTGCCCGAGTGCTTCCTGTTTGTCTGGGCGCTCTTTGTGCTGACCTTGGCGACTCTCGGAAAAAAGGATGAGCCGGGGCGATCGGGAACATTCGCCCTGTGGACGATACTCGGGGCGTTGATCACGGCCGTGTGGGTCGGGGTGACGGCCGATGGCGCGGCGTTTGGCGGCACGTTTGTCTTTGACCGGCTGGCCGTGGTGTTCAAGGAAGTCGTGCTGGGGGGTGTCATTCTCACCGCGATTTCCTCCATCGGCACGGTCGGGAGATTAGAGGTCCATCGCGGCGAATACTATGGCTTGATCCTATTATCGGCCGTCGGCATGCTGCTCATGGTCTCGGCCACGGAACTTCTGACCCTCTACATCGCCATCGAACTCTCGACCATGGGGCTGTATGTCCTGGCGGCCTACCACAAGGGCAGCCGGCGCTCGGCCGAGGCGGGATTGAAATATGTGATCTTGGGCGGCATCTCCTCGGCGATTCTGCTCTATGGCGTGGCGTGGCTCTACGGTCTGACCGGCACGACCAATCTGGCGGCGATCAAAGACGCCGTGATGAATATCTACATGTCGACCGGGGGATTTCCGCCGGCCATGACGTTGGCCTTGATCTTCGTCCTGGCGGGATTTGGGTTCAAGCTGGCTTTGGCGCCGTTCCATATGTGGGCGCCCGATGTTTACGAAGGGGCGCCGACGCCCATCACGGCGTTTCTGTCGGTGGCCTCGAAAGCCGCCGCCTTGGCGGCGTTCCTCCGCGTCTTCTTTGTCGGACTGGAATCGGCGGCCATGGCTTGGACACAGATGATCGCGGCCTTGGCGGCCTTGGGGATGATCGTCGGTAACGTTACGGCGATCGTACAAACGAACATCAAACGCATGCTGGCGTATTCCTCGGTGGCGCAGATCGGCTATATCCTCGTCGGCGCCGTCGCGCGCGACACCTGGGGCGCCACGGCGATCTCGTTCTACACGATGGCGTATCTGTTCGCCAATATGGGCGCGTTCATCTGCGTGATCGCCTTCTCCGAGCGCACCGGCTCGGATGAAATCGCCGACTACAACGGTCTGGCGGCGCGCTCGCCGGTTCTGGCGGCATTCTTCGCGTTGTTTCTCCTGTCCCTGACCGGGATTCCGCCGACGGCGGGATTTCTCGCCAAGTACTATGTCTTCCTGGCGGCGGTGAACGCGGGATACTTGTGGCTGGTGATTGTCGGCCTTTTGACTTCGGTCATCGCGCTCTATTATTACGCCACCGTCATTCGCAAAATGTATTTCCCCTCCGGAGAAACGGCCTCAACGATCACTGTGTCCAAGAGTCTCACCCTCGCGTTAGTCATCTCCACCATCGGCGTGCTGTTCTTCGGCGTCTTTCCCGGTCCATTTGTCGGCTGGATCCAGAACGCGGCGCAAATGCTGTTGGCGGGGAAGTAACGTATCCTCAATCGGAATACTCCTCACCGACGAAGAAATGAGCGGCGCGAGCGGCCGTTTGTGTGCAAGCCGTGTCCCCTTATTCTATCCCCTCCCTCTTAAGTCGGAAATTCCGAGCAGACCGAGGGAGAGAAGGCAGGGTGAGGGTCCAACAATTGCGGAAATTCAGGATCGTTACTGGATGCTTATTTTAGCTCCAACATCCGGTTCAAGGCCAACTTCGCATCACGCGCCACGTCGGGACGCACGAAGATTTGTTTGTCGTGCCCCCGATCGCCGAGATGCTCAAGGCAGGATGCGAGATCTTCCAACGTCGTGCGGAACATATTGACGCAGAGCGGGCAGTTTTGCCCCGAGAGTTCGAAGATCGTCTTGTCGGGATGCTCATCGGCCAGACGCGAGGTCAGATTGATCTCGGTGCCGATGGCGATGATCGATCCGGCGGGTTGCGCCTTCACGTATTTGTCGATGAACGCGGTCGAACCGCAGGCATCGGCGGCGTTCACCACGTCCTCGGTGCACTCCGGATGCACGACAATCTTGATCCCCGGATAGTCGCGCCGCGCCGATTCGATGTGCGCCACGGTGAAATTCGTGTGCACGTGGCAAAATCCCTTCCACAAAATCACCTGCGCCCGTTCATACGGCCCCGGATCATCCGGTGCATGTAGCGGATCGTAGATCGCCCGCCGGTCGCGGGCGATTCCCATCTTGTTCGCCGTGTTGGTGCCGAGATGTTCATCGGGGAAAAAGAAGACCTTCTCGCCGCGCTCGAACGCCCACGCGAAGGCCTTGTCGGCATTCGATGACGTGCAAATCAGGCCGCCGTTGGCGCCGGTGAAGGCCTTGAGGTTCGCGGCCGAGTTCATGTACGAGACGGGAATCACCGTCTCGGTGTCGAGAAATCCGCCCAGCCATTCCCAAGCATCATCGACCTGAACGTCATCGGCCATGTCCGCCATCGGGCACCCGGCGCGCAGATTGGGCAGGTACACATGCTGTTCGGGACGGCAGAGAATCCGCGCCGACTCGGCCATGAAGTGCACGCCGCAGAAGACGATGTGTTCCGCCTTCTCCTGCTGCGCCGCCATCTTGGAGAGGTAATACGAGTCGCCGATGAAATTCCCGAACGGCACCACTTCCTTGCGCTGATAATGGTGCGCCAGAATCACCAACCGCTCCCCCCAGCGGTCGACCTGCGCACGAATCCGCGCGATCAGCGCCGGATCTTCATCGCGTGGCGGTCGTTCGCAAGCGCCGAACTCGCGGAACTGGGCCGCGGAGGTACGGATATCGTCGGTCAATGTCGCCATGATCGCAATGTGCCTATCCCTTCACCCGATTATACTGATTATACGAACGCCGACCCAACGGCGACAGCGCGTCGCTCACAAAGAGAATCGGCGGATTGTGCCGGTTCCTTCTTAGATCGCTGGGGCAAACAACTGGCACGCCCCGGTATCATATTGTGGGACAACAGATTCTACGATTATGAGGCGCGGTTCGGTCAGAAAAACGGGACATTTGTAGGGGCGTTTTGATAAACGCCCCTACGCCATACCTCAACGCGCGCCGTCAGAATGCGGCGGATCGGTGCACGGATTACAGAACTTCGGCGCGCCGAAGATCGTCCGGTCGATCAGAATCACCAAATCGGCGATGGTATCGACCCCGTCGCAATCCAAATCGCCCCGATCCGCGCCGGGACATTCCATATCGCTTGGAAAGGGCCGCTCATTGCCCAAGAAGGCGCGGCCAATATATCGGAGAATGTCCAGCACGTTGACGCGTCCATCCGCGTTCACGTCCCCCAAGTGCGAACAGTCGCAGCGCGTGCAGGTCGGCGCGTAGCCGCAGGTCGTCATCCCAATACAGGTCGCGTTCGGCTGGCAAGTCGCGCCCATGCATGTGGCAAAGCCGCAAGTTAGTTCGCCAGCGCAAGTGGGGCTCGGGTGGCAAGTCGGGAATGAACAGGTGGCGGTACCGTCACACGATGGATTTCCGGAGCATGTGGATTGCGCCGGAGCACAGGTGCTGAAGCAGGTAGGTCCCCGTTGACACGTCAGCTCTGGATAGCATGTTGCTCCTTCGCATGTCGAATTTCCCAGGCATGTGGGTCCGCCGCAAGCCAGCGTCTCAAGCCACTGAGGAGCACAACTGAAGCCGCCGCCCGAACCCATGCAGGTTGAGGTGCGGCAGGTATAGACTTGGCATGTCGGAGTTGCTTGCATCGTAGAAAGTGAGTCACATGGGCAGAGGGCAAAGGGCAATGCTGGCATGGGGGGAAGATCGGTCGGGGCGCATGTGACGTATTGCCAGATCAGGCAGACGGATCCTACAGTATCCTCCACGTGGTGAATGCAGTCGTGTTCACCGTTAGAGCATCGGGCGCCGCGCCGCAGGTCACCAACCTTAAGACCCATCTGCGCCAGCGTGTCGGGATTACCCTTGGCGCATAGGAGTTGATAGATGCAGGCAACAGTCGTGTCACTCACGCCGCCCGGAGTTGCCACCGTGTCCAATTCACGCCGCTTGCCGGCGACGGATTCCGAATTCATTCGCTGAACGGATTCTTCCAGACTTTGGCTGTACAGCGGCGACGGCTGCGGATCGACCGCCGCGGCACTCAACGATGGGCCGCAAATCGCCTCCGCCGCGACAATCGCAAGCAGGGCAATGATCATCCGGCGATGACTGTTCATGACCGAACTCCCGGGGTCTCCCGGACTCTCAGATCAGATGCTCCGACCCTCCCACTATTGGTAGAATAACGTGGATCTTGGGGTGTCAAGCGATTCTGTCACTCAATTGTCAAAGAATTGCTCTGTGCATGGGTCGAGTCAGGTATGGGAGAATCAGCCGATCCGTGGGTACACCGATCCCCACCCCAGCCCTCTCTCCCTCGGCCAGCTCGGAATCCCCGACCCGAAGGAGAGAGGTGGCATAGCTGCGTCAATCCGATCCAATCCAATGCTGGCGTTTGACGGCGCGTCGTAATCGGGCCAACTTGGGACCGTTCGATTCTTCGTCCTTTTCGGATGTGGACAATGCGGTTTCGACTTGCGACAGTGTGCTTCGCCGTTCTTGCGGTGGTGATTGTGTTGGCAGTCCCAATGGCGCTGGCCCCTGAGAGTCCAGGGACAGTGTATCGGTTCAGCCAAAGTCGGGCACGGGAGGGCTCTTTGCCAAGACGTGGTTTGGGCAGATTGGTCTTGGCGCCAGGAGCAACTGAGGGGTGGCAAACAGGGTTAGAGCCCGGCGTCGGTGGTCATGGTTCGGCTTCGCTCACCACAGGGGAGATCCGGCGTCAGACGCGGCGGAGGAGAAGATTCAGATCGTGCGGGAGGGTTTGCAAGGGGAAGCCAGCATCGCCGAGTTGTGCCGGCGGCAGGGGATGGTTCGCCAAGCTCACCATAAATCGTCAGCAACCTGT
>JACQFV010000058.1 GCA_016199865.1 Candidatus Zixiibacteriota bacterium | reverse complement strand
CTTCCTTCGGGCGGGTGCCGAAGCGGGTCATGACGACGGCGCCCAGGCCGACGGTCAAGACGACATAGCCGACGAGGACAGAGAGCGCCATCATGCCGAAGGCCAAGAGGCCGCCCCATCCCGACGCCCCCGCTGACCAGACTAAGGCGGCGGTCATGAGCGCGAACGACTGCAACGCGATCACGCCGACGATCGTGCGCCCCAGAGGCGTGTGCAGCGATAGTCCGATATTGTCGTCGATTTTTTCACCCAAGAGCTGGCCCATCGCGGCCTGCGACACGACGATCGCTGCGAGGATAATGAGCGGAAAGACCAGCAACGCTACTGGAATGCCGATGATCGTGACTAGGAGTAGAAGCCAGATGGGTAGACTGAGGATCTGGCTGATCAGCCCGACCATGAACGACTTGAAGAACGAAGTCTGAATCCGCGCCTTGACTTTGGCCACGTTGCGGGCGGCCAGGGCATGCGTGAGCAACACCAAGAAAAGCCAGAAGAGGACTTTGAGCACGATCAGCGCCGTCACAGTCGACTTGGTCCACAGGCGGCCCGATTCTCCCCGCAGTTGGCCCGCAAACGGGATGAAGATTTCCTCGCGCGTGCCGCCGATCCGCCCGCCCGGTTCGCGGGAAATCTCCGAGGCGACGACGTCGTGGCCGACCCGTCCACCCGGTCCGACCCGCACCCGCCCGAAGGGAGCCACGGCGTCCTGATCGACGGCGCCGTCGACGTCGACGTTGCCGAAAATCGTCACACAGGAGCCGTGGGTGCGGCCACTGGTGTGGATGTCGCCAAAGATCGTGACGACGTCGCCCGAGATGGTCTCATCCTCCGGGATGTTGATGTCGGAACCGATCCGCACGATCCCCGTGCCTTCCGACTGATCGTCGAGCCCGCCCCAATCCCGGCTGCTGCTTCTCGTTTCACCGGGCATGGGTGGCATTTCCGGCAGGGGGGCAACGCACTCCAGATGTATATGCCGCCCTTTGCGGTCGATGATCTCGATTCCGGCGCTGGTGACGGTAATCTGTGTTGCATAGATCGAATCGCGCAGGTTGGGCATGACGGCTACCACTGCCGCCGCCGCCGGCGCCGGAATGGTCGGCGCGGACGGGGTGTGCAGGGCGGGATGTGGTTGATGCGGCCGGTGGGTCGTCTGCGAGGGCTGAGGCGTAGCGGCTTTGGCGGGCGTCGTACCCGCCGGGCCCTCGGCACGCGATGCGGCTACGAAGGACAAGGCGGCCATTAGGCACAGACAAAAGATCGGGTGCCGGCTCACGCGCCCGTTGGACATATCGCAAATCAGCCGCTTCATCTCGCCTATCCGTCTATTATCAATCGCCCATCACTTGATGACTCAGAGTTTGCTCAGAAGAATGTCCCCTGACACGGTTGAGACGCTCAGGACGCCATCACCGTTCCCGATCAGTCCCTCCAGCCGGTGATCGGAGTGCCGGCGGACCTTCATGTCCACGTCGGCCCGAATGTCACCCGAAGGGGATTCCAATGTCACCTCGCCGACCGCAGCCGGATCGACCGCAATCGTGACGGTGCCGCTGATTGAACGAGCATGCAAGGGGGTGGCAGTCGCGGCCGAGCGCACGGTAATATCTCCCGACGTTGTGCTCAACTCGAAACCGCCTTTATCCTGATCCACGTGGATGTCGCCGGAGACGGTCACGGCCGAGACCGATGCATGCGCGCCACGGATCTCAACATCACCGGAAACAGAATGGAAGTCGCAAGCCCCCGCGACTTCGCCGATCATGGCATCCCCGGACACGGTGTGGATTTTCAAGTCGGCGCCGGTGGATTCCAGGTTCATGTCGCCGGACACCGTTTCGGCGCTGATCGGCCCCTTGCAGTCCGTGGTCTTCAGATCGCCGGACGTGGAGCCGATGATCAGACGATCACCCAGTCGCTCTGCGGTCACGTCGCCCGACACGCTTTTCAATTCCATCCGGCCGGTCACGCCCTCCGCCCGCACGTCCCCGGACACCGACGTCAACGATCCATCCGCCCCAAGCGGGCCCTTGACGTGAAAACTGACATCGGTGGAACGCGATCCGCCTTTGGCATGATTGAGCCATTGGTAGAACCGGTCGGCGCGCTTCATGCTCACGTTCAAGAAGCCGTTTTCGCCCTCGATCTCCAGTTCGATGGCGTCGCGGATCTCGTCGGCCTCCTGTTGGTTCTTGGCGCGGACTCGGATGACCACGTCGACCGTCGCCGTGGTTCCGTCGACGGCGGTGTAGGAGCAATCGCCGGAAATGGTCTCGATCGAGACGTCGGGCGCCGCGCCGACGTCAAAGGTCTTGCTGTCCGTGTACCGGAATTCCTCGAGCCGATTGGCGGCCGCCGTCACGGGTAGGGCCGCGGCACATACGACCAGCATGGTCGCCCAGCGCAGACGTGTCAGCATCGTGCCTCCTTCATTCAAGACAAGATTCCTTTGAGTTTCTTCTTCAGCAATTCCCGGGCGCGGAAGATCCGGGCTTTGACCGTGCCGACCGGAACATGCAGTTGGACGGCGATTTCCTCATACGATTTGTCCTGCTGATGCCGCAGGAGAATGACCTCGCGGTATTTCGGCGGCAACGAGTCGATGGCCTCGCCGATGGTGACCGCCCGGCGCTTGCGGTACAAATCTTCTTCCGGATTCTGCGACCAGTCGGGAATTTCGAGCGCGACTTCCCCGTCTTGGGTCGGTACCGGCTTATCCAGCGACAGGGCCTCGATGCGTTTCTTGCGCAGGTGGTCGATCGCATTGTTTGCGGCAATTTTGTACAGCCAGGTTGAGAATCGGTATTCGAATCGGTACGACGCCAGCGATGCAAAGGCCTTCATGAACGTCTCCTGAACCAGATCGGCGGCCTCGTCCGGGTTCCGGATGATCTTGAAGATCACATGGTAGATCGACTGGCGATGCCGCGCCAACAGATCGCGGTAGGCCCGCTGGTCGCCGGCCAGGGCGTCCCTGATCAGAGTTTCATCCGATTCAGCCACGGCGACCTTGCACTGTAGGTTTACGACACCCCGCGGGGTTTGTTTCGCCCCGACCACCTCGTCGGACCCGCTCGCAGGCAATCTACTCCGCCTACCGGGCAGCGGCCACACGAAAGCGCCTGCCTCTTGACAGAGCCCGTCGGTTTGGGGATCGTTGCCTGCGGAAGCGACGGTTGCCCTCGCAATGGACATCGCCACGGTCATCGGGACGGTTGTATCGACCCAGAAGGTCGTATCGCTCTCCGGCTACAAACTCCTCCTGGTCCGTGAGGCCACGGAGGGTTCTTCGGATCGGCCGCTCACGGTGGCATTGGACACAGTTGGCGCCGGAGAGGGAGAGACTGTCCTGGTCGTGCGCGGCTCCTCCGCCCGAGCCGCCGCCGGTTTGGCGCAGGTGCCGGTCGACGCCGTGATTGTCGGCATTATCGACCAGATCGATCGCGAGGGACGGATGGTTTACCGCAAGAGCGATGTTGGCGCAGAGGATAGAGCGCGATGAAACTCGGCAAAGTCTGCGGGACAGTCGTGTCCACCGTCAAGGATCAGGCGCTGGAGGGGCTGCGGCTGCGTCTTTTGTACCCGGCGGCTGGGGAGGGCACTTGGTCGGCTCGCCCCATTGTCGCCGTCGACACGATTGGCGCACGGGAGGACGACATTGTCATTTGGATATCGGCCCGCGAGGCGACCCTCGCTTTGACCGACCGGGTGATCCCGACCGATGCCGCTATTGTTGGGATTGTCGATGAGCAGTCTCCCTGAATGTTTCCTCGGAGAACGTTGGCGGGACTTGGAGCTTCTAACGAAATGAATCCTGTCAGAGAACACTGCCTTCTATGTGGAGGCCAGGCGTCCCCGCCTGGCCGTTGCTGCGCCGGGCGAGGACGCCCGGCGTCCACGGGTTAACGGGTCATTTCGTTAGAAGGTCGTCTGAGGAAGCTGTTCGAATGTTGATCGCACGAGTTGTCGACCAGATCGTGGCCTCGGCCAAGAATTCCGCATATCAAGGGCACAAGATTCTGTCTGTGATCCCCGAGGGCTGGGATGGCCGCAGTCTGCAATCTTCTGCGCCTATTGTTGCGCTTGATCTTGTGGATGCAGGAGTCGGTGACCGTGTGCTGGTCTGCCAGGAGGGGGGCTGGGCCCGTGCCGCTGTGGGGGACATTCACGCGCCAGTGCGTTCGATGGTGGTCGCCATCGTGGACCAAATCCGGTTGAACCCCGCGGCTCCCGCTTTGCCGGGGCCTCCTGCTCCCATGCAACCGTCTGCTTGATCTTTTTTCCCATCGAAATCGACGCCGTTGAGACCCGCCCACTCGCTGTGGGTTTAAGCCCATCATTCGGCGTAGGATCGCCGTGGCCTCCGGCAATCCTGAGGGGACCGCCCTCCACTCAGTGCTCGTAAGACATTATCCTTCAATATGTTGAAAGAATTTCCCGCGCCCGAATCCGGCCGGGCAGCCAAGTTGCCAAGTTTCGGATTGGAGGGGTTAATTCCCGAATTCTTTGGCCGATAGAAATCCCCGGTAGTAGGGAAGCCCGATTTCCCTGCCGGGACGACCCGGAAGGGGTTGCGGGCATGACGAAAAAGAGGAAGTCTGACTCGAGGGTCCCGAATAAGACGTACTGGCATCTGTACAGTCTGCAGACCCTCAACTCGGAGAAGTTCATCAAGATCGTAAACAAGATCCTGCGCAACGAATACCACCTGATCAAGTAGGGCTGCAATTAGGCGCTGTACCACAACGACTTACACGAAAGAGAGCGAGACGGCCAAACGGACAGGAGGGCTTCACGGGGTCGATAGATCGGCAGGGTTGTCGAAATTCAAGGGCGCGACATTGACTGCGGCGGCTGGCGGACTCCTCGTACGTTGTTTCACTTGACATTACATCACGTCGCGGATAACATGGCGCATCTTTTGGCCGGAATGGGATTTCCGGCTGCATGGGCGAAAGGATATGGGATGTCGAAACAGCGCTTGAATCTTGTGGTTATCCCACCATCGACCGGTAGGGTCAAGCAGTACTCATTACCACAATGGATAGGGCGGGCTGTCATCGCCGCCGCCGTGACATTGGTTGTCGGCTCCCTCGCTTCGCTCGGGCTGGCCACGTACGGTTTGTCCAAAGCCAACCGTCAGCAGGCGCAAGTGAAGGAGAACACCGATCTGAAAGCCCAATTGGCCAGCATCAACGGCGATGTAGCGGTTTTGCGCAAGCAGTTGGCTCGATTGGAAGACGTCGAGAAGTCTGTACGCACCGTGTTTGGCTTCCCGGAGATTGATCCCGAAGAGCGGCAACTCGGTGTCGGTGGTGACGGCGTCGCGGCGGAATTGACGGGTTCGCCCGCGACCGACGCGGCCCATGCCACACAGGCGGAGTTGGACGGCCTGTTGCGGCGCTGTTCGTTCGAGCGGAACAACTACGAGACCGTCTTACAATCCCTGATGGATCGGAAGATGCAGCTGGATCACACTCCCTCGATCTTTCCGGTCAATGGTTACCTTGCGCGGGGCTTCGGCATCAAGCCGGACCCGTTCACCGGCTTTGAGAAAATGCACACCGGTCTCGACCTGGCCACGAGTTTCGGGACGCCGATCTACGCCCCGGCGGCGGGGCGGGTCATCTTACGGGAGAATCAGACCCAATTCGGCAACGTCGTCGCCATCGAGCACGGGTATGGCATCGAGACCTACTACGGACACATGAGCCGCTTTGCCGTCAAGTTGAACGACGTCATTCATCGCGGCGACCTGATCGGCTACGTTGGGACCAGCGGTCATTCCACCGGGCCGCACCTGCATTACGAGGTGCGCGTCGGCGGACAGGCCGTGGACCCGATGAAGTACATCTATGATCGGGCGCCGGAACCGAACGCCCCGATCGCGACGACCGGTTCGGCCGATTAGATCCGATTCTTCGAGTGTCCTCGGACCCCGTCTTCGGACGGGGTCTTTTTGTTTATGGGCCAATCGTTGCGGCGCGGTCGCGGAGAATCGATGGGCGGGTTGCCATGAAGGGAAATTAGGTGTACGGCGCAAATGCCAAAGCGTTGTATTATCTTTCTCGACCCGGCTGAGCGGATTGTTGCTCCTGGGTATGGGAGCCAACAGTCCTGATATGGTCAAGCGTACCACCACTGTTCGTCGTCCACGGCCGTCGCCGCGGAAAAAGCCGTCGCGGGTTCCCAAGAAGTCGATCCCGCCTCAGCCGCCCGCGACCACGGCTGTCGTTGCGGAAACAGCCGCCGAAAAGGACGAAACAGAGATCAAGGAGATTATCCGCCAGATTCAGGCGGGGAAGAGTCATCTCTTCAAGGAATTGGCGGACCGCTACCGTTCACAAGTGGCCGGGATCGCCTACAAGATGGTCGGAGATTATGACGACGCCAAAGACATCTCGCAGATGGTGTTCGTCAAGACGTTCTACAACATCAAACGGTTCGATCTGTCCAAGCGGTTCTCCACGTGGCTCTATCGGATCGCCGTCAATGCTTCCATTGATTACATCCGCAAGTTCAAGAAACACAAGTTCGAGGAACTCGAGGACGTCAATGAACCGGGGATGGCCGCTTCGGTCACGCCCGAGCAGGCCTTTCGCCTGAAGGAACTGCGGGAATTTGTCCTGCAGGCGGCAGAAAAACTCAACGAGAAGCAACACACGGCCTTCGTCCTGAAGGACCTTGAGGGCATGGATATCGACGAGATCGCGCAAATCATGGGCATGCCACAGGCGACCGTGCGCTGGTACCTGCACCGGGCGCGCAAGAAACTCCGCAGCGACCTGCGCCGCCGCTTTGGCCCCCTTCTGGGGCGGATGGGAATCGGCGATGGGGTGTGACGGCTACGACGATCTGATCGATCGCGTCGACCTCCTGGAGCCGACGGATCGCGCTCGCCTGATCGAGCACGCCAAGCTCTGCCCGGAGTGCCGTGGCGAACTCCTCGAGAGCCACCACTTGCGCAACACGCTGCGCCGCGCCTTCTCCTTCGCCCCGGACGCCAAGTTCTGGAAGGGCTTCTACGTTGGAGTCCGGCGGCTGATGCACACGCGTTCGGATCGCGCCGGCAAACCGGCGGTCCGGCGCTCGGCGCGGTAATCTCCACCGCCCTATCGCTGTCACCGCACTCGCCTCAAGGCACTTGACCGACTCCGTTCTCCCACGGGCCACTATGGCAGTTGTCTGCCGCTGGTCCGTCGCCGTAATTTGGTCTGGGTGAATGTGGGTGAATGAAGCCGCCGCAACGCGAGGAAGACTCATGCCGACCGTACAGTATCTATCCCACGCTTCGTTTCTGGTGGAAACGGGCGGACGCAAGATCCTGATCGACCCATTCTTCACCGGCAATCCGAAGGCGCCCGCCGACGTGTCCCGGATTGATCCCGACTACATCCTGGTGACACACGGCCATGGCGACCATTTGGGTGACACGATCCCGATTGCGAAGCGCACCAACGCCACGGTCGTCGCGCCCAACGAACTGGCAGTCTGGTGCCAAGAGAAGGGAGCCAAGACCCATGCGATGCACATCGGTGGCGGCTGGGACTTCGACTTCGGGCGGGTTCAGTTGACGATCGCGCATCATGGCTCCGCCGTCGCCGGCCCCAACGGGTGGGAGTACACCGGCAACCCCTGCGGTTTTCTCGTTACCTCTGAGGGTAAGACCCTGTATCATGCGGGCGACACCGGGTTGTTCTATGACATGAAACTGATCGGCGAGATGCATCCGATCGATCTGGCGCTTCTGCCCATCGGGGACAACTTCACCATGGGAGTCCAAGACGCCATCAAAGCCGTCGAGTTATTGCGCCCCCGGCAAGTCGTGCCGATGCACTACGACACGTTTGACATGATCAAAGCCGACCCCCGGGTCTTCGCCGCCGGCGCCGCCCAACACGGTGCGAAAGTGACGATCCTGGCAGTCGGGGAAAAGTTGACGTATTGAACCGCCCAACAGAATCATGACACGGCCTGTTCGCATTCTCTTCGGCACGGTGGTGGCCATCCTGGCTCTCGCCATCATCGCCGTCGTAACGATCAAGATTGTCTTCACCCGCGACCGGATTCTGGCGATGCTGACGCCGCGCGTCGAGAAGACCGTGAAGCGCCCGGTTCAGATCGGCGATGCCGGAATTTCTCTCTGGGGCGGGATCGGCGTCCGTCTCGGCGACGTCACCATCGGCAACCGTCCGGGTTTTTCCAGCTGGCCATTCCTGACTCTCCGATCGGTCGATGTGAAGGCGCGGTTCTGGCAGCTCCTGTCGGGACGTGTCGAAATCGATCACGTCGATTTCGATCAACCATCGGTCTTGCTTGAGTACGATGCCGCCGGCCGTTCTAATCTCGATGACCTCGTAACGGAAGAGCCCCATGCCAGGGGCGCAGCCGAGTCCGGTTCATCAGCCAAGGCGCTGGCGGCTCCGTTGATCCTCCGCCATGTTGTCATCAAAGGCGGCAGCCTCGTCCTCGATGACGCACAAGCGCGGCGCCACCTGGGAATTCGCGGCGCCGACCTTGATGTGACCATGCCCTTCGATCCGGCGCAGACCGAGCATGGCTTCGAACTCCGCACGGCATTCGATTCATTGGATTTCCGGCAGAAAGATAAGCGCTGGTCGGTGCCGGGACGCGATCTCGACCTGTTCGCCCGCGGCGCTTGGACGCCGTCGGCCAAGTCGATTCGATTCGATTCCCTCTTGGTGCGCTGGCGGGATGGGATACTCCTGGCACAAGGCGAGGTGCACGTCCAGCCCGCCGTGTGGGAGATTCAGGTGAACGCCAGCTTGTTGCCCATGCCCTTGGCGGAGGCGCTCGATGCCGTACGCGAGGCATGGCCGCATCTGGGATCAGCGCGGCCAAGCGGCACCATTCAGGCAAAAGTGGAAGCGAGCTTCGTCTGGCCCTTGCCTGCCGGGTCGGTGCCGGACTGGCATGCGAATTTGGATCTGAGCGACGTGCATTGGCCATTGCCTTCCGGGCAGAGGGATATCACCTGCTCCCGCGTCGAACTGCGTGGCGGGGCGCAGACCGTGTCGTGTTTGATCAGCGGTGGTCGGCTGCAGGACGGGACATTCTCGCTCAATGCGACGATCGATCAACTCTTCAATCCGGGGCGCACGATCTCAGCCCATCTCCAGGCCGATCTGCCAGTGGAGGGACTGCCGGCTCTGATCTCCGATTCGATCCGATGGACGTCCACCGGGCGGATCGCGGCCGATCTGACCGGCTTCGGGCCGTTGGGCGATTGGATGAAGACTCATGTGGATGGACACATCGCCTCGGATCGGCTTGTTCTGGCCGACACGTCCTGGTCGTTCGATTCCCTATCGGCCACCTTTGATCTTCAATGCGAGAACGAACATCTGTCGCTACATCGCTTTGACTGGATCGCGGGAGAATCGAATGGAGCCATCACAGGTCAAATCGATAATCTGCTGCCGGCGGTGCTGTCTAAGTTCAAGTCGCCCGATGTCCCCCGGGCGCAGTTGTCGTTCAACTGTCGCCGTCTGAATCTCGATCAGCTAACCGGCGAAACACCCCCCGAAGGTTCCGCAACGGCGGGGACGGTCACCATCCCGATTCCTCCACTGGCCGTGACGGGTGACCTGACCTGCGACACGTTGATCTACTCGGGCCTGACCATCGCCAAGGCCAAATCGCCCTTCACGTTCAAGTACAACGTGATGACGCTGGCGCCCATTGAAGGGCATCTTTACGGTGGCAAGCTGGCGGGAAGTCTGATCTGGAATGTCGGCAGTTGGCCCAACCCCTCCTTCGAGACGACCTTGTCGGCCGACTCGGTTCAAGCGAATGACATTCTGTCGCGGTATTTCGGCTGGACGGGCGGGGTATTCGGTTCTCTCTCGCTCGATGGCGAGTTTTCCGGTCGGGGCCGGTATGCGCGGGAGATTTTGCCCACGCTCACGGCGCGGGGGAATTCTGGTCTGCGCTCGGGCCGATTGGAGGCCGCGCCGATCCTGGCCAGAATCTCCCAGCAGATCGGGATCAAGGGCCTGGATCGTCCGCATACTCTACGTGATTTGGGTGCGCCCTTTCGCATCGCCGCTGGCCGGCTGTTTACGGACAATCTGCGATTCGCCACCGACAACGCGCAGTATGAGATTAGCGGCTCATTTGGTTTCGACCACACGCTCGACTACCAGGTCAAGGTGATCGCGCAGTCGACTCCGGGAATGCCGCGCGAGTTGCAGGGGATTGGCGTGCGCTTTGCGCTGCGCGGCACGGTCGAAGACCCCGTGGCCACCTTGAACGCCGGCGAAACGGGCCGCGCCGTGATCCAAAACTTCATGCAGAAGGCAACGGATTCACTCAAATCGGCTTTGCCTGACGCCTTGAAAAATCTTTTCAAACCCCACAAGCCGTGATCCATGCCACGCCGACGTCGCCAAGGGCCGTGGACCATCCTGGCATTGGGGCTGGCCGCGCTGAATCTACCGGTGGGCCTACGGGCTCAGGAATGGGCGTCGCGTTGGTCTGTTTCTTTCATGGTGGAGGGTGCCGATCCGGACCTGGAACAAGAAACTAGGGCCGTGCTCGAAGAAGCCAACGAGCACATGGCCGCCGCCAGCGGTTTGGCCCTCTCGGATACAATTCACGTCGTCTATGTCACCCGTTTACAGTCGTTCGATTCAGTCGTGGGCGGACATTTTCCCGATTGGGGTGTGGCCTGCGCCGCAAGCGAGCGTGAACTGATCGCGGTTCGTTCCCCGCGCGACCATCCGATCGGTCGTGAACTGGCCGAAATCCTGCGTCATGAACTGGCGCACCTTCATCTGGATCATTTGACCGGCCTGCGGCAGGTGCCGCGCTGGATGCAGGAGGGCTACGCGCAGCAACTGGCGCACGAGTGGCGGTTCGGGGACGATTGGATCGTTGCCCGGGCCGTGTTCTCAGATCAGACGATCTCGCTGGCGGACATCGATGGCGTCAATTCGTTCCAGGATGTCCGCGCCCGTCTCGCCTACGGCGAGTCATACCTCGCGATGGGGTATTTTCTCGATCGTTACGGCTGGGACGGGCTCTTGTTGTTTGCCGAGGGGCTGCGGCGTAAAGGCGATTGGGATCAGGCGTTTCAATCTGCCACCGGCGCAGACTACGCCGTCTTCCAACGTGAATTTGCGGCCTATCTTCGCGGGAAATACAACTGGATCGCCTTTTTCGGCGACACCGTCCTGCTCTGGCTCGGGTTGGTCGCTCTGTTTCTTGTCCTCTACGTCATGAAACGCCGCCGGGGCGCGGCTAAACTGGCCGAGTGGGAAGCGCAAGAGGCGATCGAGGATATTTTGTATTCCCCCTTCGACCGTCCCAGTTCCGGTGGTCAGACGCCGATGACGGAAGGTTGAATCACCAGTGGCAGATGCGACGCGACCAACGTTGAAGCACCGTTGCGAGTGGTTTGGCCTTCGCGCTCTACAGGCCATCGCCAATGCCCTCCCGGCATCTTGGTCCGCAGGCGTCGGCGGCTTTGTTGGCCGTGTCGTGGGTCGTGTGTGGACCAGACGGTGGAATATCGCCCGGAGCAACTTGGAGCGTGCCTTTCCCGGTTGGACTCGGGGCCAAGTCGAGAGTGTGATCCGCGGCACATTCGACAATCTGGGGCGGACCGCGTTTGAGATCATGCGCTTCGGCCGCGAGAGTAAAGAATCGATCCTGGCCTTGGTCGACACGAATGGGGACGAGCCCCTGGCAGCGGCCCTACGGTTGGGGAGGGGCGCCATCGTGATGTCCGGCCATTTCGGGAATTGGGAAATGTTCGGCGCTTGGGGGCGCGCCCGCGGCTACCCCATCGATTTTGTCGTCAAGCCGCAGCGCAATCCTCTCGTCGATGCGATGTACAACAAACATCGCCGCGCGCTGGACGTCGGCATCATCCACACACAGCTGGCCACGCGCGGCATTGTGCAGGCGTTGCAAGAGAAAGCTCTGCGGTATTCCTGCCCGGTCGTGACGGGTGTCCTGATCCGAAAACCCGGCGGCCGGTTCTACGCCCACTTCGACCCCCTGATCGAATGCGAGCCGACGGGCGATCTGGAAAAGGACGTGTTCAACCTGACTCAGGAATTCACGCGGCGCTTGGAAAGGCACATCCGGCAGTATCCCGAGCAGTGGTTATGGACCCACCGGCGGTGGCGGGATTGAAGAAAGAGATGGCACAGAGAATCCTCGTCCGCGTTCCCAACTGGGTCGGGGACGCCGTGATGGCGTTTCCCTTCTTGGCTTCGCTGAAAGAGAATGCGCCGGAGGCGACAATTACCGTGCTCTGCAAGCGCCACCTTGCGCCCCTGTTCGAACGCGCACACGGCGTCAACCGTGTCATCCCCCTCGATGACTCACGCGGAGCTCGCGGCTGGCGGTCGGTCATTCACAATGGATCAATCTTGCGAAAGGAGAAATTCGATCTCGCCTTTTGTCTGCCGACGTCGTTTGGGTCAGCGCTGATGCTTTGGCGGGCACGGATTCCGCGTCGCGTCGGCCATTCGGCAGAGAGCCGTGGTCTGCTCCTGACCAATTCGATTGCTTACGGCAAGGATGGCACCCGGCCATTCCGTCCCGATGGTTTCCTGGCGTTGCTCGATTTGGTCTTTTCAAATCCGGTTCGCGCGACCTCTCGTCTCTACGACCCCGGTCCCGTAGCCAGGCAGGAGGTCGATCGCATCTGGCGGCAATCGGCCATCACACCATCACCACCGACACTGGTGATCGCTCCGGCGGCGGCGCGCCGCAATGGCGCCTGGCCGGCAGACCGATTCGCGGCCGTGGCAGGCCGTTGGATTGCCGAGCGCTCCGGCTCGGTCATCGTCCTTGGCAGCCACAAAGACCGGGCATTGTGCAGCACGGTCGCCCAGTCCGCCGGAGAAGGCGGGGTGTGGAACCTCGCCGGTGCCGGATCCTTGACCGTGGCGGCCGAAATTATCCGCCGGAGCAATCTGTTTTTTGGCAACCAATCGGGGCTCGGGCATCTGGCGACCGCGGTCGGCACCGCGAGCGTCATCATCTCCGGCCCCGACGATCCCGACGAGACCGCGCCCCGGCCACCGTACTCCCAGAATGTCAGACGGCCGCCATTCTGCGCTCCCTGTTACCAGAACACCTGTTGGCGCAAGGACCACCCGCTCGAATGCCAGGAGAACGTCACGGTCGACGACGTCTGGGCGCACATCCGACGGGCACCCCAAGCCAGCGCGATCTGATTCCGCCACAAACGCATGAAACCCATTGCCTCCATCACGATTCCCGATGCAACCTGCAGCCCGATGCCACGTAAACAGGGGCGTGAGAGTGTGTAATTCCGTCCATCGGCGGACCCGGCACGAGCGCACCGCCGGAAATCCGTGCGGTTGCAAGGGTCGGTCGGATGGTCCAAGGGCCCACCCCGGACAACATCTCCTCCAGTCAGTCTCCTTAGCGGTCTTTTGGGCGGCACTCTCAGTTCGTGCGCTGGGTGGGACCGCCATCTCCATCGACGACGTGGGGCCAACCGGTCTGGAGAAAGCGTCATTCGTGGTCCCGAACGGTCTGGATGTTCACATTGAAGCAGTCGGCGCGGGGACGAAATCGGGCGATTATCTGTTCGCCTACGCGTGGATCATCGACGCCAAGTCGCGTGAGCTGGTCTGGTCCATGGAAGAAGAGGGGACGGAGCCGGTGCGCGGGTCCAAATGGCTGCGCCGCTATGAAGACGATCTCTCCTTGCAGCGCGGGGCGTACGAGTTGCATTTCTACTCCGGACCACTGAGCTTCTTTTCCGGCAACAGCTCATCCGACGACTTGGGCGACTTGCTGAAGGGGTCGGGCGATTGGCTGGGGAATAACAAGGATTCCTGGGTGGGCGACTCGCGGCTGCGCGGATTATCCAAGAAATATCACGTGCTTGTGACTTCGGACGGGGAATTGAAGGAGGGCGACGGTTTACCCCGGCCCCCGGCGGCGGTCAGCATCCTCCACCCCGGCAACGATGCCTATGAACAGTCGGGGTTTTCGCTGTCGCAAGAGATGGAGCTGGACGTCTACGCCTTGGGCGAGTATTCGGAGGCCTCCGAAGTGTTCGTTGATTGGGGGTGGATCATGGACGCGCGCACGCGACGCCGTGTCTGGGAGATGGATCACGACAACACTGACGACGCCGGCGGCGCCGACAAGAACCGCCGTTTCCACGACCGGATCACTCTGCCCAAGGGCGATTACATCGCATACTATGTGTCCGACGACTCGCATACCTACGACGACTGGAACGCCGCGCCGCCCTACGATCCGGAGGCGTGGGGGTTGCAGATATCCCCAGCCAACCCCGGCGACAAGGGCAAGATCACTCCCTACAAGGACACCCGCTCCGATCACCCACTTCTGAAACTCACGGGCATCGGCGATCACGAACTGCGCTCCGCGGCCTTTGAATTGTCGCGGCCGGCGCCCCTGCGTCTGTACGCGATCGGGGAATACGACCGTTATGGGGAACGGATGGCCGACTACGGTTGGGTGGTACACCTGTCGGACAACCGAAAGGTGTGGACCATGTCGGGGGACAACACCAGCCCGGCCGGCGGGGCCGCGAAAAACCGGCAATTTGACGGTGTCGTCGATTTTGACGCTGGGGATTATGTCGTTTATTACACCTCGGACGGCTCTCACTCCTATGGCGGCGGCTGGAACGCCTCGCCGCCGCATGATCAGAAGGCGTACGGCATTTCCGTCTACCCCGGCACACCGGATTTCGATCCGTCGATCTTCCGGGAGGTGGATCAGGAGAGCATCCATCCGCCCGGTGTCCTCGTGTCGATCACGTCCGTGGGGAATGACAAGCAGGTGGAAAAGCACTTCACCCTGGGTTCGCCCACTCGTGTGCGCGTTCACGCCGAGGGTGAAGGGACACGCGGCGGGATGGTCGACTACGGCTGGATCGAAGATCGGACCACCGGCGACGTGGTCTGGGAGATGACCTACCGGAAGACCTCGCACGCCGGCGGCGCGGAGAAGAACCGGCTGGTCGATCAGGTGATCCTGCTCGACAAGGGCGAATATGTGGTTCACTATGAGACCGACGATTCGCACGGGTTCGGCGACTGGAACGCCGACCCGCCCGATGATCCGATGGCGTGGGGCATCACCGTCACCAAGGCCGACAAAGACAGCAATTGACCGGCGCGACTTGATCTCGTCTTGAACTTGATTACTCGTGTCTTGTAGGTCAGGAGCCCTGTGCTCCTGACGTATTCTTCACGCCCCTGACAAAAAAGAGTCGGGAGCACGGGGCTCCCGGCCTACAACTATCAGGCACCCTCACCCAACCCTCTCCCTGAAAGGGAGAGGGGATTGATAGAATGAACGCAAATTGTTTCCCTCTCCCTTATGGGGAGAGTCGGGAGCGCAGGGCTCCCGACCTACAACTGAAAGAGAGAGGGGATTGGTAGAAAGAGCGCAACTTATTCCCCTCTCCCCTATGGGGAGGGCAGGGTGAGGGGCAGTCTTGTAGGTTGGGGCCCCACTTGCACTGACCATGTCGAAGTGCATTCCTCACTCATTTGCGCCCAATCGAGGACGGCTCGGCGGGAGCCTCGCCCTCCCATGGGCGTCTCAATCGTTATTCGATTGGGAGAGAGGAGGGATTCTCGTCAGGGTTCGGGCAGCGGGGTTCACACCCGCGGCGACTGGAAGCCGATGTTCTTCTCGTCGGTGCCCGCCACCTTGATCGCCCCGAAGCTGGCCTCGAACTTCTTGATATTCTCCTCCAGCGCCCCCTGCAGCATCTTCGCATGCGCCGGGGTCATGATGATGCGGGCGTACACCTTGGATTTGGGCGCGCCGGGGGTGACGCGCGCGAAGTCGATGACGAATTCCTGCGGTGAGTGGACGATCAGGGCCAGGTTGGAATAGATTCCCTCGGCCTCGGCCGGACCGACCTCCACGTTGATCTGCTGTCTGCCTTGCACGTCTAATCCTCCTTGCGCCATGGTGATCAGAGGGTATACCATTCACGAGTGAAAGTCAACGCCGCACCGCTGGACCGCACGGCCTCCGGACCGGCGCATCTGGGCATCGAACGGCTCCTGGAGCGTTTCGCCGGCCGGCCGATCGTGGTTCTGGGTGACGTCATGCTCGACGAGTATTGGTGGGGCTCCGTCGAGCGGATCTCGCCGGAAGCGCCCGTGCCGATTGTGGCCGTGGATGCGAAGGAAGCGAAACTCGGTGGGGCCGCCAACGTCGCGCAGAATATCCGCTCGCTCGGCGGACAGGTCACAACCATTGGTTTGATCGGTGATGACCAAGCCGGGGAACGGGTGCGCGCGCAGTTCGTCCGACAGGGACTCGACACCTCCGGACTTCAAGTCGATCACACGCGCCCGACCACCGTCAAGACCCGGATCGTGGCGCATCACCAGCAGGTCGTCCGCGCGGATTTCGAGGCGACGGGAGAAGCCGCCCCGGAGACGACCGAAACGCTCGTCGTCGCCTGCCGTGCTGCGCTCGAGGCCGGCGCGGCCGGGCTGGTGATCTCCGATTACGGCAAAGGGGTCATCACTCGCTCGCTCTTGGAGGCGATCATCGGGGCGGCGCGCGAACGGGGCAAATTCATCGTCGTCGATCCGAAGGACACGCATTTTTCCGCCTACCGTCGCGTCACGCTGTTGACGCCCAATCATCATGAGGCCGGCTTTGTCGCCGGGCGGAAGATTCGCGATGAGACAACGCTGCGGGCCGTCGGCTTTGACCTGCTCTCCCAACTGGAGGCCGATTCTTTGCTCATCACCCGCGGCGAAAAGGGGATGGCGCTGTTCGAAGCCGATGGCCGGATGACGTCAATCCCCACGGTGGCGCGTCACGTGTATGATGTGACTGGCGCCGGGGACACGGTCGTAGCGGCGATTGCCATGTGTCTGGCCGCTGGCGGGAATATGCTGCAGGCCGCCTACACGGCCAATGTCGCTGCCGGTGAGGTGATCAAGGAAGTCGGCACTGCCCAGACAACACCCGGTGCAATCCGCGAGGCCCTGGCCGAAATCCCCGAGCCACAGTTGACCTTCCAACAACGTTGAGTGGACCGGAATCGTCTTCCGTTCACATCGGATTGATAGAATGCCCGTGTCGCCTCGCCGCTCAGATTCCTGCCGAGCTGGCATCGTCTCAGTCACGGCACTCTCCCGTCTACGCAAACAGTGGCGGCGACAGGGGCTCAAGCTCGTGTTCACCAATGGTGTCTTTGATCTTCTGCATCGCGGCCATCTTGATCTTTTGACGAAGGCCAAGTCCTGGGGCGACGTCCTCATTGTCGGCATCAACACCGATGCCTCTGTGCGGCGAATCAAAGGGCCCAGTCGACCGGTGAATCGCCAACGGGATCGTGCGGCACTGGTCGCGGCGCTGCATCCGGTCGATGCCGTCTGTCTCTTCGCCGAGTCCACGCCACTGCAACTGATCCGGCGCCTGCGTCCGGATGTCCTTGCCAAAGGCGGTGAGTACAAAGTCGACGAGATCGTTGGTTCAGAGTTGGTTCGAGGGTGGGGTGGCTCGGTCCGTCGGATACGAATGCGCCCCGACTACTCGACCTCGCGGCTGCTGGGCAAGTTGGCGACACCTCGTGTCCGTAAGCCAATCAGGCACAAATAGATAGACTGGCACTGCCAAGCCCGCCCCATTCTGCTTGACAGACGGGCTCGCCGGGGCCACTCTGAAGCAGTATAAGGGCCAATTCAGTGCCGCCGTGATGGTAGCAGTGTGCGGTCCAGCAAATCGCAATTATGGTCCCTCAAAACCGCTATCGCCAACGCCTGCAACGCGTCCAGCGCCTCTTGGTGGCCGAGGATCTGGATTACCTGCTTGTCAATGCCGTGCCGCAACTGCGCTACCTGGTTGCCTACACCGGCTCCAACGGGCTTCTGGTGCTGGGCAAGGGTTCGGCGCAATTCCTGACCGACGGCCGTTACCGCGAGCAGGCGCGCCACGAAGTTCACGGGGCGAAGGTCCAGATCGTTCCCGGCGACCTCTTGGCCCATCTGCCCCAGATGCCGCAGTTGGCCAAAGGTCGCCCGCGCATCGGGTATGAATCCTCGTTGTATTCCGAGAAGGCCGCATTGCGATTGCGGTCGCTTGCCCCATGTGCCCTTTTCGTGCCCTTGGAGGAATTCGTTGCGCCGCTTCTACAGGTCAAGGATAAGCAGGAAGTCGCCTGCATCCGTCGGGCCGCGGCGATTGCCGATTTTGCCTTTGCCTCGGTCCTACCCCTGATCAAGCCGGGAGTGCGTGAGCGCGATCTGGCCGCCGAACTCGAGTACATCATGGCCCGCGCCGGTTCGGAGCAGGTTCCCTTCGAATCCATTGTGGCCTCGGGGCCGCGGTCGGCCTTGCCACATGGCCGGGCTGGGACACGACGGATCGCCAAAGGCGATTTTGTCACGCTGGATTACGGCGCGACCATGGGCGGATATGTTTCCGACATCACGCGCACAGTGGTCGTCGGTCGGGCGACCACGCGGCAGCGACGGGTGTACCAGATGGTGCTTCGGGCCCAAAAGGCCGCTCTGGCACGGGTCCGTCCCGGAGCCCTTTGCGCCGATCTGGACCGCGCCGCCCGGAGTGTGATCGAACGCTCCGGCGACGGCAGGCATTTCGATCACGGTCTCGGACATGGAATCGGTCTGGTGGTGCATGAAGGACCGGCGGTCAATGCCAAAAGCAAGGTCGTACTCAAAAGCGGCATGGTCATCACCATCGAGCCGGGTGTTTATTACCCGGGGTGGGGGGGCGTGCGGATCGAGGATGATGTCGTCGTGCGCCCCGGCGGCACCACGGTGCTGACCTCCGCCGAACGCCGTCTCCTGGAACTCTGACACTTGAGATTCTGAACTCCCCATGGGGAGGATGCGATGAACGAGCAGACGATCCGAAAACTGATCAAGCTGGTGGAAGACAGCGACATCGATTCGCTGGAAGTGCGGCGTTTTTTCCGCACGATTAGGATCACCAAGTCTCGCGCCTCGAACAACCATCACCTGGGTGGCGAAGGACCTCATACCCTCATCAACCTCCCGAGCGACGACGCCAATTCAGGTGGGCGCTCTTCGCCTGTGCCGGCGGGATCGGCCCGTTCCGTGCCGCCCGCCAATCTCATCGAGATCAAATCACCCATGGTCGGCACCTTCTACCGTTCCCCGGCGCCGGACTCGCCCCCGTTCGTACAGGTCAATCAACAGATCAACCCCGGCGACATTGTCTGCATCATCGAAGCCATGAAACTCATGAATGAGATCGAGGCCGAACAAGGGGGGCGGATCGTCAGGATTCTGGTTGAAAACGCGCAGCCGGTCGAATTTGGCCAGCCGCTTTACTTGCTTGATCCTACCAGTGTGTGACGGTACGGACTCAGACCGTCCAGCTCCGGCTCCGGCTCTCGGCTCGGAATGCCGTCGCCAACGTTGGCATTCCCCTAAGACCCTCTAACACAATGACCCGTTAAACCGTGGGCGCCGAGCGTCCTCGCCCGGCGCAACAACGGCCAGGCGAGGACGCTTGGCCTCCACATTGAAATTGACCTGTCCGACAGAGTTCGTTCTGTTAGGGTGCGTAAGTAGCTGGACCACAATCTATTAGAAGAATGGCATTTGCCGGACGCCGGGTCTTGGCGTCCTTGCGTCGCTATGAGCCATCCGCTCTCGAGGCCCCCCGAACGATCGCTTGTAGGCAACGATCTTGTTCAGGGCCGTCTTGACCAATACATTGGAAACGCTGGCCGAATCTCGCTTTATGCGGGAGCGGGGGACCCGTGCCACTGGGGCGAATCGCCGTAAAGGCGTAGGGTAATCTCTTCGATCCGAGCCCTTCAGCTAACCTCGCAGGCCTCAAAGAGAGATCATGTCCTCGCAGAATTCCGAGAACGACCCTCCCAACCCAACTCCTCAAGCTGGGTCCGGCGGCGCGTCTGACCGCGATCAACCTCTCCCCATCTCGCGTGACGATGGCGGGGATTTGGCCGCCCCCGACTTGAGTCCGCCTGAATCCACCCACTGGGGCTCTCGGCTCAAGCGCGCCCTGATCGGTGGCAAGCGCGAACTCCACGATACGCGCGTCTTTCACAAAGTGTCGCTCGTGGCCTTTCTGGCATGGGTGGGGTTGGGCGCCGATGGTCTGTCCTCGTCGGCCTATGGCCCGGAAGAGATGTTCAAGGCCTTGGGTCCGCATCAGTATCTGGCCCCCGTGCTCGCCGTGGCGACGGCCCTGACCGTCTTTATCATTTCCTACGCCTACAGTCGCATCATCGAGCACTTTCCCTTCGGCGGCGGCGGATACAATGTCGCCAGCCGTCTTCTCGGTTCCACGGCGGGAGTGGTGTCCGGATCGGCTTTGATCATCGACTACATGCTCACCATTTCCATCTCGATTGCGGCGGGCGGGGATGCGGTCTTCAGTCTGGCGCCGCCGGAGTGGAACCATGTTTTGATCTTCGGCCTGGTGCGACCCAAGCTGTTGATCGAGTTTCTGGCCATCGTGCTCTTGGTCCTCTTGAATCTGCGCGGCGTCAAAGAGTCGGTGACGGTGCTCACACCCATTTTCATCACGTTCCTGCTCACTCACGTTGTCCTCATCGCGGGCGCTGTGCTCAGCCGGGTCCATGAGGTGCCGGCAGTCGTTGGGGATTTGAGCCAGGGGTTCAACCGCGGGCTGCTGTCCCCACCAGTCGGTCTGGGGATAGTCGGGATGCTGGCGCTGTTGATGCGCGCCTATTCGATGGGCGGCGGGACGTACACGGGAATCGAAGCCGTCTCCAACGGCCTCATGATCATGCGGGAGCCGAAGGTCGAAACCGGCAAGCGGACAATGGCGTTGATGGCGACATCGCTGGCGTTGACGGCGGGTGGTCTGGTCGTCGCCTACCTGCTTCTCCACGCGGCGCCGGCTCCCGGCAAGACGATGAACGCCGTGCTCGCCGAGAAGTTCGCCGGCGGATTTCAGTGGAAAGGGCTGCACGTCGGGGCGGGTTTCGTCATGCTGACGCTCGCCGCCGAAGCGATGCTCTTGTTTGTCGCCGCGCAAACGGGCTTCATCGACGGCCCGCGCGTCATGGGAAACATGGCGACCGATTCCTGGCTGCCGCACCGGTTTGCGCAATTGTCCGACCGGCTGACGATGCAGAACGGGGTCCTGCTCATGGGGATGACCTCAGTCTTGGCCCTCTTGTACACACGGGGCAATGTGACTCATCTGGTGGTCATGTACTCCATCAATGTATTCCTGACCTTCTCTCTATCGCAACTGTCCATGTGCCGGTTCTGGCTCCGTGACCGCGCCAAACACCGCGACTGGGTAAAGCACATTTCCGTGCATGTCGTCGGGCTGGTGCTCTGCGTGACCATTTTGAGCGTCACAGTCTACGAGAAATTTGGGCAGGGCGGCTGGCTGACGCTTCTGTTGACTGTCATCCTGATCGGATTGTGTTTTTGGATACGGCATCACTACCGCCGGGTGCAAGGAAACGTCAAGCAACTCGATGAGATTCTGTCGGCCCTGCCGCTCCGGGGTCCGGAGCAGGCGCGCGCGGTCGATCCGGCGGTGCCGACCGCGGCTCTGCTGGTCGGATCGTATTCCGGGCTGGGTGTCCACGCCCTGCTGGCCATCCAACGCCACTTTCCGGGACATTTCCGGAATTTCATCTTCATTTCCGTCGGCGTCGTCGATGCGGCCACGTTCAAGAATCTCGAGGCGGTCGGGGAAGTCGAGGCCCACACAACCGCCAGTCTTCAACAATACACCAACCTGGCGCATCGACTGGGACTGGCCGCCGGTTATCGGATGGAAATCGGCACCGAGGTCGTGGCGACCGGCGAAGAGCTCTGCCATCGTGTGGCCCGGGAGTTCCCAAGAGTGGTCTTTTTTGCCGGCAAACTCATCTTCGAAGATGAGCGGTGGTTCCACCGGCTGCTCCACAACGAAACCGCGCTGCAGCTGCAACGTCGGCTCCAGTTCGCGGGTCTCAACGCCATGGTCCTGCCGGTGCGGGTCATGCGCCGCGCGCCGCTTCTCCCCGCGCACTGACACTCCCGCGCTGGAGTGTCGTCTTTTGCCTGCCGATAAATCGGATATACCCGACCCGCGGGCCGGGATGTCTTGGGACCGGCCGCGGACGGGATGGGGATAGACTATGGCGCTGAAAACGATGCTCGAAGAGATGATGTCCCGTGGGGCCTCCGACTTGCATCTGCGGGTTGGGGTCCGTCCCTGTCTGCGGATCGACGGCCAGTTGACACCGATGGACCTGCCGGCGATGACGGCCGAGGAGGTCGAAGAGGTTGTGACTCAGATCCTCAGCGAGGAGCAGAAGCGCCGTTTCGTGGCGCGGCAGGAGATGGACCTGGCCCTGGGCGTCGCCAAGCTCGGACGGTTTCGCATCAACATGTTCCGTCAGCGCGGAACCAGCGGCGTCGCCATCCGCTCCGTTCACACGACCGTGCCGACGTTTGAAGACCTTCATCTGCCGGACATCGTCCGGAAACTCTGCGAACAACACCGCGGGTTGGTCGTCGTGACCGGCACCACCGGATCGGGCAAGTCCACGACCATGGCGGCGATGATCGAGGAGATCAATGCCACTCGGGCGGAGAATATCCTGACAGTCGAGGACCCGATCGAGTACATCTTCCGGGACCGCCAGAGCATTGTCTCCCAACGCGAAGTCGGCGGCGATACCGAGTCCTTTGCCTCCGGGTTGCGCCATGCCTTCCGCCAGGATCCGGACGTTGTCCTGATTGGTGAGATCCGCGACGTGGAGACGATGATGATCGCCCTGACCGCGGCGGACACCGGCCATCTGGTGGTGACGACCCTGCACACCCTGAACGCCGTCGAGACGATTTCGCGCATTATCTCCTTTTTCCCGCCACACCAGCATCAGCAGGTCCGCCTCATGCTGCACGGGACATTGTCGGCCGTGATCTGCCAGCGCCTGCTGCCGCGCTCCGATGGCCCCGGCCGGATTCCGGCCATCGAAGTGATGATCGGCACGGCCGCGGTCCGTGATGCGATCCTCGACCCGGGCAAGACCTCCACGATTCATGACCTGATCGAAAGCGGCGCGACCCAGTACGGGATGCAGACCTTTGATCAATCGATCATGCGCTGGTACCGCCAGAACATGATCTCCTACGAGACGGCAAGCGCCAACGCCACCAACAGCGACGATTTCGATCTGCGCCTCCGCGGCATCACCGGCGCGTCGGAACGGGGCTGGCGGGAATTCGAACTGCGCAACGGCTGATCGGGTTCGAGTCTAAGGGGACTGGACGGGGTGCCTGTCCGGCTTCGATTCCAACGGGCACGCATTCTCTTTTGCGATCTGCTCTATTCTCGAGAAGATTCGACCGCATGCTCTTCGCCTGGGTCGATGGGAAACTTGGCGTCCTTCAGGGTGAGTCCTTCGGGATGAATCCCCGCCCGCCTCCAGGCGGGCCGGACCGGTCTTTTCGCCACACCCCTGGGAACCAATCGGCACTGAGACGACTTCAATTCCGTCATCTGGGCGCGCGAATTTTTGGTTGACAGAGTGCCCGCCGTGAAATATTAGGGGCGGCGCTGGGAGCCGGAGCGGTGCCCGCGACGGCGGGGTCCGCGACGGCGGTAACGAAGGGAACGATGGTATCTCAAGTGAGGGACGCGCGATGCAGGTCTGTGACTACTGCGGCATAGAAATCGAGGGAGCCCCCGTCCGCCGCAAGAAACATGTATACTGTTCCAGGACGTGTGCCGAAGAGCACGAGTTCGAACTGGTGGACGCCGACGAGGAGGGCGAATACGAGATGGAAGAGGAAGAGGACGAGGAGGCGATTGAGTGAGCCCTCTCCGCCTGTATCGACCTTAAGTTCCATCCCGTTTGGACGGCCGGATATAAGCGACCGCTGGCCGGCCGCCCTGTCGGTCGTTCCGAACCACACATGTTCAAAAAAATTCTGATCGCCAACCGGGGCGAAATCGCCCTGCGGATCATTCGCGCCTGCCGTGAACTCGGGGTGCCGACTGTGGCCATTTATTCCGAGGCGGATCGTGAGTCGTTGCACGTGCGATTTGCCGACGAGGAAGTCTGCATCGGTCCGGCGGCTCCTTCCCAGTCCTACCTCGATGCCCGGCGCATCATCGCGGCTGCCGAAGTGACCGGGGCGGAGGCCATTCATCCCGGATATGGATTTCTGTCGGAGAACGCGGAATTTGCGGACATTTGCGGCGCCTGTGGGCTGACCTTCATCGGACCGACGCCGGACACCATCCGTCGCATGGGCGATAAGTCCGAGGCGCGCCGCACCATGAAAGAAGCGGGGGTGCCGATCCTGCCGGGGTCGGATGGTCCACTTCCGGGGCTGCGTGAGGCCATCGCCGTCGCCGATCGGATCGGCTTTCCGATCATGATCAAGGCCTCCGGCGGTGGCGGCGGGCGCGGCATGCGTATCTGCCGCGAGCCGGGGGATTTGGAAAAATTGATTCTGGCGGCGCAGGGGGAGGCACAGGCAGCATTCGGCAATTCCGAAATCTACATCGAGAAGTATCTGGATCGGCCGCGTCACGTTGAGTTTCAGGTCCTGGGCGACTCACGCGGCGATCTTGTGCATCTGGGCGAGCGCGACTGCACCATCCAGCGGCGCCACCAGAAACTGATGGAAGAATCCCCATCGCCGGGCATCGATGAGCCGACGCGGCGACGGATGGGCGGGGCGGCGCTCTTGGCGGCCGACGCGGTCGCCTACCGTTCGGCCGGAACCGTCGAGTTTCTCGTCGGTGCCGACGGGCAGTTCTATTTCATGGAGATGAACACCCGGATTCAGGTCGAGCACCCGGTGACCGAAGAGCAGACCGACATCGATCTGGTCAAACAGCAGATCCTGATCGCCTCCGGGGAGCCCCTCGGGTTCACCCAGTCGCAGGTCACCTTCTCCGGGCATACGCTGGAGGCGCGCATCAATGCCGAAGACCCGGACCATGATTTCCGCCCCTCGCCCGGTCGGATCACGTCATTTCATGTCCCCGGCGGGCATGGGGTCCGCGTCGACACCCATGGCTACGCCCAGTACGCCATCCCGCCGTACTATGACTCTCTTCTGGCCAAGCTGATTGTGCATGGCAAGACCCGCGACGGGTCACTCACCAAGATGCGGCGGGCGTTGGGTGAGTTCATCGTGGAGGGTGTCAAGACGACCATCCCATTCCATCAGAGGCTCCTCGACACCGAAGAATTCCGCTCCGGGCGATTCGACACCACCTTTGCGGAGCGCCTTCTCAATTCCCGGAGTGAGATTTCGCTCCCAGTTTCCGTGGTCCCGGCTCCGCACGCCGTGGCGCCGGAAATAATTTGACAGGCCGCGCCGGCCTGCGCCAGTGTAGAACCATTTCGTCAGGGCGCGGCGCCGCTTGCCCCTGCAGTGGGTTTGGGGTATTTTCCGGCCCGGCGACGGGAGGATGTGTGATTAAAGACGATCTCAAATACACCAAAGATCATGAATGGGTTCGTGTGGACGGCGACACCGGGACTGTGGGCGTCACTGATTTTGCGCAAGGGGAACTGGGCGACGTCGTCTATCTGGAGTTGCCCCCGGTCGGCGAAAAGTTGGTGGCCGGCGCCCGCTTCGGCACGATCGAAGCGGTGAAGACAGTCGCGGAATTGTACGCGCCGGTTTCAGGCACGGTGACGGCCGTCAATGCCCGCCTCACCGAAGAAGCCAATCTGGTGAATCAGGACTGCTATGGCGAGGGATGGATGATCAAAGTCCGTCTGGGCGATCCCAAGGAATTGGGCATGTTGCTCAGTCCCGGAGAATACGGCCAATTGATCGGGCAGGCGGGGCATGCGTGACGACGGTCTCGAACCCATCACGTCGTCCCAGGAGTTTGAAAGTGTTCGCACCGTGACTTGTCGAGTAGTCTGCAACCACCGAAGTTGAATGCCATACACTCCGCACACCGACCAAACCCGCGAGGCAATGCTGCGCACGATCGGGGTGCGCCGATTCGAGGAGCTTCTCGCACCGATTCCGGTGGATGTTCGTCAAAAGGCGTCGCTGGATCTACCGGACGGTCTGGCCGAATCCGAGGTCGATCAACTGTTGGAGTCGTTGGCGGCTCCCAACGCCGTGCCGGAGGGTGTGACCTCGTTTCTTGGGGGAGGGATCTACGATCACCACATTCCCGCCGCGGTCGATCACGTGGCCTCACGTTCCGAATTCTACACCGCCTACACGCCCTATCAACCCGAAGTCGCTCAAGGCACGTTGCAGGCGACGTACGAATACCAGTCGATGATCCGGCGGTTGACGGCGATGGACGTAGCGCAGGCGTCGCTCTACGACGGCGGTTCGGCGGTGGCCGAGGCGGCGCTCTTGGCCTTGGCCCACACGGGGCGCAAGACCATCATCCTGGCCGGTACCCTGAACCCTCGATATCGGAGTATCCTCGAGACCTACCTGTCGGCGCAGTCGGTTGCCATCCAAAGCGCCGTTGGGCCCGACGGTCGCGCGGATTTTGTCCGGCTCGGGCAGATGGGCGATGCCGACACCGCCTGCATCGTCATGCCCTCGCCCAATTATTTCGGCATGCTGGAGGATTGGGAGCGAGGGGCCCGGATTGCTCGTAATTGCGGTGCTCTCATGGTGGCGGTTTTTCATCCGATCGCACTGGGGCTGATCAGACCGCCGGGGGAATGCGGCGCCGACGTGGCCGTGGGCGAGGGGCAATGCCTGGGCAGCCCTCCTTCGTTCGGCGGGCCGCTTTTGGGGCTGTTCGCCGTGCGACGTGAATTCATCCGGCGTTTACCCGGACGGCTGGTCGGCCGGTCGGTGGATGCGCGGGGGAAGACCGCCTATGTCATGACGCTGCAGACTCGCGAACAACATATACGCCGTGAAAAGGCGACCTCGAACATCTGCACGGCGCAGGCCCTCTTGGCGACTCGTGCGGCGATTCACATGGCCCTGCTCGGGCGCCGCGGCATCGCGGCCCTGGCACAGACCTGCATGCAACGCGCCCACTATCTGGCCGAAGAGGTTGCGCGCCTGCCCGGATACGACGTGCCATTCGGGCCGGAATTCTTCAATGAATTCGTGGTCGAGGCGCCGTTGAATGCACGGGTTGTGCTGGAGCGCTTGCGCGAGCATCGGATTCTGGGCGGAATTGATTTGGGGGGGCGTTTCCCGGGATTCGAGCGCCGATTCCTCGTCTGTGTCACCGAGAAGCACGGCCGCCAGACGTTGGATCGCTTCGTCCAGGCCTTGCGAGAGGTCGCCGGTCACAATGTTGGTGAATCCCCGTCGACCACGATGACGGCAGCGCCACAAGGTGTATCACCAAGAGCCCGTGGCTGAGACTGATATGCTGACCGTGATTCGGCGGATTGCATTCATTGGCGTGTGTCTGTGGCTCGCGATGAGTCCTCACAACGAAGGGACGGCGTGGGCGGCGGATGAGATTTATGGGCCGCCTGAGAGCGTCGAGAACGTTGTCATCACGCACATCGACTGGGCCCACACGCTCGATTCCGCCACGTCGCGCGCGGCCGCCAATGATCGGCAAGTCATCATAGAATTCTATACCGACTGGTGCCAGTGGTGCAAAGCCATGGACGAATCGACTTTCACCGATCCCGGAGTCATGGCGCTCAGCAAGCGGGTTGTCTTCGCCCGCTCCAACGCCGAAGTGGACACGGCCAATGCCCGCACCTTCGGAATCTGGCGCTACCCCACCTGCGTCCTCACCAACAAGGGGGGACAGGAAGTGGATCGCATTGTCGGCTACGTGCCGCCCGTGGCCTTCCGGCAGACCATGCAGGACTACCTGGATGGCAAGGGGACGCCCTGGGATTTGGAGAAACGTCTGAAAACCAGCGCCAATGAT
>JACQFV010000061.1 GCA_016199865.1 Candidatus Zixiibacteriota bacterium | reverse complement strand
TCCATCGAAGTCTGTCTGGCGCGTGAAATACTCGACAGCCGTGGCAATCCCACCGTCGAGGTCGAAATCGCCCTTGAGGACGGGTCAATTGGCCGCGCCGCGGTGCCATCGGGCGCCTCCACCGGCTCGCATGAGGCCCTCGAAAAACGCGATGGCGACCCCGAGCGCTATGGCGGCAAGGGGGTGCAGAAGGCCGTTGATGCCGTCAACGAGACCATCGGGCCGGAACTGCAACATGCCGATATCGATGCCTTCGACCAGCCCGATCTCGATTCGCTCTTGATCGAACTCGACGGCACAAGCGACAAATCGAAACTCGGCGCCAATGCCGTCCTCGGGGTCTCACTCGCCGTGGCCAAGGCCGCGGCCGAGTCGGCGGGAATCCCGCTGTACATCTATCTGGGCGGCCCCAACGCGAAAATCCTGCCCGTGCCGCTGATGAACGTCCTCAATGGCGGCAAGCACGCCGACAACAACGTCGATTTCCAGGAATTCATGATCGCGCCCGTCGGCTTTCCCCGCTTCTCCGAAGCGCTGCAGGCAGGTGTCGAGGTGTTTCACGCGCTCAAGGGAATTTTGAACAAGAAGGGTCTGTCGACGGCCGTGGGCGACGAGGGCGGCTTTGCCCCGAATCTGAAATCGAACGAGGATGCACTGGAAGCGCTGTCGGAGGCAGTTGAGGCGGCGGGGTACAGTCTCGGCGCCGACGTCGCCTTCGCGCTCGATCCGGCCGCGAGCGAATTCTTCAACAAGAAATCCGGGCAGTACGAATTGAAAGGCGAGAAGCGTTCGCTGTCGCCGGAGAAGCTGGTCGACCTTTGGGGCGATTGGGTCAAACGCTATCCGATTGTTTCCCTTGAGGACGGCATGGCGGAGGACGACTGGGACGGCTGGCGGTTGCTCACCGAACGCTTGGGCGGCAAGATCCAGTTGATCGGCGATGATCTCTTCGTCACCAATCCACAACGGTTGCGCCGCGGGATCGAATCCGGGTGCGCCAATGCGATTCTGGTGAAATTGAACCAGATCGGCACCCTGACGGAAACGCTCGACACAATCGACATGGCCACCCGCGCCGGGTATGCCTCCGTGATCTCGCACCGCTCCGGCGAAACCGAGGACACGACCATCGCCGATCTCGCGGTCGCGACCGGCACAGGCCAGATCAAGACCGGCTCGGCCTGCCGCACGGACCGTGTCGCCAAGTACAACCAACTTCTGCGCATCGAAGCGCAACTGGGCAGCCGCGCCGTCTATCTGGGACGGGGAGCGTTCCGGCAGTCATGAGCTGGCGGAATCGTTGCCGATTTTCCCCTCACCCTAACCCTCTCCCCATAGGGGAGAGGGGAACGAAACTATTGGGGACAGAAAACTCCCCCTCTCCCTTCCAGGGCGAGGGCTGGGGTGAGGGTCATCTGCCCTCTGCCGCACGGGCAGCGACATTGCGGACAGCGCAAGCCAGATCCACAGTGGGGCAACATCGATGACCCCGCTCTTCCGCCGCCGTCCCCGTTCGCGCCGACGCGGCCTCGTCACGGTGAGTGAATTTTCCTCCCGCGCCTTTCGCAGGCCGGGGCGCGCCTTGCCGCCGTGGTTTCGTCCATTCGCGCTCACCGTTTTCGGCGGGTTACTCTTGTACTTTTTTGTCGCCGGCGAGATGGGGCTGTCACGGCTTGTGTCCTTGCAACGGCTCCGTCGCCAGCTTGGCAAGCAGGAGCTGGAACTGTCGGCGCAGGCCATCGATCTCGACACAAGGCGGCGATTGCTGGAAAGCGATACGACCTACATCGAGAAAATCGCCCGCACGGAGTACCATTTGTCGCGCCCCGATGAAACGATCTACGAATTGACCCCCGACTCCTCGCGCGCCGCCCCCGTGGGCAACAATGCCAGGCCCTGAGGTCACCGAGGCGATCTGCCTCTCGGTGCAGAAATTCTCCGAGACATCGAAGATCGCCGTCCTCTACACGCGCGCTTGGGGACGGCTCTCCGTCATCGCCAAAGGCGCCTTCCGGCCCAAGTCGCAGTTCTGGGGGCATCTGGAGCCGCTCTCGATCGCCGAATGCGTGATCTACAAGAAGCCCCGGGAACAACTCCAACTGTTGTCCTCCTGCCGCGCCCTCGTGCCGTGGCTTCCGTTGACGAATTCCCTGCCCTGCTCCGGTTATGCATTCGCGGTCGCCGAATTCCTCTACCGCCACACACGGGAGGAAGGCGACGAGGCGATGTTCCATCTGGCGACATCGACCCTGACGACGATGGCGCAACTTCCGGACACGCTTTTGGAGCGGCAATTCTGGGGGTTCCTTCTGGGGGCGTTGGCTCACCTGGGCTTTCGTCCGCAGTTTGATCAGTGCGACACCTGCCGGCGCAAACCGCGCGATGACCAGACGGTGATCTTCGATGCCGCCGCGGGCAGAATCGTCTGCCGCACCTGCCGCCAGGAACGTCCCGAGGCCATGCGCGCGCACGTGATCTCGCCCATGGCGCTGTCGGAGTTGCGTGCGCGGCAGGCGGCGCCGATATTGGACCCCGGCGAACCCGCGATCGATCCGGAGGCGCTCACACAACTGGCCCGGGCGATCGAGGATTTTGCGCGCTATCATCTGGGCGGCGCTTGGATCAAGTCGCTGGATTTCGCCCGACGGATGGAATCGTTGTGAGTAGAAACAACACTACTGTCATCCTGAGTCCGATCCGCCAACGGCGGATCGGGCGAAGGATCTCTATGGCTGCCACGTCACCGGGGAATTTATAGAGATTCTTCGTCCCTTACCGCTTCGCGGTAACGGGCCTCAGAATGACAGGTGCATGCTTGTAGCGACTTATTTGTGCCCGGGCTTGTAGGGGCAGGTCTCAGACCTGCCCATCTTGGTTCTAAGTACACGGGCCGGTCTCAGACCGGCCCCTACGGTAGACGACGAATGCGGAGGCAACATGGCCCAACCGGGCGCTGATCCCACGATGGAAAAAATCGTCTCGCTGTGCAAACGGCGCGGCTTCGTCTTCGGCTCATCCGAAATTTACGGCGGCCTCAACTCGTGCTGGGATTTCGGCCCGCTCGGCGTCGAACTCAAGCGCAACATCAAGGAGCACTGGTGGAAATCGATGACCCACCGCCGCGATGACATCGAGGGCATCGACGCCGCCATCCTCATGCATCCCAAAGTCTGGGAGACCTCCGGCCACGTCGCCGGATTTACCGACCCCTTGGTCGACTGCAAGGAATGCAAGACGCGGTTCCGCTCCGATCAGATCGAAGAGGCAATGTGCGGCAGCCCCGCCTACAAGGGACGCAAGGCGTCGAAATGCCAAGAGGAGGGGAAATTCACCGAGGCCCGGCAGTTCAACTTGATGTTCAAGACCTTCATGGGTCCCGTTGAGGAGGAAGCGTCGATTGTCTACCTGCGCCCGGAGACCGCGCAGGGAATCTATGTGAATTTCCTCAACGTGCAGGGGCCGATGCGCCGCAAACTGCCCTTCGGCATCGCGCAAGTCGGCAAGGCCTTCCGCAATGAGATTTCACCGGGGAATTTCATCTTCCGCTCACGCGAATTCGAGCAGATGGAGATGCAATACTTCGTCCATCCCAAGGAAGACCAGAAATGGTTCGACTATTGGAAACAGGTCCGGCGCGAATGGTATCTCGACCTCGGAATCCGTAAAGAGAAGCTTCGCTTCCATCAGCATGGCCCCGGCGAATTGGCGCATTATGCGAAGGACGCCTACGACGTCGAATACGAATTCCCCTTCGGCTGGAAGGAGTTCGAGGGCATCCACAACCGTACCGATTTCGATCTGTCGCGCCACAAAGAGGCGACCGGTGTCGACCTGTCGTATTTCGATGAAGAGACGCGCGAGCGGTTCGTCCCGTTCATCATCGAGACCTCGGCCGGCGCCGACCGGACCACGCTTGTCTGCCTGGTCGATGGCTTCCGCGAGGAGGAAGTGAAAGGGGAGAAGCGCACCGTGATCGCGCTCGACCCGCGCCTCTCGCCGATCAAG
>JACQFV010000060.1 GCA_016199865.1 Candidatus Zixiibacteriota bacterium | reverse complement strand
CCCAGATCGCCGTGCCCCGCTTCGACGGGATGGAGAAAGAAGGCGGGCGTGCCGGTCGAGGAGAGCGTTGCGGCGATTTTCTGTCCGATCAACCCTGACTTGCCGATGCCGGTGACGATCACGCGGCCGGTGGACTTAAGCATCACCGCGACGGCCTGATCGAATCGGTGATCCAGCCGATCCGCCAAGGCCGACACCGCCCGGGCTTCGCGCTCGAGCACATCGCGGGCGATGCGGCAACGCGGCGAAAGCCCGGGCGCGCCGGATGCCGTGACCCGATTGCGGGCCGGACGCGGCGTGCGCAGAATGACGCGCGTCGTTGGTTTCACCCTGTTTGCCGTTTCCCCGCTCCGGGCCATACAAATCCCCGTGCCTCCAGAAGCGCGTCAATCGCCTCGCGCACAATGCCCTGACCACCGCGGCATCGCCCGATCCAATTCGCCAGTTCGAGAATCTGCGGATGCGCATCGAGCGGCGCCAGCCCAATTCCGGCGCAGCGGAAAATCGACTGGTCGGGTAGATCATCGCCGATGAACAGGCACTCGGCGTCCGTCACGCCCTGTTTCAGTTTCAGATCCTCGTAGACCGGCAGTTTGTCGCGGATGCCCTGATGGAGATCCGTTATGCGCAGATACGAGGCGCGATGACGTGTCGACTGATCATCATTGCCGGTAATGATCGCCATTTTGATACCGGCTTGATGCGCCATGAACACGCCGACTCCATCGGGCACCCAAAAGCGCTTGGCCCGCTCGCCGTTCTCCGTGATATACACGTAGTTGTCGGTCATGACGCCATCCAAATCGAAGATCAGAAGCCGGATCTTCGCCAGACGGGCCCGCGAGGGCCGTCTGGGCTTAGCGGCCGCCACATTCCTCCCGGCTGGTGGGCGGAGCCCACCCTACGACGGGCACTGTAGGGCGGGCTATGCCCGCCGCTTTTGACCGATCATCAAACATCTACCCCAACCTTGGAATCGTCTGTTGCCCGTACCATGTCCGCGGCCTCAAACAACTCCTCCAACCGATCCCACGGCCATTGTGTGTCCGCATCGCTCAGCGCGCGTGCGGGATCGGGATGAACTTCGCAAAAAATGGCATCGACTCCGACCGCCAGCGCGGCGCGCAACAAGGGCACGAGGAATTCCCGCCGTCCCCCCGAACGCCCCCCGGACGAGCCGGGAGTCTGTACGGAATGCGAGGCGTCGTAGCAGACGGGATAGCCCAGCGCGCGCATGATCGGCAGCGACCGGAAATCGACGATCAAATCGCCATAACCGTGGCTGGTGCCGCGCTCGGTGAGGATGACCTTGTCGTTGCCCGCCTGCACGGCCTTGTCGGCGATGTGCCCCATGTCGGTGGGGGACAGAAACTGCCCCTTCTTGATGTTCAAGGGCTTGCCGGTCTTCGCCGCCGCCACGACCAGATCGGTCTGACGGCACAGAAAGGCCGGTATCTGGAGCAAATCGACCACCTCGGCGGCTGCCCTCGCCTCCGATGCCGTGTGCACGTCGGTGGTCAAGGGCAATCCGGTCTTGTCGCGCACCCGTTCCAACATGCGCAGCCCCTCGTCCAATCCGGGACCGGTGAAGGAATCGCCGCGTAAACGGTTGGCCTTCACATACGATGACTTGAAGACAATCGCGCGATTTTCTGTTTCCACCGCTTTGGCCAGCCGCTCCGCGACACGCAGCGCCAGATCGAGCGACTCAAGGACACACGGGCCGAGAATCCAGAGTAGGTCGCCGCCACCGACACGGTGTGGGCCAACGCGGAAGGTGCGCGATGAAGAATTCTCGCCGGCGGTTTTCACAGCCAGTCAATATACAGCAAATGCGGCTCTCTCACCAGAGCCGAAAGACGGCGGTAGTGGGTTAGTTTAAGATCAAGAAGAGAGTTCTGCTTTATTCTGTGCGGGGTCGATAACGGCCTTCAGGCCGAAAAGTCGGAGTAATTCCATGCCGAATAAGACATCGGATCCCTGAGGGGCAACAATCACATTGGCAATCTTCTGGACATTCTGGATTTTGCAAAAGGCCCTACACACTGGAAGGGGGGCTTGTTGATTGTTTGCGAATTTGGTTAAGACCGATCCAACCATTCGCGATCGCATAAGCAGGGCGGCATCAACAGGTATCAACGCGGCAGCAGTGCAGCCGGTGTCGAACATTCCGAGAACATCAAACAAAGGCGCCCCCTGCACAGGGGCGCCCATTTGCACGACAATGCGTGGATGACCGAGCGAATCAAAACTTCCACTGAGAAGCATCTGTCATAACCGTGCCGAGGCGATAGACGCTCCCGGACCCTATGTGGACGATGTGGAAAAACCCGTCGGGTTTGGCGGTGACGGCAGATTCAAGCACCGCTTCGACTGAATCGCCTACATAGGTTTCTTCGGTCGAAACATCAATCGCCACGAACTTCCCATGATGCTCGCTTTCAAGTTTCGCTTTTAGGCGAGTGTAAATTTTCTCGCCCTTCTGGATTAGTTCATTTGTGTCCATAGCACAGTCCCCAGCTACTGGCATGGTGTCCTCCGGCTACATCGGCACTTTCCGACCGATGCGTGAGCGGTACCGTATTCTGTTGTCACTCTCATTGCCAACACGTACCCCCATGTCGGCTCAACGGCGTGTAATCAGTGCGGTATCGCTCCTTCCGTAGAAGTGATACGCACAAGAGCCACAAATGTTTACAGCAATCTCAATGCCGTTTGTCAGCGACCCTCCCTGTCGCAAGACCCTCAATAGACACACAAAGACAGTCCTCAGTCAAGGCCCGATTTTGATCGGATAGGAAGCCTCCGGTCAAACCCTGGCCCAGACCACCTGCTACGAAAGCACCGATCGAATCGCGCCAGCCGCTATGCCATCCCGGCCTCGTGCCGCCCGACCACGGCCTGTGTCTGGCGTGAGGCCCGGAACTTCACCGCGGCGGCGACAAAATCGCGGTAAAGAGGATGCGGATCGGTGGGACGGGACTTGAGTTCGGGATGGAACTGGACCGCGACAAACCACGGGTGGTCGGGGACTTCGATGATCTCCACCAGAGTGCCGTCGGGGGATAATCCAGCCGCAATCATCCCCGCCTGCAGAATCAAATCGCGGTATTGATTGTTGAATTCATAACGGTGCCGGTGGCGTTCGGAAATTTGCGTGGTGCCATAGGCCTGGTGCGACTTGGTCCCCTCTTTGATCACGCAGGGATAGGCCCCCAAACGCATCGTCCCGCCCATGTTGGTGACTTCGCGCTGCTCGGAGAGCAGGGTGATGACGGGATGCGGCGCCTCGCGGTTGAATTCGGTCGATTGCGCGTTCTCCAGTGAACAGACAGAGCGGGCGTATTCGATCACGGCGCACTGCATCCCCAGGCAAATCCCCAAGAATGGGATGCCATGCTGGCGCACAAAACGGATCGCCTCGATTTTTCCCTCGACGCCGCGTTCTCCGAATCCGCCGGGAATCAAAAGACCATCAACGTTGTCGAGGAATGGTTCCGGCCCCTGTTTCTTGATGCTCTCGGAGGAAACCCACACCAATTCGACGTGGGCATCATTGGCAACCCCGGCATGGACGAACGACTCGATGATCGATTTGTAGGCGTCTTTCAAGCTAACGTACTTCCCGCAAATCGCGATCCGCACCCGTCGCCCCGGATTCTTGATGCGATGAACCATCGCGTGCCAGTCGTCCAATTGCGGCGGCGGTGTCTCCAGAAGAAGCGTCCGGCAGACCAGATCATCGACGCCCTGCTCGTGGAACAGAAGCGGCACTTCGTAGACCGAATTGACGTCGACGGCCGAGAATACCGCACTGGCCGGCATGTTGCAGAACAGGCCGATCTTGGCGCGGATTTCCTCGGACAGTTCGGACGCCGTCCGGCACAAGAGCAGATGCGGCTGGATCCCGATTTCACGCAGGGCCTTGACCGAATGCTGCGTGGGCTTGGTCTTCGGTTCGCCCGCGGCATCGATGAATGGTATCAACGTCAGGTGGATGTACAACGTGGTGCCCGGAGGGCTTTCGAGTCCCATCTGGCGGATCGCCTCAAGGAAGGGTTGCGATTCGATGTCGCCGACGGTGCCGCCAATTTCGGTAATGACAACGTCGACTGCACCATTGCGCCGTTCCAGACGCCGGATTCGCGACTTGATCTCGTTGGTGACATGGGGAATCACCTGCACGGTGGCGCCGAGGTAGTCGCCGCGCCGTTCGCGGGAGATGACGGTCTCGTAAATCTGGCCGGTCGTGACATTGCTCTGACGGGTGAGATTTTCACTCAGAAATCGCTCGTAATGACCGAGGTCGAGGTCGGTTTCGGCGCCGTCATCGAGGACAAATACTTCGCCATGCTGGAAGGGGTTCATGGTGCCGGGATCGACGTTGAGATAGGGATCGAACTTCTGCAGGCCGACGCGCAAGCCGCGCCGCTTGAGCAAGAGCCCCAGCGACGCCGAGGCGATCCCCTTCCCCAGTGAGGAGACCACACCGCCGGTTACGAAAACATGCTTGGTCTGTCGCGGCTCCACGGAATCCATCTTTCTTCCCCCCCCACAATTATGATCGGCGTTTGGTCAAATATTTTTCCAAGCCGCGGGCATCCGCGGGCGTATCGATCCCGAATGTCTTCGTCCGGCAGATTCCCACGGCCACGGGCACGTCATGTTCCAACAGCCGCAGTTGTTCCAACTTCTCCTGTTTTTCCAACGGCGTCGGCGTCCACGCGGAGAATTGCAACAACATTGACTTCGAGAAAGCATACGCGCCAATATGCAATAACGTGGGCTTGGACCCCGCCGAATCATGGGGGATGGGAGACCGTGAAAAGTACAGCGCGCGCCCACTTTGCGACAAGACCACCTTCACGCGATTCGCATTGGTCTTCTCGGCAGCCGCCATCGGCCGGGCCAGAGTCGCCACGTCACAGCCCGGATGCGATTCCAGCGCCGCGACAATCGTGTCAACCGGCCGTCCATTTGGCAACCATTCGTCACCCTGCCAATTGACCACCCAACGGGCTTTCTGGTGCGCCACGACCGCGGCGGCGCGATCCGAGCCGCTTCGGATTCGTGAGGAGGTCATCGCCACTTCGGCTCCCGATCGGCGCGCGACATCGGCGATGCGTCCATCATCCGTCGCGACAATCCAGCGCTTGACCCGTTCGGACCGTTTACATCCCCGAATGATCCATTCCAAGAGCGGCCGTCCCGCGATCGGCGCCACCATCTTGCCGGGAAATCGTGCCGATCCCCAGCGAGCGGGAATGACGCCGATAATGTCGTCGGCCCGTATGCACTTCGCCATCGGCAATGTGGCGCGAATCACCAACTCAGCCGATCACCTTCGGAACCCGGAAGAAGGGACCTTTCACGTCGGGCGCGCCGGAAAGCGCTTGTTCGACCGGCAAACTCGGCTGCACGACGTCGTCACGCAACGCCTCGGCGTCCGCAATCAAAGGCAGTACCGGCCGGGCGGCTTCGCCGGCGGCGACCGCCTCGGTCAGTTGCGCGACATAGGCGCTGATCCGGCCCAAGTCACGCCCCAAGCGGGCAATTTCTTCGTCCGTCAGCGCCAGCCGGGCCAAACGTGCCGTATACGCCACATCATCCGGTGTGATCGCCATTCGTGACCTGTCCCGTCAGCCGGGACTCCCTTTCCTGTGCGGCAATCAATATCAACCGTGTGCCGGGCTGTCAATCACGAATTTGAAAGATTTAGCGGGGGGTGCTGGGCAAACAGACTTGTTTCGATCCCGCGGCGGCGCGTTTCTTATGCCGCTGGCCGCACGGCTGGCGAGAAGCGAATGGCAATCAGGACAGACGAGATTCAAGCGGCGCTGCGGGCGGAGGAGCTCGACGGCTGGCTGCTCTACGACTTTCATGGTCTCAATCCGATCGCCCGCCGGATCGCCGGTTTGCACGGATTCGTCACCCGTCGCTGGTTTCTGTTGATTCCCGCCACGGGGGAGCCGGAGGTTATCTGTCACCTCATGGAAGAAATCGGCTTCGCCGGGGTGCCGGGCCGGCATCACCATTATCGCACCTGGCAGGAATTGGACGCGCTGTTGAAGCAAATTCTCTCCGGCAGGAAACGCGTGGCGATGGAATACTCACCCGGCAATGCCATCCCGTACGTGGCGCGCGTGGACGCCGGGACCGTGGAGAAAGTGCGCGCGCTCGGCACCGAGGTCGTCTCCTCGGCCGATCTGGTCGCCCAGTTCAGCGCCCGCTGGTCCCCCAAGCAGATTGCCCTTCACCGACGCGCCGCCGCGGGATTGCTGGAGATCAAGGATCGGGCATTCGCGCTCATCGGCGACCATGTGCGCGGCCGAAAGACCCTGACCGAGTATGCCGTGGCCGCCTTCGTGCGGAAGGAATTTGCCCGATTGGGCCTGATCTGCGACGACGGCCCGATCTGTGCCGTCGACGCCAACGCCGGCAATCCGCATTATGAGCCGGACTCGCAGTCATCGGCACGGATCGACGCCGGGCAGCTGATTCTTCTCGATTTGTGGGCCAAATGCGATGAGCCGGAGGCGGCCTATGCCGACATCACCTGGACGGGTTTCACCGGCCCGACCGTTCCGTCAACAATCGCTTCAGTCTTTGCTCCCGTGGCCGCCGCCCGCGACGGTGCGGTCGCGTTCGTGAACGAGCGCCTCCGCGCGGGACAGCTGGTACATGGATACGAAGTCGACGCCGCGGCGCGCGAGGTGATTGTGAAATCCGGATATGGTGACCGATTCCTGCATCGAACCGGTCACTCGATCGGTACGCAGGTCCATGACGTCGGCCCCAACATCGATGGGCTGGAAACCCAGGACCGCCGTCGACTGCAAGAAGGCATGGCCTTCACCATCGAACCGGGAATCTATCTTGCCGAATTCGGAATTCGCTCCGAGATCAACGTCCTGATCCAGAATGGGAAGGCAGAGATCACGACGCTGCCACTGCAGACGGAGGTCACACCCATCGTATGAACCCACAATCCTCTGCCAGCCCGACCCTGTCCGCCTCACGACGACGAATGCTCAAACGGCGAATCGCCGTAGCGAGTTTTCCCCATTGGGTTGGGATGAAACTCTTGCAACTGGCGCCCGGTTCAGCCCGGATCGCCATGCCGGTCACCACCCACCTCCACCAATATCAGGGGATCCTGCACGGCGGCGTGGTGGCGGCTCTGGCCGACACAACAGCCACCTTTGCGGCACTGACTATTGTGCCCGACGGCACCGATGTCGTCACAATCGAATTCAAGGTGAATTTCCTTGCCCCGGTGGCGCGCGGGCGGGCCATGGCCGAGGCGCGGGTCATCCAACCCGGTCGGCGTGTGACGGTGGCGGAAGCACGAGTCTACGGCTCACCCCGCAAGAACCCGGTCGCAATCGGCACGTTCACAATGCTCAACATTCCCGACGCCACGACTCATAGCGCTCGCCGCAAGCCCCGGCAGTGAGTTTCATATCACCCGATGACGTCGCCGCCTGGGAGGAGCGCTACGGCGCCCCCAAGCGCTGGACACACAATCAGCCGGTGACACCCGAGGATTACGCCGGGATCAAGGCCAGTCAGAAACGCGGCCGCGCCCATGACGTCACGATGTACATCGAAGGCGATGGCCGCATCGCCGTGATCGCGAAGCCCTTCTATCCACCCGGCATGTACCGTCCCCCCTCCGGCGGGCTCGACCCAGGTGAGCCGCTGGAAGACGGCGCCACGCGCGAGGCGTATGAGGAAACGGGGCTCCGCGTGCGTTTGGAATCGTACATTCTACGCGCCGACGTTGTCTTCGCCGACGGCGACAACACGATTGCCTGGACGACGCATATCTTCACGGCTTCGACCGACAATCGGCTCATCACCCCGATTGATCGCAAGGAGATCCGCGAGGCCCGTTGGGCCGATCCCGCCGAATTTGCCCGCTTCGGCGAACTGATGCGCCAGTCGCCGCGCGGCGGTTTGCGCTACCGGGCGACGCTTCACGAGCGGGTGGCGGCGATCCATCCGTTATTCCTGTCCTTGGCGTAGCAAACCCGGCGATTTGCACCGTGTGGCACGCAGGTTGATCAGTCCGACGCAGACCCGACGCGGCCATAAGTCGCTCCGGTTACGGTCACCCCTCACCCTACCCTCCCCAACGGGGAGAGGGAATTTGATTTGTGGCCTGAGTCTGCCCCCTCTCCCTTTTAGGGAGGGGTGGCCCCGCAGCGCGGGATCTTCGAGGTGAGGGTTGCCGGACAAATTCAGGACAACTGATTCGCAAAAAACCAAGTCGCCGTGTCGCTACAACCTGTGGGACTCTAACCCCTATGGAATGGCGGCGAGGGGAAGGGTTTAACAGCGGGCCACCGAATACAGCCACAGCATCGATTCTCCAACAGAATGCCCCACATGAAGTTCGGTGGTTCCGCGAGCGGTCCGTCTTGAGCCGCCCGCGTCCGGCATTTCGCTTGCCCTGATCGTGCTTGGCGCGGCGTGAATCGCGCCCTGACGAGGGTAAACGATGAAGGTGCGATACATCCTGACAATGGAAGACCTCACCGTGCACGGCGAGCAGATCGACAGTCTGACGTTG
>JACQFV010000048.1 GCA_016199865.1 Candidatus Zixiibacteriota bacterium | reverse complement strand
GCCGGGAGTGCGCCGGATTTCCCCTTTGGCCAGTTGAAAAATTTCCTCCAGCCGGGGGCCGACAATCGCGGCGATCACGCGACGGGATACCTCACGATGCGGCTGATCGCCGACACCGTTGACCATGACGGTTTCATCGGGATCGGCCTCATCCCAGGGCGCCCCCGACTTCAGCGATTCCGCCTGCTCGACCGGAGTGCGCAGTCCGATCGCCAGATCGTTGGTGATGTGGCGCCCGCCCAAGGGGACAGCGCCGGTGTGACGCACAGCATTGTCCGTGATCACGACGATTTCGGTGAGCGCAGCGCCGACGTCGACCAAGGCCACGCCCATGTCCCGTTCCCGGCGTGTCAATGTACCCTCGGCCGCAGCCAAGGAAGAGAGTGTCAGCGACTCAAGCTCGTAACCGGCATTGCTCACACAATGTTGGATATTCCCGACCGCGAGGGCCGACGCAGTGACGATGTGGACCGATACTTCCAGCCGGGCGCCCTTCATCCCCACCGGGTCCTTGATGCCCCCCTGATCATCGACCAGAAATTCCTGCGGCAGGACGTGCAGGACCTCGCGGTCCGACGGCACCGGCACGGCGCGCGCCGCCTGCAGAACACGTTCGACGTCCTCGACGCCGATCCGGTCGGCATGCCGCGCCACCGCCACGACGCCGCGGGAATTGACGCTCTTGATGTGGTCGCCGCCGATGTTGGCATGGATCGGCCCCGATGACACACCCGCCATCATCTCGGCGTCGGAAACGGCCCGCGCGATCGCCGCCGTGGTGGATTCCAGATCGACGATGACGCCGCGCCGCAGACCGCACGACGGGGCGCGCCCGACGCCGATCACCGTCCAAGATTGATCGGCCGAGCATTCGGCCATCAACGCTGTCACGCCCGCGGTGCCGATGTCCAATCCCGTGATCGTATTGTGTTGGGTGCTCATGCGGCCCTCTTGGCGGACTTGTGCGGCTTGGATGGGCGAACGGGAGTTGGAGGGAGCTTGATCGGACCCCGCGTCGAATCGAGATGCGAAACAGAGTCTGGTACTGATTCCGATAGACGGTGCACCGAAAGATACCCGTCGAAACGGGCGTCAATGAGGCAGGGTTGCGCCAGAAGCGTATCGGTTTCGTCCAGGAGCCGGGCGGCGGCGCGGGCATGTTCACCCAGCGCGACTCGGCCGACGACGATCTGGGTCTTCCTGTCTACGCCGGTCATGGTCCATCCCACGGATGGATCAGAAGTCCATGCGGATACGGCGCGTGGGTATCGTGTGTCCGCCGCCGAAACCTCGGCCCATGCGGCGGCGGCCGTTTTGGCGCGCTCGGTGAAGGTGAGATGACCTTTGGCGCAGATCGGCGGCTTCCAAGTCGGCAGCACGGGGCAGTCGAGAGGATCGCTCAAGAGGGAGCCATCCACTGCGATGCCGGTGCGGCTGGCGCTGCCGTAGGGGTCGGTCCACAATTCGGGCGGTGTCGGCACAACTCGGATCGACAGGGTATTCGGCAATGTGATGCGCGCATCAACAGAAGCGCGATCGGCATACTGCGCCGCGAGGCGATCACGGGTCTGGAGCGGGTCGACGTGGAACAGATTGCCATCGGCAGGCAGAACCGCCAGTGCTTCGGCCCCATTTCCCCAGTCTGATGGCGCTTCGACCGCAACTTTCCAGACGGTGAGGAGTGGCCAGTGCCATAAGGCCACACCGATGCACACGAGCGCCGCTTCGGCCGACAGAACCCAGAGCCGCCAACGCCGTCTCCCGAAAAGACCGGGTTGCGCCGCAACGGCATACCCCGTGATGGGAATTGATGTCAGCGTGGCATCCATCAGGCGCGCACCAGTTCCGGTTTGAGGCGCAACAGTATTTGCGGGCCGACCCGATAAATCGAACCCGCGCCAATCGTCATGACCAGATCTCCGGATTTGACCTTGTCAGCCACCAGATCAGGTACGTCGTCCAAATCCGGCGCCAGGGTGCAGCCCAGAGGCAGATTGCTACTTGTGAGATGGTCGGCTATCAGACGAGAGGCGACACCCGGGAGCGGTTTCTCACGCGCGGCATAGATCGGCGCGAGGATGACGCCATCGGCTTCGCTCAAAGCCGCGGCAAATTCATGATGGAAATGCTGGGTGCGCGAATACAGATGGGGCTGGAAGATCGCCAAGAGACGCCCCTTCCCTGCCAGCCAGGAGCGGCCGGCGGCCAACGCGGCGCGAACCTCCGTCGGATGATGGCCGTAATCATCAACTACGGTCACGCCGCCTTCCACACCCTTCACTTCGAAGCGCCGCCCGACACCGGTGAACGTGGCCAGCGACTGACGGATCGCCTCAACCGGAACCTCCAGTTCGAGGGCGACCGCGCAGGCGGCCAGAGCGTTTTCGGCATTGTGGTGCCCCGGCAGGGGGACATCGATGGTCGCAAGCCGGCGTTGGTCGCAGACAAGATCGAACCGGCTGCTGCGTGACGACACGGCAAGCGATTCCGCCACGACGTCGGCATCCGGCGTCGTGCCGAAAGTACGATGGCGACGGTTGATCCGAGCCGAGATCGCCTGCAGTGCCGGCGACTGCCGATTGGTCAGAACGGTCCCGTAGAATGGGACACGATGGAAGAATTCCACGAAATTGTCCTGCAGATCGGCCAGATCGGCATAACAATCGAGGTGGTCCTCCTCCAGATTCGTGGCGATGGCGACGGTCGGATGCAGCGAGAGGAACGAATGGTCGTATTCGTCCGCTTCGGCGATCAGATACTGGCTCTTGCCCAACTGGGCGTTCGCGTCGAGTTGAATCAACCGTCCGCCGACAATCACAGTGGGATCCCAGCCCGCTTGCGTGAGGATGTGACCAATCATCGAGGTCGTGGTGGTCTTGCCGTGGGTCCCGGCAATGCCAACGGAGAATTTCAGGCGCATGAGTTCGCCCAACATCTCCGCCCTACGGATGACCGGAATGCCTCGCTGAACGGCGGCTGCGACTTCGGGGTTGTCCCCGGCGACCGCGGAGGAGATCACGACGACGTCGGCTGAGCCGACGTGGGCCGGGTCGTGGCCGATGGCGCAGGGAATCCCGAGGGATCGCAGGTGCACGGTCGTCTCGGAATCGGCCAGATCAGAGCCAGTGATGACAAATCCGGTGGCCGCGAGGATCTCGGCGATCCCCGACATGCCCGCACCGCCGATGCCGACGAAATGCAGTTTTTTAACGCGTCGCTGCCACATATCAGTTCGTCGAATTCTGCTGGCCGTGCGCTAGAGAGATTACGTGCTGGGCGATCTTGTCGGCGGCATCCGGCCGCGCCAGCGAACGGTTGGCTTCCGCCATGGTCCGACGGCGCTCCAGATCGGAGGCGATCTTGACCGCTTCCTCTAACAACGAGGATTCCTCTAAGTGATCATCTTCCACGACCACGGCCCCGCCGACGTCGGCCAGCGCCGCGGCATTATGCCTTTGATGCTCGGCGGCGGCAAATGGGAATGGAACCAGAATCGCCGGTTTGCCGGCGGCGGTGATTTCCGACACGGTGAGCGCCCCGGCGCGGGCGATGATGACGTCGGCCGCCACGAAGGCCTCGGTCATGCGATCAGTGAACGGGAATTGGCGCACGGTCCATCCCGCCGCCGCTCGTCCATCCCACGTTGACCCCTGCGCGCCGGTTTGCCAGAGGATGACCGAAGTGCCGGCGGGATTCTGAGTTTTCAAGCCACGGGCGATATTCTGGTTCATGGATCGGGCGCCGGTGGAACCGCCCGTGACCAAGATCACCATCGATTCTTCGGAAAGACTCCAGTGCTGCCTCGCCTCGGCCTGTGAGAGTGTGGCCAGACGCGGATCAACGGGGTTGCCCACCCATTCCGACCGGCGGCTCTTCGGCAGCGCCTCGCGCGTCTCCGGGAAGGCCACGAACGTGATCTCGGCTTTCGGCGACAGCCAGCGAGTGACAAGTCCAGGCCGACGGTTTTGCTCCTGCAACACGGCGGGTATTCCCGCCCGGACTGCGGCGCGGATGGGGAAATACGATGCATACCCACCGCACCCGACGGCGACGTCGGGCCGAAAATCCCGGATCAGTTGCTTGGCCATACGGCCCGCGCGCAGGTTGTTCCAGACGGCCGAGGCATTGCGCCACCAACGTCGGCGGGCCAAACCGCGGGCAGGAAGGCCGACATAACGATACCCCCGTGGGCGGATCACACTCTCTTCAAATCCCCTGTCCGATCCCACAAACACCATTTCCAGAGCACCCTCCCGTCGGGCCATTGCTTCGGCGATACGGAGCGCGGGGATCAGATGCCCCCCGGTGCCCCCCGCCGCCAGCAGGACCCGCATGATCTGGTTCCTACCGTCCAGCGAGCCGGAAACGCGACACGTTCAAGACCATTCCCCATCCCGCGGCCGTGCACAGAAGCGACGACCCCCCATAACTCACGAATGGCAAAGGCAGCCCAGTCACCGGCGACAGGCCGGTGGCGACCGAGGCATTCAGCGCGGCATTCACCAGGAGCGATGCCCCGATGCCGATGCAGAGCAGATATCCAAACCGATCGGGGGCCCGCATTGCGGCCCGCCAGGCGCGGTACACCAGAAGCCCGAAGGCCAGCCAGACCGCCGTGATGCCGACCAGTCCCAATTCCTCGCCGATCGAAGAGAGGATAAAATCGGTGTGCGGCTCGGGCAGGTACGACATTTTCGCGCGCCCCTCGCCCAGCCCCTTGCCGAAGAGACCGCCCGATCCGAAGGCGAGCTTGGATTGCTTCACCTGGTAGGAGCCCCCGGTCATCGTCAGCCCGGCCTGCCAGTCGTCGACGCGCGCCTTCTTGTAACCAAAACCATAGACGACAATCGTTGATGCCACTACTGCAGTCACTATCGAAGGCAGAACATGACGCCAGCGGACACCGGCGGCCAACAGGAGAAATCCCGTCGTCGCCCACAGGGTCAAGACAGCCGAGAATTCCGGCATCGCCAGAAGCAGGCCCGAACCCAGCGCCAGAACGCCCACGAGCAGAAGCCAGCGACGGGCCCAGATGATCTGTTCGCCCCGGCGGGCCAGAAAGGCCGCGGCATAGACGACAAAGGCCAGCCGGAACAACTCGGCCGGCTGGAGACGTAGCGGCCCGAGATTGATCCAGCGGTGGACGTCCTTGATCGGCGGCAAGGTCAGGGCCACACCCAACCCGCCCAATCCGAGGATCAAGATCAGAGGCGCCCAGGTACGGAAATGACGGTGATCGATCCGCGAGAAGACAACCAGAAGGACGGTCGCCAGAAACCACCAGATCATCTGACGGATCCAAAAGAAGCCGGGTGTGCCGAACCGTCGATCCGCCAGCATCACCGACGAGGACAGGACCATGACCGTGCCCAAGGCCATCAGCCCCATGGCCGCAAACCAGACCAGACGGTCGCTGGCCGGCTGCGGCTCGCGCCCTCTGGCCCGCGCACTGTGTGGGCTGATAATCTCCAGCAGTCCATCGGCAATGGCGAGAGGAAGTTTCATGCGCCCGGCTTCCCGCGGCTCCGTGCCAAGTTCGTCACCAGATCTTTGAAGACACGTCCCCGATGTTCAAAATTGTCGAACTGATCGAAGCTGGCGCATCCCGGCGATAGGAGGACGACGTCGCCGGGACGCGCGGCCGTGGACGCCGCGGCGAAAGCCCCGGCAAAATCGGGAATGGTCCGATGGGGGGCTCGGCCGCCCAGTTGGAATTCAAGTTTGGCGGCGGCGGCCCCGGTGAAAACGAGCAGGCGCGACCGTCGCGAGAGTTCCTCCGCCAGGAAACCGAAATCCGTGCCTTTGTCCAAGCCGCCCATGATGACGACGAGAGGCCGGGAGAAGGCGGCGATGGCCTTTGCCACACTATCAGGATTAGTGGCCTTGGAATCGTTGACGTAGGTCACGCCATCGACGTCGGCCACGGTCTCCAAGCGGTGCTCGCACCCCGCAAAGCCCATCAGGCCCGGTTCGATCTCCGCGGGCGAGAGACCATCGGCGAGGGCCATGGCCACGGCGGCGGCGGCGTTCATCTGGTTGTGCAGGCCAGGAGGGCGCAAACGGTCCGAACCGGGGATCGTGCCCCTGACGGCGCCCGTGTCAAACTTCAGGAGGCCATCCTCCACCCAGACACCTGGAGCCACGGGCTGAGCGGAAGAAAACCACCATTTGTGGGATCCACCACGGGGATGATCCAGATTCCAGCGGCCGATGATGTCGTCATCAGCATTGAGCACGGCATGGTCTGCCGACGTTTGATTTTCCAGAAGTCGGAATTTGAGCCGTGTGTACTCGGCCATGTTGCCGTGGCGATCGAGGTGATCGGGGGTGATGTTGAGGATGGCGGCGACGTGGGGACGGAAGGTGTCGATCCGTTCGAGTTGAAAACTGGACACCTCCAGAATGGCGCGCGCGTTGGGCGGGATGGCCGTGGCAAAATCGGCATAGGCGCGGCCGATGTTCCCCCCCACTTCGGCGGCTTTACCCGCGCCCCGATAGATCGCGCTCAGCCAAGCGGTCGTGGTCGTCTTGCCGTTGGCGCCGGTCACGGCCAGAACGGGAGCGCTCGAGAGCCAGAAGGCGGCTTCGATTTCCGAGTAGACCGGCAATTCGCGCTGCAGAGCTGCGGCAATGATCGGATTGTCCGCCTTTACGCCGGGGCTGGCGATCACAAAATCCGCATGATCCAGACAGTCCAGCGTATGCCGTCCGATTTCGTATCGAATGCCGCGCGCGCGCAAACTCTCGACCGGCGATTTCAACGACTCTTCCGTTCCGGAATCGGAGACGAATACCTGCGCCCCACGGCCGGCCAGCATCAATGCCGCGGCCAAACCGGAGCGGGCCATCCCGATCACGACCACCTCGGCGCCCGCGATCGGCGGCGGCATGTCGTCATCCTCGCGCGGGGATGGCTTGGACTGTTTGGGTTGTGTCATCGCCTTCATCGGCAATCCATTATTAAATGCCGGACATCGTCTTTAGCGAATCTTGAGCGTGGACAAAGTCAACAGGGCGCAGATGGCGCCTATGATCCAAAAACGTACGACCACCTTCGATTCCGGCCAACCGAGAAGTTCGAAGTGATGGTGCAACGGCGCCATGCGAAAGATGCGACGGCCGGTGTAACGAAAATATCCCACCTGCAGGATGACCGACAGTGCTTCGGCCGCGAACACGCCGCCCAAGATCAAAAGCAGGATCTCTTTCTTGGTCATAATAGCCAGCGCGCCGATGGCGCCCCCCAACGCGAGGGCGCCGGTGTCGCCCATGAACACCTCGGCGGGATGCGCATTGAACCAGAGAAACCCCAAGGCCGCCCCCATCGCCGCGGCGCAGTAGATCGTCAGTTCTCCGGCGCCGGGCAGATAGGTGATCGCCAGATAACGCGAAAAATCAGAGCGGCCGGTGATGTAGCAGATGGCGGCGAAGGCGAGGAACGCGATCGCGGACAACCCGATCGCCAGACCATCCAAGCCGTCGGTCAGATTGACCGCATTCGAAGTCGCCGCAACGACCAGAAGAACGAAGGGGATAAAAAAGATTCCCAAAGGCAGGGCCAGCGTCTTGAAGAACGGGACATCGGTGGAGGTTGTAAACTCAGGCGACGGCGGCCAAGTGTATAGCACGATGCCGAGCGCCAGGCCGAGCACCAGTTGCCCGAGCAGTTTCTTCTTGGCCACCAGCCCCTTGGGTTGTTTGCGCACGGCCTTGTAATAGTCATCGATGAATCCGATCAACCCCATTCCGGCAGTCACCACGACGATCAACTGAATGTAGCGGTTGGTCAAATCGGCCCACAGGAGCGTGGGCACGAGAGTGGCCAACAGAACGATGAGCCCGCCCATCGTCGGCGTCCCGGCCTTGGCATAGTGCGATTTGGGTCCCTCGGCGCGTATCTTTTCGCCGATCTGCCGGCGCTTCAGCATGGCGATGATCCCCGGCCCAAACCAGATCGAGATGACCAGAGCGGTTACAACGGCGTAAGCGGCGCGAAAGGTGATGTAACGGAAGAGATTGAACCCGGACACGATGTCGCGGAGCGGATAGAGGAGATGATAGAACATATCGCTATTCCCTACGGCCGGGTGCGAATCGATTCTCGCAGCCGGGGGACGATCTCCTCAAAGTGTTCCGCGTGCGAGGCCTTGAGAAGTACCACGTCGCCTCGCTTCAGGTGCTTCTTCAGAATTCCAATGGCTCCCGACACGTCACGGCAATGAATCCATTGCGCCCGGTTTGACGCTTGAGATCGGTGATACTTCGCGGTCTCTTCCCCGACGGTGATCACCATATCGAGTCCTTCGGCGTGCGACCCGACCTGCTGATACCAACGAGCGTCGGCGTGGCCCAGCTCCCGCATGGCCCCCAGAACGGCGATGCGGGGTCCCGGGCCGGGCCAGCGACGCAGCGACGCCAAGGCCGCGACCATCGATGTGGGATTGGCGTTGTAGCAGTCTTCGATCAAGGTCGCGCCCCGCCAGTGGACGATGCGCGACCGATGCGCCACGGGTCGAACGCGGACGATCCGGTCGGCCATCGCCGCCCAGGAAACGCCCAAATGCCGGCCCACGGCCACGGCCGCCAGAAGATTGGGGACGTTGTAGTCGCCGGCCAGGCGCAGGCGAAATGGGTGACGGCCATTCACACGGCAGTGGACACCCTCGGTCGACGTTTCGATCGACCCCGCAGTGATATCGGCGTCACGGCCGCTCGCATACGTGATCGTTTGGCGGCGCCAGTGCGCCATCCAGCCGCGCTGGTATGGATCATCCACGTTGAGCACCGCGACCAGTGACGGCGATGCATGGTCAAAAAGTTCGCGTTTGGCTTTGGCAATGGCCGCCTGCGATTTCATCTGTTGCAGATGCGCCACGCCGACCCGGGTGACGACACCGATGGACGGCCCAACGATGTCCGTTAGCCGCCCAATCTCGCCCGGAGTCGACATACCGAACTCCAGGATCCCCCAGCCGCCTTCCGAGCGGGTGCGACGGGAGCGACCCAACAGGACCAGAGGAATTCCGATCAGGTTGTTGTAATTGCCGGGAGATTTGAAGATCGGGAACTTCGCACCGACGGAAGCGGCGATCAATTCCTTGGTTGTGGTCTTGCCGACTGAGCCGGTCACGGCAATGGTGCGGGTCGCAAAGCCGCGGTTGTATTCGGCGGCCAGATCACCGAGCGCCCGGAGCGGATCGTCGACGCCGATCACGGGCACATCCAGGAATCGCCATCGGGGCATTCGATCTTTCGCCGCGACAATTGCCCCGGCGCCGCCGGCAATGGCCGCGCGAACGAAGCGATGACCATCGGAGTTGGCGCCGCGCAGGCAGAAAAAGGCATTCCCCGGCTGGATCGTACGTGTGTCGACCGAAACGCCGCGGAACCGTCGAGTTGCAAACGCGGAGTTGGCCAAGGTCCCCCTCATGATCTGGCAGGCGCTCTCGGCGCTGCAGGCAATCACGGATTTATTGTCACGCGCCAGAGCGCGGTGAACGTTCCGTCGGCGGTGGATCCCCCCCTGGATCCACCGCCGCGCGTGGATGACTCCCTCCCCCCCCGGGGGGAGCGTCCGCCGTCAATACTCCGGCCACGACGTCCCGGTCGGAAAACGGATGCACGACGCCGGCAACGTCCTGAGTATCCTCGTGGCCTTTCCCGCACAGAAAGACCCCATCGCCGGGCTGGGCATCCGCCACCGCTTGGGCGATGGCACGGGCACGATCGGGGTTGCACCAGACTTTGGATTCGAGCGTCGATGGTGTGAACCCCGCCTTCACTTCATTGATGATCGCCCCCGGATCCTCGGAACGGGGATTGTCGGAGGTCAGATAGATCCGGTCAGCCCATCGCTCGACGGCCTGGGCCATCTCTGGACGCTTGCCGCGATCACGGTCACCGCCACAACCGAAGAGAACCAAGAGACGGCCGCGAACCAGAGGCCGCGCCGCTCCGAGAACGGCTTGGAGCGCATCCGGCGTGTGGGCGTAATCGACAAAGACAGAGTACGGTGCCGCCGAGTTGATCCGTTCGGCACGCCCCGGTACACCGTGGAATCCGGAAAGTCCTCGCGCCACAACGGCGCCATCGACGCCGGAACCAATCGCGCCCGCCGCGATGGCCGCCAGATTGCTGTGGTTGAACCGTCCCCACAAGGGCGACTCGAACGGCCACGACTGGTGTTTGTAGATCAAACGGCCGCGCGTGCCGGAGAGATCATGCATGACGATGGTCAGCCGCAGGTCGGCGTCGGCGCAATTGGCCGAGTAGCGAATGAGGCGCGCGGCCGCAGAGGCCTCGGCGAAGACCCGCCAGGAGGGATCGTCAACGTTGATCGCCGCAAAACAATCAGACGCGTCCAGCCGCTCGAAGAAGAGACGCTTGGCGGCGCGATAATTCTCGAATGTCCCATGAAAATCCAGATGGTCGCGGGTCAGGTTGGTGAAGATGCCGCCGCGATAATTCAGTCCCCAGACTCTGTCAAGCACCAGGGCATGCGACGAAACCTCCATCGCCACGCGGCGCACACCGTCGCCCTGCATCTGCGCCAGGAGCCGGTCCAAATCGGGTGCTTCGGGAGTCGTACGGGTGGCGGCAATTGACACTTTGCCCCACCGATGCGCGACCGTCCCCACCAAACCGGCGGATATGCCGGCGGATTCCCAGACGGTCTGCAGCCCGGCCGCCACGGTGGATTTGCCGTTGGTGCCGACAACACCAACCAGATCGATCAATCGATCCGGATGCCCATAGAAACGATGGGCGATTTCAGCCATGGTCCGACGGGGTAAAGGGACTACGATCGTCGGTACACCCACCGGCAACGGCGCGCCCGTGACCACGGCAACCGCACCGGCTCGAACCGCCGATGCGGCGAACCGAGCACCATCGGCCTTCGAGCCGCTCAGAGCAAAGAAGAGGTCGCCCGGCCGGACCATACGTGAATCGTATGCTAATCCGGTGACGTCGATCTCGGCGGCATCCATGGCCACACCGGGGAACAATTGCCCCAGCGGGAATCCGATGGCCCGGTCAGTCATCGTTGGATCAACCGGCACGCGCGGTTCCCCCCTCGGCTGCTGTCGGATTGTGCTTCCTGTGTCATGGCAATGCCGTCATCGAGGACCAGCGGTGGAAGATCTTGTTGACCAGATGTTTTCACAGACTGAAGCAGAGGCATCCCTTGCGGATCAGATCCGGGCACTCTGACTGAGTCTGGGGTTGTGTCCGGCACGAATGCGACACACCGACCAAACATCCGGTCCCAACCGGTTTCACCCGCGGGATGCCCGGACGGTTCGCCGCTTTCGGAGACGTTGGCTTGCGCCCCGACGCTATCGGATGCGGCGTTCGCCTCGGTTGTGGTCAGCCAGGGTCCGACTGCTTCGACGAGTCGGCGCGACCAATCAACGTCCGGTTCGTCCACTGAGTCCGTCGCGATGCAGTAATGCCTCATGTCCGCAGCCGGGACATTATCCGAGGCGGTTCCCCGTCGAATCGTATTCAGGAGCACGGGGGCGGCCGTTATGCCGCCGTAGTGGATCGGCTCGGGTTGGTCGAGCACGACCAGCCCCAACAGACGCGGCTGATCGGCGGGATAAAATCCGACGAAAGAAGCCATGAACTTGTTCTTGTCGTAATGGCCGGTGGACAGGTTGGGTTTCTCCGCTGTGCCCGTCTTGCCGGCGATTGGATAGAGTGAATCGGAGATTGTCTTGGCCGTGCCGTTGCAGACGACGTCACGCATGAAGTTTTTGAGGATGCAGACCACCTCGGGACGCAGGATTCGCTCGCCCTGAACCGCGACGTTCGAGAGCGTGCCATCGGGCGACTCGACCGCTGCGACGAGGTGAGGCCGGATTCGATACCCACCGTTGGCCACGGCGGCGTAAGCCACAGCCAGTTGCATCGGCGTCACGGAAATGCCGTGGCCGATCGAACGCGTGGCGACGTTGACGTCCGAGTTTTTCTGGATGGCGATCCGCCCCGGCGATTCGCCGGGAAGATCAATCCCCGTCTTGTCACCGAAGCCGAAACGTCGCACCCAGAAATCGAGCCGCCCCAGATCGAGCCGATTGGCGATGCGTCCCGTGACCACGTTGGACGAGACGGCAAACGCCTCGGCCACCGTGATCACACCATGCGGCTTGTCGTCGTGGATCGGGCGCCCGGAGAAAAGCCCGGAACCATTGCCGCCATCAAAGAAACGGCCCGGATACACGACTCCGTCCGAGAGGGCGCCGGCGTAGGTGACGACCTTGAAAGTCGAACCGGGCTCGAAGACATCCGACACGAGGCGATTCTTCATGACCACTGCTCCCGGCGGGCGGGAGGGGTCGATATCCACCATCGCCAGAATGGCGCCGGTGTGCGGATCCATCAAGAGGGCCATACCGGAACGGGCCTGCCAGGTGGTGACGGCCGAATCGAGTTCCTCGGCCAGGATCGACTGCCAGCGTGCGTCCAACGTCAGTCGCAAGCGGCGACCGGGTACCGGCGGACGGCCCGCGACCGGATCGACTGCGAACCGGTGGCCATTGGCGTCGGCGACGAAGAGTCCCACGCCGTCTGCGCCGCGCAAGAGACCGTCGTAGGCGGCCTCCAGCCCGGCGGCGCCATTCAAACTGTCGTTGACAAAACCCAGGGGGCCGGCGATTCCCGTCAGGGCCGTGGGGTAGACCCGTTCATATTCCCACGTGGCGTAGACACCGGGCAGCTGCCAGCCGGTGACGCTCGCGGCGGTCGTGGCGCTGCACCGGCGGAGCATCCAGGTGAAACGGTCATGGCGTTTCTTCCACTCCCGCGACAAACCGGTGAACGACTGGCCGCGCACCGACGCAAAATGGCGCGCCAGCCCATCGGTCGGCGTCTCCCGGTCGGGGTAGGCGAAAAATGAACGCTTGGCGACGTTGATCGCCAACAGACGTCCCTGGCGGTCGACAATTTCACCGCGCGGCGCCGCCAGACAGACACGGCGATCACTCTGCTCCTCCGCCAAAGCGGAGAGGACAGTGCTACCCATAATTTGCAATTGCAAGGCGCGGGCCCAAACCGCCCCCCAAACGCACAGACCGATCCCGAGCAGGAGTCGACGGCGACGGACAAATGCCACCGCCAGACTCGTTCCCCCTCGTCCCTGTACCCGGTACATGCCGTCCCTTGGCCTGGATGCGTCCTGCGTT
>JACQFV010000047.1 GCA_016199865.1 Candidatus Zixiibacteriota bacterium | reverse complement strand
CTGATTCTGCCCCGCTTCCGGACTTTCCCACTTCAGATTCTGCTCAGATTGATGACGACGGCTTCTGGCGGCTGTCTCCTCGCGCCATCGGGAACACCGTCAGGGGCAGTTGTGTTGATCAAGTAGACAAAGAGGATATGCTGCGGCGCGTTGCATTTGGACGCGGTGCATTCGCAATCTTCCGAGTTGTCACCGCATAAGCCCTCTCTTGGAATAGCACCCCCCAGTCGTCCCCCCGCCTGTGGCCGGCGCGATGTCCGTGCAGCGTAAGGGAACGACGTGTCCATCTCGGGTTCCAGATCGAACCGTGACGGCAGGATGATTTCCGTAGCCAGTGGGGCGCTATCGATGGCCCGGCATCTCCTTTGCGGGCAATCGGTTGCACGTCATTTCTCAGCGCCGACCGAGTCTTGCGCGCGGCCGTGCGAAATCCGCCCATCGGCCCAAGGGGTTATCAAACCGTCGGTTCTGACGATATACCAATCGAAACCGGTAACCGGGAGGCACCCGTGAACAAGACCATCCGACTGTGTGGGATCGCTACCTTAGTTGTGTTGGCACTCGGCCATATCTGTTGGGCCGGCACGACCGGAAAGATCGCCGGCGTCATCACCGACTCGGCGACGAATCAGCCGATCATCGGCGCGACCATTTCCGTCGTCGGCACATCCTGGGGGACGCTCAGCGATGAACAGGGGCGCTTCACGCTCCTCAATCTCCCCGTCGGCGCCTACGCGCTGAAGGCCGCGATCATCGGCTACGGGCAGATTGAGGTGAAGAATGTCGCCGTCTCCGTTGATCTGACTACGGCACAGAGTTTTTCCCTGTCCAGTCGGGCGGTGGAAATGGGCCCGGTGACGGTGACGGTTGAGCGGCCGATGGTGCTGCATGACCAGACCTCGTCCTTGCGCATCATCAGCGTGGACCAGATCAAGAATCTCCCGACGCGTGGCTACCAGGAAATCGTCGGCTTGCAATCGGGAGTCGTGCGTTTTTCCGACAACGTCGGCGTACGCGCGCGAGGCGCCCGCGAAAACTCGACCACCGGCTCCCTCAACCTGCGGGGCGGACGTCCCTCCGAGGTCGCCTACTACGTCGACGGGTTCTCGCAGCAGGATCCCCTGACCGGTCTGTCCACCACTCAGATCAACAATAACTCGATCGAGGAAGTGGAGGTCATCACCGGCGGGTTCAACGCCGAATACGGGCTGATCATGTCCGGCGCCGTCAACGTGACGACTAAGGAAGGCACGTCGGCCTACCATGGAACCTTGGAAAGCGTCACCGACAAGTTCCACGGTGACACCTACGACTATAATGTGTACTCCGGGGTCCTCAGCGGTCCCGTCATTCCCGGCTCAGACAAACTGACCTTCTACGGCGCGGGCGAGCACCGCTGGGCCGGTGATCGCGATCCCCATGCGACCGCCAACGGAATTCTTCCGAACAACACCTCCGGGCTGTGGAACTGGCAGGGCAAGCTCAACTGGCGCCCGGCGGGGAACATCGCCGCCCGGATCGGGACCAACGGATCGGTCGAACGCTGGCGAGAATATCGTCACGATTACATTTACGACGCCGCTCACATGCCACGCTACGAGGACAAGAACTACTCGGTGTTCGGGGAATTCACGCACACCCTGAACCCGAAGACGTTCTACTCGCTCAAAGGCAACTGGTTTGACACCGAACGCAAACGGGGCGACGGCGTGTATTTCGACAACGTCTGGGGGTACGGCCGTCCCAGCGGCAATCCCAAGTTCGACGCCGAGCAGCTGTTCTGGGCGTGGGATGACATGAATCTGGATCCCGACAGTCTGGCGGTCCCTCGCGAAGACGGCGGTCCGAAGTATTACCCGCTGCATACCGCCGTATCCGAAACGACTCTGACGGTCGATTTGCCGGACGGGTCAACGGTCAACCGGACGTTTGTGGCGAAAGGCGACGAGGGTTCGGTGTGGGACGACTATCTGCGTCACCAGTCTTCCTACATCGGCGGCAAAGTCGATCTGGTCAGCCAGGCCACACCGCATCACGAATTGAAACTGGGCGCCGACTTCCAGAGGCACACCCTGCGCCGGTACGAGGATCTATTTCCCACGTACATCTACCAGGGGTATTCCGGCGGCGGCTTCAAGGACATCAATTACTACGGCTTCAACCAGCTCGGTGAACCAACATCCGAAAGCGGATTGAACGGCGCCAAGCACCCGGTGAATTTCGCCGCTTATCTGCAGGACAAATTTGAATCGGAGGGGCTGGTCCTGAATGCAGGCGTGCGGCTCGATTACTTTGATTATCGCACGGAACGCCTGATCGACCCCAAGAACCCCTTGGACCCGTTCAATTATCAGGGTCTCGTGCACGATTCGATCAATCTGCCTCCCAACGTGAAGGACAGTCTGCTGGTGGAGGCCGGGCGTTTGACTGCCGCCGATCTGACCAAATCGAAGGCGGTGGCGCGACTTTCGCCACGCCTGGGCGTTGCCTTCCCGGTGGCAGACGGGTCGGTGTTCCACTTTTCCTATGGCAAGTTCCTCCAGAGGCCGGACCTGCAGAACCTCTATGTCAATTATGGGTACCTGGAATACAAGATCAAGACCGGAGGGTACTTCTATCCGTTCGGCAATCCCAACCTCGAACCGGAGGAAACGACGGCCTATGAGGCGGGATGGCGGCGTCAGGTGTCGAACGTAACCGCCGTCGATGTGACCACCTTCTACAAGGACATCAAGAACCTGACCCAGGTCATGACCCAGCCGACCCTGCCCAACAGCTTTTCCAGCTACCGCAACCGCGATTTCGGCACGGTCAAGGGGATAGAGTTCCAGCTGGACATGCGGCGCTCGCGGGGCATCTCGGCCCAGTTCAACTACACGCTCTCCTATGCCGATGGAACGGGCTCGTTCGCCAACACCGATCAGAACATTGCCTGGACTCTGCGCGAGCCACCGAAGAACACCAGCGTGCTGGAATTTGACCAACGCCACAAGGTCACCGGCATATTTGACGTGAGGGCGGGCGCAAAGGAAGGGCCGAAACTCGGCTCATGGTTTCCGCTGGAGCGCTCGGGGGCGAATTTTGTCCTGAGCGCCGGAAGCGGCTTCCCATACTCGCCGGTGAGAGTCTACAACGAAGTGACGCTCGGCAACATTTCGCCGGTTCCGGACGGGCCGATCAACTCCCGAACGGCCCCCTGGACCATGCGCGTGGATCTCAAGGCCGATCGCGAGATCCCGATTAGCGACTTTACGCTGGACGTCTATCTGTGGGTCATCAACGTCTTGGACCGGGTCAATGTGTCTGACGTTTACGAGAGTTCGGGCCTGCCGGATCTGACCGGCTGGCTCGACACCAAACCCGGCCAAGACGCGGTCTCCTCGCATCCGGAGCCGCATGACACATCGGTCTTGAACGCCACACAGAAGTACGAAGTGCGGCAAAGCGATCCCCGCAATTTTGACACGCCGCGGCAAATCCGCTTTGGCGTGCGCTGGTCATTCTAAGGAATGGTGTGTGATCGCATGGATGGGAGAGCACACGCGGGCCGGACGGATGGCCCGGCAAGGAGGATGGGAATGAGACGCTGGATTGGGTTGGGGGCGGCGCTCCTCTGGTTTACGGCGACGGGGGCTCAGGCGGCGGGATTGCCGCATGCGGGCCCACGCAGCGCCAACGCCGAAGTGATCGACAACTCGGCCTATTTCGATGGAAACTCGCTCTTGATGTTCGTCACCAACACCGGGTCGTTTGCCTATGACAAAAGCGGACTCTTGGGCAAGAACGACGGCCTGTATTTCCCCAAGGGAACCGGCAAGACGGTGATTTTTGCGGCCGGATTCTGGATGGGCGCCAAAGTGGACCATGCCATCCGCACCTCGGCGGCCGAGTACGCCAACGATTATGTCCCGGGGCCGATGGCCAACGGGACCTACCAGACGGATCAGGGGAGGTTTCGAGTCTACAAGATCAAACGCGGCGACACCCGCGACAACAGCGGTGACTACCGCGACTGGCCGTTCGAAGACGGCGCCCCCGCGTTGAAGAACGACCTTGGCGCAGACTCGCTCGACGCGGAGGGGCATCGCGTTCCGCTCCTGCAGGGAGACCAGGCGCTTTGGGCAGTCTATAACGACGCCAGTCTGGCGGGGCGCGAAAGCGATCCGGGGGGTGGCTCCGCCGGACCGCTGGGCGTCGAAGTGCAGCACTATGTCTGGGGATATGCCCGCGCCGGCGCGCTCGGCCAGACCATTTTCATGCGCTTCAAGATCATCAACAAGGGATCCAACCGGCTGGACAGCACCTTTGTGTCCCTGTGGACCGATCCCGATCTGGGCGACGCCAGCGATGATCTGGTCGGCTGCGACACCAATCTATCTTTGGGGTACTGCTACAACGCCGGCACCGACGTCATCTACGGCGACGCGGCGCCCGCGGTCGGATTTGATTTCTTCCAGGGCCCGATTGTGCCCGCCGAAGGGGATTCGGCGTGGGTTTCCGGCCAGGGGCGTTACGTTTACGGGTATCGCAACCTGCCGATGTACTCCTTCAACAAGTATATCAACGGCACCGATCCATCGGTCAACGCCGAGACCTATAACTACATGTTGGGTCTCACCAAGGAAGGCGTTGTCCAGACCGATCCGGATGGCCATCCGACCACGTTTGCCGTGTCGGGCGACCCGGTCACCGGCACCGGCTGGCTCGACGATAATCCCGCGGATCGGCGCTTCATGATGAGCGCCGGGCCGTTCACGATGAGTCCCGGTGACACGCAGGAAGTCGTCGCCGCGGTGCTCGTCGGTCAGGGCGCCGATCGGCTCGCGTCGATCACCGCCTTGAAACGGATCGATCTCACCGCGCAGTCGGTGTTTGATCTGAATTTCCGGATCCCTGGGCCGCCGCCGCAGCCGACCGTCTGGGCTGTCCCGAACGACCGGGCGATCCAGTTGCTCTGGGGGACCGAGGCCGATGGCAACGTTCAGTACGGCTTGGGTGCGATCCGCGCCGACGGCGGCCGCGATACACTCCAGACATTCATGATGGAGGGACTCAACGTCTGGCAGGGCGCCTCCAACGCGGGCCCCTGGACCAAGATCGCCACGTATGACGTCAATGACGGCATCCAGCGGATTTACGACGACGTCGACAACCCCGATGGTAAAGAACGGGTCGTCATGCAGCACGGGACCGACAACGGGCTGGCGCACGACCTCTGGATCACGCAGGATCGCGTCGGCGGTGGGTCGCTCGTCAACAACCGGCCCTACTACTTCTCGGTCACCAGTTACAACTACGACGACCAGAACAAGACCGACTATACCATCGGCCCCAACTCATTCGGCATCATCTCCGAATCCTTCGAGAATCTCCGCTCCAGCCCGCCGGAGGGCGTGACGCCCCGTTCGATGACGGGTGTGCTGGCCGATACCCTGGCCGCGAGCGATACCTCCGCGCACGTGGCGGGCACGTCCGATGGATTCGTCCTGATTGACTTCTTTGACCAGCACCAGATCACGGGTGACAAGTATAAGGTCACGTTTAACACCGACCGCACGTGGAACCTCATCGACCAAACCAAGGGCGTGACGAAGTTGCATGACCAGTCTGAGCCCATCAGTTCACTGCCCGTGGATGGCATGATCGTGCGCGTCATGGGACCACCTTACGGGGTGAAGAGCGTCGCGGAAGTCGCCAACGGCGATGGACCCGTCGACCCTCCCGATAACGTGAATTATTCGGGCAATTCAACGCATGAGTGGTACATCGATCCGCAGGGAGACCACGGGTACGGCCGGTACAGTTGGCAGGGCGCCACCGACCACGATTACGAACTCCGCTGGACCCCCGGCGCGACCGAACGCTGTTGGGACTTCTTCGGCCAAGGAGACTATTCCTACGTGGACACGTTCCGTGTCCCAATCGAAGTGTGGGACATCACGGCCGGATACCGCATGACCTTCATGCTCATCGACGACGACAACAGCGGCGGCTGGAGTTGGGGGGACGGCATCTACTTCTGGGACATCCATTACGACAACGTGGCTTGGGACACGCCTGGGATCAGCACGGGTGATTATGATCCGGATTACGCCGGATTGCATTACGGGAGGTTCTGGTTCTTTAGTCTCGGAGACCCCGTCACCGGACCGAGCCAGCCGGCTCCAGGCACCGTCGTTCGCGTCAAAACGAACAAACCCAACACGCACGCCGACGTCTTCGAGTTCACCACGGCCAAACCGGGCACCGTGGAAGGGACAGTCGTTGCCAATACGGTGGACAAAGTCCATCCGGTTCCCAATCCATACTATAACGTGACCGCTTTGGAGAAAGACCAATTCAGCCGCCAGATCAAGTTCGTCAACCTGCCGCCGGTGCGCACCACGATCCGGGTTTTCAATCTCGCCGGCGACCGGGTGCGGACCCTGGTGCATACCGATATCGGCAGCGCCGAGGAGGTCTGGGACGTGCTGACGGAAACCGGGCTGCCGGTCGCATCCGGGCTGTATATCTACTACATCGAGGCGGACGGGATCGGCACGAAGACCGGCAAATTGGCCGTCTTCACGGAAGTCGAGCAGCTGAACACCTATTGAGAACAGACTGTGAGCGATCCGTCACCGGATCTCTCGGACGGAGGCAGGGATGCGTTACATAAACATCGTGATGGCAGCGGTGCTGGTACTCGGCGCAGCCGATATTGCCCGCGCCGGGAATGACTTGAAGATCGGCTCGTCCGGGGCGCAGGAACTGCGGATACCCGTCGGTTCACGCGGGACAGCGCTGGGCGGCTCCACCGTCGCCCTGGCCTACGGCTTGGATGCGCTCTATTGGAATCCGGCCGGCGCCGCCGTGATCACCGGGACCGATTTTCTCGTCTCGCGGCGCAAGTACATCGCCAACATCGACGTCAACTACTTTGCGGCAGCGCGCCGCATCGGCGATGCCGGTGTTCTCGGCTTCACCGCCAAGATTCTCTCCATGGGCGATGAACTGATCACCAGTGTCGATGCCCCCGATGGCGACGGCCGGACGTTCTCATCCTCTTTCTCGGTTATCGGACTGTCATACGCCCGGACGTTGACCGATAGGGTGGGGGTGGGCATCAACGGCAATGTCATCTATGAGAAAATCGCCGATCAGACGGCGACCGGGGTGGCCGTCGACATCGGCTTCCGCTATGACCCGGGATGGAATAACCTCTCGTTCGGAGGCGTGTTCAAGAACCTCGGGCCGCGGATGCGTTACGACGGTCCCGGATTCGAGTATCTGACCCATACGGGCGGCGACCCCAACAGTCTTCCCCACACGACCCGCACCCGCTCGGCGAGCTTTGAATTACCGTCGTACATGCAACTGGGCGCGGCGTACAAGCTGTCGCAGCGGGGCAAGTCGGCGGCCACGGTGTCGTACACCTTCCAGTCCAACTACTTTGCCCAGGACGAACACCGCTTCGGCGCCGAATACGGCTTTGACAACAAGTTCTTCCTGCGCGGCGGCTATTCCGGATCATCGCAGGATGATTACCTCTTCGGACTGTCGCTGGGCGCCGGCATGGCGATCAAGCTGGGCGACGCCACCATGCACCTCGATTACGCCTGGTCGCAGAGCCAGTTTTTCGACGACAGCCAGTACTTCACCCTGCAGATGGGATTCTGATCGGTTGACCCGATACGTGTGCCGCGGCCCCGCTCTCCTGCGGGGCCGCTTTTTATGTGGACAGAAGGCATTGGACACGCCATGCATGAGGCGCGATGATCGCCCCGCCGCGAACGCTGTTGATCAAGAGGCGCACTCTAATTGGCGTTCTGCTGCTGGCAGGCCTTCCCGCCGCCGTGCCCGGTGCTACAAGTCCGCCGCGGTTCAAGCCCCCCCTCTCGGGCCGCCCCGTCATCCACGTCATCTACCCGGCCGACTCACAGTCCATCGCCGCCGTTGATTCGACATTCATAATCGGCTCCGTCAACCCAGGTTCGACCCTGACCATCAACAACCGTCCGGTGACGGTCTACCGCACCGGTGGATTCCTGGGCTGGCTGCCCGTGCAACCGGGGGGGTTCGTCTTCCGGCTGAAGGCCAGGAACAAGTCGGGGAGCGATTCTGCGCTGGTGCATGTCCGCATCGCCGACGCCCGCCCGATCCCATCCGACTCCGGAGCCGTAATTCGAACCCCGTCGATTCACCCCACTTGGAATCGCACGATTCGAGGCGGTGATGAAATCCCGGTCAGTTTCGACGGGACCGTCGGCGGCGCAGCGCGGTTTGAAATACTCTCGCGCCGCGACACGCTCGGACCCTATCCGATGATCGAATTGAAAGGACAGGCACTGACCGATTTCCAGGTCTTCCGCCGTGACGAAGCCTCCGCCCCCGATGATTTCTCGGAACCGAGCGCCGCACCGAACGGCGGCGGCCGCTACCACGGCATCTGGAACGTTCCGGAGGGAGTCCGTGGCGATTCACTGCGGGTTCGTGTCTCGTTGCGCGGGCGATGGAAGAAGCGCGAATCGGCGACCGCCTTCGCGCCGGGGGTGCTCATTCCGGTCGATGGACGTCCCGTGCGCGTGGTCGAGCTGACCGACAGCGTGCAAACCCTGCGGACCGGCCCACGGCTCGGGTATTTCACGATCTTCCAGCCCTACGGCGTCCGTTCACGCTGGTGGGGCGAAGCCGGTCCCTGGACAATCCTCCGCCCGGCGCCGGGGTACGACGCCTGGATTGAAACGGAGAAGACACGTCTTCTCCCCGAAGGAACACCGCTTCCCACATCGGCAATCGTCCGACTCAGCACGTCGGTCGAGGGACAGTGGGTGCGCCTGTTGGTTGGTACGTCCGAGCGACTTCCCTTCAAGGTCACGGTCGATGATGATCTGCGCAATGTGCACGTCCTGATCTTCGGCGCGACGTCCAATACTGACTGGGTCGAACCCGATCCGAAGGATGATCTGATCGACAACGTTGTCTGGTCGCAGACCGTGCCCGAAGTCTACCAGATCGACGTGCGGCTGACCCAGCCCCTCTGGGGGTATGACGCCCATTACGAGGACCGACGCCTCGTCGTCGCGTTTCGCCGCGCGCCCGTTGTCAAGTCCGGCCTATCGGGCCTGACGATCGCAGTCGATCCCGGACATTCAGCCGATCCCGGCGCGATTGGACCAACCGGATTGATGGAGAAGGATGCCAACCTCCGCCTCGCAACCAACTTGAAAGCCGCACTGGAAAAAATGGGCGCCCGAGTCGTCATGACGCGCACCGGCGATGAGGATGTTCCGCTGTATGAACGGCCGGCCCTGGCTCTCGCGGGGCGTGCCGATCTGTTTGTCTCAGTGCACAACAATGCCGTGCCCGATGGGATCAACCCGCTCGCCCACAACGGCACCGGGACTTACTATTATGAACCCTTTTCGCGCGCCCTGGCCAAAGCGGTGCACCGCGGCGTCCTGACGGCAACCGGGTTGGACGATTATGGCCTGACACAGGGAAACTTTGCCGTGATCCGTCCGACCCAGTACCCCGCGACTCTCGTGGAATGTTCCTTCATCATCATCCCGCAGCAGGAGGAGATGTTGGAGACCGAAAAGTTCGTGACGCGCACGGCGCAGGGAATCGCCGATGGGATCGCGGATTTCGTCCGGGAACGGCTCAAGCCGTAACGAGTGTTTATCAAACTGATCCCATTATTCTTGGGAGGGCGAGGCTCCTGCCGAGCCGTCTCTGGTCTTATCTAGATCGTGCCACAACCCGTCTTGATGATCTTGGGAAATGCGGCTCGGCGGAAGCCTCGCCCTCCCGAAAAGAGAATCTCGTTCACCGCTTCACCGCCCCCGCTGTCAATCCCGCAATAATTTGACGTTGGAAGAATAGAAAGACCAAGAGCACCGGCACAGTCGCCAACGTCGCCGCCGCGAACAGATGCGGACGGTCGACTCCCTGATAGCCGCGAAACATCGCCAGCGCCACCGGCAACGTGCGCGCGTGTTCGCCCGTCAGGATGAACGGAAACAGGAACGAATTCCAGGTCAGCCAGAATACCTGCACCGCCAGTACGGCCAAAGTCGGCCGACAAATCGGCATAACGATCCGGTAGACGATTCGCCACGGCCCGGCACCGTCCAGCAGCGCCGCCTCTTCCACCTCAATGGGCACTGCCGACACCGCGCCCTTCACCAGGAGCACTCCCAACGGGTGGACCAGGGCCGGAATGGTGATTGCCCAGAGCGTGTCGTACCATCCCAATTGGTGAATGAGGGTGAACATCGGCACGATGAGCACATACGGCGGAACCATCAGAACAATCGCCGCCGCCGAGTACAACAAATCCCGACCGCGAAAGCGACGCCGCGCCAAAGCGTAACCCACGGGAAAACACAGAAGCACATTGCCGATCGTGACCATGATTGCCACGATTGCCGAGTTCAGCAAATACCGCCCGAAGGGCATCGCCGCGAACAGGTCGCGATAATGCGACCACACGGGCCCCTCCGCGAAGGGATCAAACCAGCCGGCGTCCCAGTGGGGTGAGAGGGAGCCAATGACCATCCACGCCAGAGGAAACAGCATCCCCGCCAGGATGAACCCCAGGACGACGGACATGACGCGGTCCGCGCGGGTACGCCTGAGTCCGTTGGCGTTCATGAGGCCAGTCGCATCCTAATCCTCCGCCCCACGGCCGAAGGCCAACAGGCGAAACTGAAGCGCTCCCACGATCGCGATCAACGCGAAGAGCACAAAGGCCGCCGCCGAAGCATACCCCAGATTGAACCGCTCGAATCCGGTCGAGTAAATATGGTAGACCGCCGTGGTTGTGGCGCCGAGCGGGCCTCCCTGTGTCATGACGAATATCTCCGTGAATATCTGGAAGCTTTTGATGAGGTCGATGACCACGGCGTACAGAAGCGTCGGGCGGAGATAGGGCCAGGTAATCGCCCAGAATCGCTGCCACGCCCCGGCGCCATGCAAAATGGCGTCCTCGACGAGTTCCGCCGGAATTGCCTGCAGGCCCGCGAGAAACAGGAGGGCGTAGTACCCGACCGACACCCAAACATCCATCACCATCACGGACAGAAGCGCCGTTTTCTGCTCGAACAAGAAGCCGCGATCCGGAACCGGCAGTCCGATCACCTCCGCCAGCCGATAGAGATATCCGCCCTGCGCGTACAGATGCATAAAGACCAGCGCAATGACGACCGTCGCGGTCAAAGTCGGCGCGAAAAATCCGGCTCGGAAGAAAGCTCGCCCTGGCAACCGGCGATTGAGCGCGAGCGCCACCACAATCGCCAGCGCCGTCGTGACGGGCACAGTTCCCGCCGTGAATATCACCGTGTGCCAGAGAGCCGTCGAGAAATCGGGATTGGTGAGAACGGCGCTGAAATTGGCGATCCCAACCCATCGCCACTGCCCGGAGAAGATGTCCAGATTGGCAAATGCCACCGCCAGCGCGTACGCCAGCGGATAGGCCCAGAAAACGAGCAACGTCACCACCCACGGCGACACCAGAAGCCACGCCGCGGCATCCCTTTTGGGACCGTGATTTCGTGGCGACGGCTTGGCCGTCATACGAATGTCCGGTAACACTGAGACGCCGACGCTACTTCGGCGGCTCGCTCAGGACTTTGTTGATGCGCTGGCAGGTTTCGCTCAGGACATCATCGACCGGGCGGTTGCGATAGAGCGCCTGCTCGATTCCCCATTCGAGCGCGGCTTCGATCTCGACCCAATGAGGATTGGAAGGAGGAGATTTCGACAGTGACAACTGCTGCATGAACACATTGCGAATCGAGTCGCCGGCAAAATACGGGTTGCGCGCCACATTCATGTTCACCGGTGTCGCGCAGCCGGTCGCGATGCACAGATTGAATACGTTCTTCTCGCGCAGCAGCGTCCGCGCCAGATTCAACGCCGCCACCGGTTGCGTGGCGCGCCTGGGAATCGTGAGGTACTCGCCGCCGGCGAATCCGGCTTGGTTCCCCTCGCCGGGACCGGGGAAGGGCATGAGAAAGGCCGAAAACTTCATCGATGATCCGGAACGCTTGATCTTTTCATAGAGCCAGTCGCCGGAGAAATGGTAGAGCAGCTTCCCGGCGACAAACTGGTCATCGAGCCCGGCCTGTTTGTCGACATACCCGCCCTGGCTCATGTCGACGACAAATTGCAGCGCGCGCCGCCCGGCTTCGGTCTCCAACGCGCAGGCCGTCTGATCCTCTGTCAAAAGATCCCCACCGGCCGCCCAGAGGAAGGGGAGAAATCGCTTGTACAGACGGTGCGGCTCGGCGGCGTTGACGCCAAATCCCCACATCTTGGGTTTGTGCACCGTCGCGCTGTGAATGTCCTCCAGGATCTCGCTCCAGGTGATGGGATGGCGCTTCGTCTCGGCTCGGACGAGGGCGGCGATGTCGTCATTCTCATAAAAGACGCGCGTGGACAGATACCAGGGCAAAGCCCAGCAGTTTCCCTGATAGATCGCCGGCGGCCAGCCGCCGATCGAGTCGCGCAGACGCCCGCATTCCTCCGACATGTCCAACAGCGCGCCCCGGCCGGCGAATTCCGCGATCCAATCCGAACCCAGCTCCAACAGATCGGGGACACGGTTGGCGGCAAAGGCCGCGACGATCTTCTCGTGCCCATCGTTCCAGGTCAGATCGGTGACTTCGACTTTGAATCCGGGATTCTCCGTCTCAAATTCCTCGACCGCCTTCGTGATCACGGCCTTGACCCGCGGCTCCGTCCAAAACTGCCAGAACCGGATGATCGTCCGCCCATCGGAGGTCGTCGTCTCCTGATTCCGGCTGCAGGACAGCGTCACCGCCGCCACAACAAGAACTGCGAGCCCCGTGAATCTCGCAAGCCCTCGCATCGTCATCGCACGCACTTGTCGCCTATGCCGCATGGGGGCAAAGAGTTGTCAGGTGGCGGGGTTGTCAAGGGCGAAGCCGGGCGGTTGTGGCCCTGACCTTGGGGTCTCGTGAAACAGCGACAGACAGGAATGTCTGTCCCACCAGTCTCGGGGAAGTCGTTCTCACTGGGTGGCGCAGACATTCTTGTCTGCGTTCTGTTCTTTCAGGGGAGGGATTTCAGCACGCCCCGTGATTGCGTCGCGAGAGCGCACTGTACCGCTTGTCACATGTCCTCAAGATCGCCCGTATGATTGCCGATAACAAAGATTGACAATCCTTGTTATTGACCGTATCATCACTGTATGAACGTCTCACTCACACCAGACCTTGTGAAGTTCGTCCGGGCAAAGCTCAAGTCGGGGATGTACAACTCCGCCAGCGAAGTGATCCGCGAAGGACTCCGACTTCTGGCCGAGCAGGAGTTACTCAGACAGGAGCGGCTGTCCGCACGGCGCCAGGAAATCTCCCGTGGGCTGGCGTCAGCCAAAGCCGGCAAGCTGGTCGATGGCGACCAGACGATTACTGGCCTTATCCACGAACTTTCCAAGCGCCGCAAGAAGAAGTCTTGAGCGGCTACGTTTTGACATCTTCCTGTAGCAGCACTGGCTCAATTTTGGAATCGACTGTGTTGACCAAATCACGGTCAAGCGCCTGAAACGCGTCAATCAATTCGGACATGCTCCTGAAGACACGACCGGGATCCTCCGTATGCCGGTCAAAGTCGATTTCGATGCAGAAATTGGCCTTTTCCAACGTCCTCTTCTTCATGTTAGACAACACTCTGTGCCTCCTACTTCGTCCTGTCTATCGCTTTTCCATGTGCCCCGGTCAAACTGACCCATCCCCAATTCCCCTTGAATTTCCCCCCCCGATCCCCGTATACTCCCCCAACTGGCCCCCGTGGCCGGTCAAAGGAGCAAACCATGTCCAAGACTTGCGCGATAACAGGGAAGAAGCCGGGAGCGGGTCACACCGTTTCCCACGCCAATAAGAAGAGCAACCGGCGGTTCAACCCGAACTTGGTCTCCAAACGGGTCTGGGTGCCGGAGGAAAAGCGTTGGGTGCGGATGCGAATCTCGACCAAAGCGCTTAAGACCCTCGACAAGAAGGGCTGGATCGGCTGACCGCATCCGGCATGGCTTTATCGGCGTTCGCAAACCCCGCCTTCGGCGGGGTTTGTCATTTCTGGGTGTAGGCGGCGTCAAGACAATCGCCCGCAATTGCGCAAGGTGATTTGTGGCTTGGCCGTTCGAAGAAGAGGTTGGCATTCCCACTACCCTCACCCCCACCCTAAAAGGGAGAGGGGGTCACATTTTTTCCTATCTTGTATTTGTTCCCCTCTCCCCATTGGGGGAGCGGGTAGGGTGAGGGGGAAACGTGACCGGAGAAAGGGTGTCTCTTGCGGAGTGATCCTCTCATTTTTTTAAGCCCGGACGACCAAACGGTCTCGAAGCATGACGAATCCACGTAATCGCGCAATTGCGAAGTCCAGAATCCGCCAGATTCTCTTAGGCGTTCTGGTCACGTTTTGGCTCTTGCTCCCGCCGGGACTGCAAGCCGGTGCGCT
>JACQFV010000052.1 GCA_016199865.1 Candidatus Zixiibacteriota bacterium | reverse complement strand
CGGGGCCTGTTGATAAAGTCCGGGTTCTTGTTGCGCGCGAGGGCGGTGGCGTCACACGTCCTCGTGTGACGCTTTGAATGACAATGAGCTGCCACACGAGGACGTGTGGCAGCACTCCCTCGGTCGGGCATCCGGCGGGTTTTTCAACAGGCCCACCGATCGGGGCCACGTTTCGTGGCGCCATGCTCTCATGCGCAAAGCGCCGTTGCGCCGTGCGGGCCGCGATCATCACGGACACAACAAGAGTCAGCGCCCCGACGGCGACGTGCGCCGAGGTGATGAATACGTTTTTGATCGACCAAACCGTCCAAGCGCCCAGCAAGAACTGCGCACAGTACAGCCCCAGCAGGCGTTGGGTCCACCGTCTCAGTGGATCCTCGGGAGGCGCGTGACGGCGCATCACGCGGTATTCGTAAACTATCGCGGCGCCGACCAGAAGCGCGCCGACGCGGTGCGCGAAGTTGATCGCGATCGTCGGAATGTTCAGCCCCGGTGGGATCAGACGTCCGTAAGACAAGGGAAAATCTGGAATGGCCAACCCCGCCCCCATGTGACGCATGACGGCGCCTACCACAATTTGCAGGTAGATGACTGCGGCGGTCACGGCGGCCGTTCGCATCACTGGTCCTGAGTCAAAGTCGACGTCGGATCGCCGGGCGCGTTGCCACGATCGGTCGATGACAAGCGCCACAACGGCGGTCAGGCAGAAAAAGATCATCGCCAGCGCGGTATGCGCCACTGAGACGGATAGCGGCAGTTTGTGCAGCACAGTGATACCACCCAGAATGGCCTGCAAGACAACGGCGCACCACGCCGACAGAGCCAGCCACTTCACCCAGCGTCGCGGCTCCGCCAGCCAAATCCACACCGCCAGCACGGACATGAGCAACCCCACGGACCCGGCGATCATCCGGTGGCCATGTTCGAAGAGCACTCCCCCCCGCATCGGCGGAAAGAACCGACCGAACGACAACGGCCAGTCGGGAACTGCCAGGCCGGAGCCGGTCGTCGTCACCAAGCTGCCGGCGATCACCAGAAGAAACGTGGCCGCGAAGGTCAGTTTCGCGAAACGTCCGAGCCGGACATTGTCAACTTGCGTGCCCGGAGAATCTGACATGATTCAATGGTCTTCTGGAGAAGATTCCAGAGACAGGTGCGGATCAGGTACCGCTCGTGAGGGCGGCTTCCTGTTCATTCATCCACTGGGCGAAGCCCTCGGGCGTGTGGATGGTCATGAAGCCGCGCATGCGGTAATGGCCCAAGCCGCACAATTGCGCGCAGGCGATCTCGTAGTCGCCGGGGACCACCGGCATGAAGGTGACCGGAATGCGCATGCCGGGAATGGCGTCCTGTTTGACGCGCATGACCGGCAGACTAAAACTGTGAATCACATCCTTGGTCGACAGATAGATCAAGGCCGGTTTGCCGACCGGCAGATGCAACTGGTTGATCGTGGTAATGTCATCACGGGCGTCCGGATCACTGCGGCATAAACCGAGCGGGTTGCTCGTGGCATCGACCGAATCGATGTCGGTCCTACCGAATTTTCCGTCCGGTCCGGGGTAGTGAATGTTCCACGCGAACTGTTCAGCCACGACCCGCAACACCACGGCGTCCTTCTCATCGGGGAGTTTGACCACGACTTTGGCCCACAGCGGAATCGAGAAGCCGACCAAAAGAATCACTTCGATAATGGCGACTGCCACCTCCAGATAGGAGGAGGCGTGGGTTTTCACACCGGCGTAATCGGCCTTCGGGTTTTTCTTCTGACGGAATCGGAACAGGATGAACGTGAAAAAGACCCCCCAGCCAATGAACAGCACGAGCATGAAGATGTGGATGATTCCCAGAAGATTGTCGACACGCGCGCCGTGCGCCGAGGCATCGAGGGGAAGGCCGAGCCAATTACCCATTGCGTTCACTCCTCAGCCCGTCCCGCCAGGCCGTGTCCACCTGTGTTGCGCCCGCCATCGGGCGCCGGGCGCGTTTGCGCAGATGGAGAAAGAAGGCCACAAAACCCGACAGGACGGTCCACGTGACCCCCAACAGGGCCCAGATCGCCATGTTCATGCCGGCCGTCATCGGCGCCGCCGGGTCGCCCATGCAGACGGCGCAGCCAAACGCCCCAGCGGGCGCCAGCACCGCGAGGCCGAGCACTGCGATCACCCTTGGGACAATGAGACGGGCAAATCTCATAGGAAACCGACGTTGCGCAATTTGCGGAGAAACCTCACCCCATAGACGATCAGGGTGATTCCCACCAGAAAGGCCAGCGCGCCGAAAATCCGGTCGGCCGACTGGCCCGGCTCAGCGCCCGTGACGAAGGCCCAGACGCCGACCCCGAATGACAGCAATGTCGAAGCGCCGATGAACACAATGTGAAAGGCCTTGAGCGACATGATCAGAGCGCCCGCTGGTTGAGCATCGCCGACAGGGGGAAGAACATCAATACGGCAAAAAAGACCGCGGTCAGAATCAGCGTGCTGTAGATCAATTTCTTTTCGGAGATCAGGTGCATGAAATAGGACGCGACCAAGGACCCCTTCACCACGGCGATGAAGAGCGCGATCAGAATGTGCGCGGTCTTCGGGACCTCCAGATGCGCGGCGAAGACCGTCAGCGCCGTCAGGGCCGCCAAGGCGATGAACACGCCGATGTAGCCGCGGACCTGTTTGGGGATGTCATGCGCTTCGGCGCCGCTCACGCTGCCCTCCTACAACAGATACAACAGCGGGAAGAGAAAGATCCACACCAGATCGACGAAATGCCAGTAGAGCCCGGCCACTTCGATCCGGTTGGTGAACCGTTCCGGATCGCTTGCCCACATCCGGCTTCCCGGCCCCCAAAAATACGAATTCACGATCAGCCCGCCGATGACGTGCAGCCCATGCAGGCCGGTCAGCGTGAAATAGATCGCCATGAACGTGTTGTGACTGGGGAACAGATGGTGCTCGAACTTCATGCTGTACTCGACCGATTTCACACCGAGGAAAATCAGTGCGCACAGAACCGTCAGCCCCATGTACATCTTGTAGGCGCGAAAGTTGTGCATTTTCAAGGACGCCCAAGACATAACCATGGTGACGCTTGAGGCGATCAGCACCATCGTGTTGAACGTGGCCAGAGGAATGCTCAGACCCATCTCCGAGCCATGCGGCCAAGTCAGCGCCCCGACGCGCAACAGGACGTACGATGAAAAGAGGGCGCCGAAGAGCATGACCTCGGAAGCCAGAAAAAGCCAGATGCCGACTTTGGCGTTGTACAGCCCGGTGTCCGGACGGGGCGTGGATGTGTAGGGAACCTGCATCTCGACTTGATCCTTTACACCGGCCGATTCTGCGGCGAAAAGTCGCCGGTTTCGCCGGGAACACTGTATTCATAGGGGCCACGATAGACCACCGGGACAGTCGCGAAATTGCCGTGCGGTGGCGGCGACTGAGTCGCTGACCAGTCGAGGGTCGTCGCCTCCCAGGGATTGTCGTTCACCGTCCGCCCTTTGCGCATGCTGTAGAAGACGTTGACGAAGAACAGAATCTGCACCACCCCGAGGACCCACGCCGCCACCGACATGACCACGTTCCAGTGCAGCGTCCCCTGCGCGTGGGCGTACTGCTGCCCGCCATCGTACAGCCGACGGGACACACCCGCCAGCCCCTGAATGAACATGGGCATGAAGATGAAGTTCATGCAGATGATGGTCCCCCAGAAGTGCAGTTTGCCGAGAACGTCATTCATCTTGCGGCCGGTGACCTTGGGGAACCAGTAATAGATGCCGCCGAAGAGCGCCAGGATCGTGCCCGGCGCGACGACGTAATGAAAATGCCCGATGACATAGTAGGTGTCGTGCAACGGTATGTCGGTGGTCGCCAGACCCAGGGGCAGCCCGGTCAGCCCGCCGATGCCGAACATCGGCAGAAACCCGATGGCAAACAGCATCGGCGTCGTGAACCGGATCGATCCGCCCCAGAGCGAGATCACGAGCGCCGTGACAATGATCACCGACGGAATCGAGATGATCATCGTCGTGGTCTGGAAGAAAGCCGAAATCGCCGTGCCCATGCCGGTCAGGAACATGTGATGCGCCCAGACGATGAACGACATGAAGCCCAGAAAGATCACCGAATACACCAGTGACTTGTAGCCCCAAAGCGGTTTGCGGGTATTGTTGGCGATGATCTCCGCCACGATTCCCATCGCCGGGAGAATCAGGACATAGACCTCGGGATGAGCCAGAAACCAGAACAGATGCTGCCACAGAAGCGGACTGCCGCCGCCGGAGACCGCCAGTTTCTGTCCGCTGACGACCAGACCGGAGGGCAGGAAGAAACTCGTATGCGCCACCCGGTCCATCAACTGCATGACCCCGGCCGCTTCCAAAGGCGGAAAGGCCAACAGAAGCAGAAAGGCGGTCACGAATTGCCCCCACACGAAGAACGGCAGGCGCATGAACGTGAGTCCCTGGGCGCGCAATTGCATGATCGTGGTGATGAAATTGACCGCGCCGAGAAGCGATGAGGTGATCAGGCAGACCATCCCGAGCAGCCAGAAAGTCTGTCCGGTGGTCGCGATGTCGGAGAGGGGCGTGTACGACGTCCATCCCGAGTTGGCGGCGCCGCCGGGAACGAAGAAGCTGGCCAGCATCGTCACGCCGCCCACGAAATAGACCCAGTAACTGGCCATGTTGAGCTTGGGAAAGGCCATGTCCGGGGCGCCGATCTGCAGCGGCACGACGTAGTTGCCGAAGGCGCCGACGGCGAGGGGAGGGTTCGCCGGGGAACGCCAGTTGCCAGCGCATCATCATCATGAGGAAGAAGCCAAAGAGCAAGAAACACATCGCGGTGAGGGCGTATTGGATGCCGATCACCTTGTGATCAGTCGAGAAGACATACCGCCGCCAGAATCCCAGTACGGGATGGGCCGGATGCACGTGTTCCGCGCCCGCCGAAACGGGCCCAGCCGTGTGCGCGGTGTCCGGGGGTTTCATGGCGTGATTATCTGCCGTACGACTCAATCATCAAAGTCAGATTACATGGCCGGCTTGCCGAACGTGAAGGGAGTCTCCTTGGTTTCATTCTCGCCGACCGTGACCGAGGCGGTCATTGTCCCCAGTTTCTCGTGCCAGGCCTCGAGTTCATAGGTGCCGGGCGGGAGCGGGCCGATTGAATAGCGGCCATCGGGTCCGGTCACCGCGAAGAACGGGTGGTCGAGGACACCGGCATAGGCCGACATCCAGGCATGGACGTCGCACTTGATCTTAACCATGACTTCCGGTTTCTCGAAGGTCTTGGTCACGCGCATTCCCTGTTTGGGCATCGCCATGTTGAATTGGGAGCTTTGCGTCGGCATGGCATGGATGTTGTGGAGCGTGGGATCGCTGTTTAGGATCGCGAGCGGCTGCCCAGCCCGCATGCCGAACACGTGCGGATAATACTCGCAACCCCTCTGGTCAAAGACCAATGTGTCGCTCGGCACCGGGTATTTCTGGGCCGGGAGCCCGGATTTTACATAGATGAACACATTCGCCAGTTCGCCGCCGGAGCCCACGATGTACTCCTGCGTGTAGACTTCCGTCGAGTGCTGCTTCTTGCAGACGGGATCGGCGTCCATCTGAATCTTGGCGCTTTTCGGAACCTCGCCTTTGAAAACCACTTGTCCGGCCAAACGCGCGGTGGCCGGTTTGGCGGCCGGCGCCTGAGTCTGTGTGGCGGGTTTCTCGGCCGGCTTGGCGGCTTCTTTCGTCCCGCCACCACATCCGGCGAACACGAGTATGCTCAGAGCCATTGATCCGCTGATCACCCGCCGATACTGCCAATTCCGTTCGTGCATTCTCAAACTCCTTTCCAAAATTCCCCTGCCCGTGTGACCTCGATGGGTCACGGGCCGCAAAGGGTAAACATTTCATCCCCAGCCGAAAACAAGAATTTTCAGTCCGATTTCCCGTCGTGAGTCGGGGTTTGTAATGGATTCACCCCAATGGTCTTAGCCGCCCCAAACTGGACTAAATCAGTCCGATAACAAGTCCGGCGGCAGAATTCCGCCTGAGACACCACTTGCTTTCGGGACTCAAGTGCTTGTCCCGTGTGTCGATAGGCCACATAAGGGTCTCGCTTATTGTCGGATGCCATGGGTCTGGATTCTCGAATTGGATTCACCGCTGTGAAAACACCGAATTCTACGGAACGCCCGCACACGCGGTCGTTCTCTGCCGCGTGGCGCCGGTGGTTCGGCAAGAGATCGGGCGAACGCGATTTTGAGGCCCGAGCAATCCTGGCGACGGCGCTGGATGGAATCATCACGATCGATGAACGCGGCCTGATCCTCACTTTCAATCCCGCGGCCGAACTGTGCTTCGGTTACACGGCGGCGGAGGCCATCGGGCAAAACGTCCAGATGCTCATGCCGCCGGAGTTTCGCGGGCCGCATGAGCAATCATTGGCCCGGTATATAACGACGGGAGAGCGTCGAATCCCAAGCTGCCGGATCGAAATGACCGGACTCCGGAAGGATGGATCGACGTTTCCGGTGGAACTGACCATCAACGAAATCCGCGTTGGCCGGCGACGTCTGTTTACCGAATCGGTGCGGGACCTGAGTGAACGCCGACAGGTCGAGGAAACACTGCGCGAGAACCAGCGGGTCCTGGCCACCCTGTTGGCCAATCTCCCCGGGATGGCCTATCGCTGCGCGAACGACGGGCGCCGGACGATGCTTTTCGCCAGCGACGGATGCCAGGAACTAATCGGCCACTCCCCCGCCGACATGGCGGCCGGCGGAGGCATGGCATATACCCAGTTGATCCACCCCGAGGACCGTGACCAGGTCTGGAACGAGATTCAGTCCGCCTGCCGGGAACGGTGGCCATACCGTGTGCAGTACCGGATCATCGCCGCCGATGGCACGCATAAATGGGTCTGGGATCAGGGCCAGGGAGTCGACTCCGGTGATGGGCCGGCATCGACCTTGGAGGGGATCGTCACGGACGTCACCGGGCTCAAAAAGACCGAGGAGGCGTTGCGTGAAAGCGAAGGCCGCTTCCGCAACATGGCCGATCAGGCACCCGTGATGATCTGGCTGAGCGGGCCGGATCGACAGTGCATCTTCGCCAACAAACGCTGGCTGGAATTCAGCGGCAAGCCCCTGGAGGCCCACCTCGGCCGGGGCTGGGTGGACATCGTGCATCCCGATGATCTGGGTCGGGTGCAGGAGGTGACGGCATCGGCCTTCGACCATTGGCAGCCGATCGAACAGGAGTATCGCGTGCGCCACGCCCGCGGCGATTACCGTTGGATCATGGTCTGCGCCACGCCGCGCTTTGCCCCCGACGGCCAGTTCGCCGGCTACATGGGGATCTGTCTGGACATCACCGGACGCCGCGAATCCGAGGCAAACCTCCACCGGCAGTTGGGTCGACTCGCGGGACTCTACCGCGTGACCGATGCCGGCATCCGGGCGGGAACGACCAGCGGGTTGGACGAGATCATCATGGACGAACTGCACAAGACTCTGGACGCGTCACGTTCCGCGATCCTGATGTTCGATGACGCGGGGATCATGCGGTTCACGGCATGGCGGGGACTGTCCGACGAGTACCGGCAGGCAGTCGAGGGGCATTCCCCCTGGCAGCCGTCGGAACCCGATCCCAAGCCGATCGCGGTGCCGGACGTCCGGCTGGAGCCGTCTTTGGCATCGCTCCTGCCGGTCCTGACGCGCGAGAAGATCGGGGCTTTGGCCTTCATCCCCCTGCTCTTCCGCGGGCGGCTGTTGGGCAAGTTCATGCTCTATTACGAGCAGCCGCACGACTTCACACTCGAGGCGATCCAGCTCGCCCAGACCTTTGCCGGTCACGTCGCGTTTGCCTACGAGCACCGTCGTTCGCTGGACGCGCTGCGCGAGAACGAGGCGCGGCTGCGGCTCATCACCGAGCAGATTCCGACCATCATCTGGACCACGGACCGCGAATTGCGATTCACATCCTCCCTGGGCGCCGGGCTTAAGTCACTCGACCTCCGCCGCAATGAGGCGGTCGGAACCACCCTATTTGACTTCTTCCAAACAGCCGACCTGGAATTCGAACCCATCGCCGCGCACCGTCGCGCCCTGCAGGGTGAGACCGTCCGTTACGTTGTGACCTGGGGCGGAAACGACTATGAGTCCCAGGTGGAGCCATTGTGCGATGGCGATAGCCGGATCGTCGGCTGTATCGGAGTGGCGCACGATGTCACCCGCTACCGGCGCGCCGAACGGACCTCAGGGAATCCGGTCCGCCGCGAACGTGCCCTCGAGAGTACGGGAGTCTGATCCAAACAACACTGCCCCGACCGTTGCGGCCGGGGCAGTGTGATGTCCGCGTCACTTCGCGCGGTCCGCGTCAGTGCAGGCAACTCATGTGCAGCGCACAGGGGTCGCAAAAAGGCGGCCCGCCGCGGAAGATGTATTCCACCGCGCGCACCACGTCCAGGATGTCCGTGACGCAGTCGCAGTTGACGTCCGACAGGGTGGCAGGGCAGAACGCGGAACTGATCTCTCTTTTCCCCCGGAAGGCGACGCCGACAACGTCAATGATGTCGAGGATGTTGAAGACACCATCGCAGTGCGGGACCGGCTCACCCTGACACGGGCAGGAGCAGACGTTCGCTTCGACGATCAAATTCACCGGGATCTGGATCGAGGCGGCCGTCGTCACGCCTTTTTCGACGCTGCGCTCGGAAATGGTAATCACCGCGAGGTAGGTTCCGACGCCGAGCCCGGCGGTGTCCACAGTCGCGACGGTGGCTTGCGGTGTCATGCCGGTGTCCGGAGAAACCAAGAGCCACGGCTGGTCCGGCGCGGCCTGCCAGGCCAGTTGCCCGCAACCGACGTCCGAGACGTATACCGATTGCGGCGGGGGCACGTTGATCCCCGCGGCGAAATCGAAATGCAACGAGTCGGGATTGGCGGCGAATTTATCGGGATTCGGCAGGACCGTGATCGACACCACCTGGGAATCCGCCAAGAGTCCATCGGAGGCGATGATCGTGGCGCTGTGCGCGCCCGAGTCGGCGCAAACGGTCTTCCATTGGAACGATCCGCCCCCGGTCCCATCCGAGGAGAAAGTCGCCCCGGCGGGAGCATTGATCATGGTCAAGTCGATGTTGACGTTATCGACATCCGTGGCGCTGGCGTCGAAATTCAGTGTCCGGCCCGCGAGGACGTTTTGTGGATTGATGAACGCCAGGACTGGAGGATCGTTGACGGGACGAACCGTGAAAGTGGCTTGATCGGAGCCGGTCAGGTTGCCGGGATCGTGTGCCGTGAAGGTGATCGTCTCCACGCCGTTGTAATCGGGATTGGGGGTCGAGATCGTCGCGATCCGTCCCGGACTGATCGTCACGATCAGATTGGTCTGCCCGGTGGCCGTCCAGGTGATCTGGGCGTCGGTGTTGTCGATGTCCGAGACGAAATTGTCCAACGCGATCGCGGCAAACGCCCCTCCCTCATCGATCGACTGGTCAGGAATGTCGCTGACGACGGGAGGGAAGACGGGGTTCCCCACTTGGACCCGGCCTTTGGTGAAGGACGGAGCAATGATGGACGTGTTCGCATCGACATAGGCCAGGTGGTTGGCCGGGCGCACGCAACAGGTGTCGATGTCGATGTAGCCGGCCGTACCGGTGACGTTGAACGTGAACAGGAACGAGGCATTGGCCGTACCCGCCGGGTCGGAACCGGGATCGAGCGTGGTCAGCTCGCCGATCGTCGAGTCGCCGGTGCTGACCGTGGCGTAGAGGATCGCATCCGGACTGACAAAGTCGATCTGTGCGACCCCGACGCTGTAAGAATGCCCCGGCTGGGTGCTGCATTCGGGTGTCGCCGTTGCCGCGTACTTTTTGCTTGTGATATTCGCCCCCGGCCAGTTCGCCCCCGCCGGTCCCAGCGGGCTATTCCCGACACGATTGGCGACGGGCGCCGTGAAACTGAACGCCGTGGTGACATAGCAGCCCGCCCCGACCGATCGCAACTCCAAGGGCAGGACCATGGCGACGATCGGCGCATCGTTGCTGACAAAGACGCCAACCTGCACCCCCGTGGCGCTGAGCACGACGTTTTTGGATTCCACGGTGACCTGATTGTCTGCTTTCAGGTTGGCAGCAACCAAGACAACCAGAAACCCCAGCATGAATCCCGAGAGTCTTCGCATGCGATCACCCTCCTGTGATCTGTGGCTGCCGCAACGGCATCCTGATGCCATTTTGGGGGCGGAAAATGAACCCGCGGTACCCGGCGAGACACACGCCAAGCGGGCAACCGACGGATATGTAACTCCGATTCGGCGATTTTGTCAAGTTAACAGTATGGAAAGCCATTCTGAAACGGCGCGTGGAGCCCGAAACAACGAAGTTCGTGCCGGGCGGCACCGCGACACACGCGGAAACTCCTTCGAGGAGAATCCGTGGGCCGGAAGAGACGGCATCCAGTGGAATGGAGGGCCTCGGTCCCGAGATTCATGTTGCCAGTCGTGACTTTTTTGTTGATGTGCAACATCATACGGTTATCATTATCTATTGGTGGACAATCCGTTACGCTCACTCCACTTTGGCGATCTGGGCTTGGGGGCGGCAAGGCATGAGCACAGAATCAAGTCACTGAATGGGACCTGAGCGCTCGCTCTGGTATTCGATCCTCACCGAGCCGCGGACAGTTCGGCGGAGCAACTGCTTCGGTCGTCCTGAAACCGGGCAACGATTTTGGCAATCGGCCGTCGCGTCGTCGGAGACGGCGGGGCCAAAAACAACCTTGCAAAGTCGATTGACGAAACGGCGACGCCTCGTATATTGCTCCCGTGGGGACAATGCGGCGGGACCGCTTCTGCTAACACGCGACTTTGCAGGGGCGGGGATTAGCCCGGACGCTTTGATGGCCGTCGCCGCTACTCGGAATCAGACTACGTTTGGCACGATCCGTGCAAGACAACCCGATCCCGTCGCGACGACGGGCCATTGAGAAAAGCGGGAAAGACGACTGGAATCGCTGACACAAAAACCACGGACCGAGCGAAGCCAGAACTGATCACGGGATTGATCGGCGCACAGGCCAAGACAACCTAACCGATTATGAAATTGATTGTTATGGCTGAACATTTGAGTCGCGCTTGAAGGACAGACCTAACCGCCGACGAAGATCACGCGATACTCATGACGCTCCGTCGATCCCAGCCGGGAATACCGGCTTCTACGGTGCATTCTGTTGCACAATTTACGCCTGAATCGTGCAGTTTTTTGAACGGGCGGAATCCGGCATCTGACCGTGGAAACATCCTCACGGCAACGCGAAAAAGGACCCAAGCAACGGGTATAGGGCTTGGCAATTATGCCGAGTTTCACATAATGAACCCCATCGGCAGACCGTGGTCTGTGCCCAAGCGGCGGAACCGCGGGATCGTTGGATGGTTCCAACCGAGGAATTGAACATGATTTTCCGTCAATTGTTACAGAGGACTTTGAACAGAAGCAGGCAGGAGGTTTCCCCCATGTTGTCCAACAAACCGCGCGCCGCCTCATGGACAGCGCCCAATTACTGGTCGTGGGTACCCTTCGCGGCGCTGGTACTGCTGATGATCGCGTCGCCGGTGCATGGCGGGGTGACCAACGGGAACAATGTCCGAACCAGCCCCCCGGCGGATGGCCAGACACAGTCCGCGTCCCCGGCAACGATCATGACGGACAAGGCCGACTACGCCCCAGGCGAAACGGTGGTAATCACAGGTTCGGGATTCCGAGCCAGCGAGACCGTGAACGTGCAGGTGACTCATGCCGACGGCGCCACCAGCGGTGAAGGCCACGAACCGTGGACGGTCGGAGCCGACGCGGCCGGCGGGTTCGTGACCTTCTGGGTGGTTCCATTCGACGACAACGGAGGGGCTACGCTGTTGGCCACGGCAACGGGCCTGACGTCAGGGTCGGTGGCGACGACGACCTTCACCGACGCCAACACCGTCTTGGTCATCACGACCGCAATGGCCGACACGCTATGTCCCGGCGGGATCGGGGATTCGATCACCATCTGCGCCAGATTGACTGCGCCCTGCAGCGGTGGATCGAGTGCGGCCGTGGTCAATCGTCCGGTGATCTTCTTTTTCAATCCCGGAAACTGTGGCGCCAACGTGGGGCAGAACGCCGACGATACAACGTTCACCAACGCCTCCGGCGATGCCTGCGGCAGACTGGCAATCCCATCGGTACCCGGCCCGTATACGATCCGCGCCAAATTCCGGGGGGAAGACAAGCCCGACCCATGTCCCACGCCCGGAAACAATCCCTGCAACCCGAACGACGCCAACGCCAGCAAGCGGTGCGTGGAGCTGTCTTCCTCGAATGCTTGCAAGCCAGTCACGATCGACTCAGCGGTATGTTGTGACGAACGTGGGCCGGTTGTGACCGCCCCCGCGGACAAAGACGTTTTTGTGTGCTCGCTGCCCGCGAACATCTGTGTGCGACCCTTCAGCATCACTGATCCGAGCCATGACATCAAGACTGAGACCACCAACAAGGGCACGCTCGACGGCGATTCGGTCTGCTACACGGCGACAGGCGCCGGGCCGGACACGATCATCGTTTCGGCCACCGATTCGTGCGGGCATTCCGACGCCGACACGGTGATTATTTCCAAGACGGTCAACGGCAAACCCGACATCGCCTTCGGGGATGACTTCAAGGTCACCCAGTGCGGCACGGAGAAAATCTGCGTGCCGTACAAAGTGTCCGATCCGGACGGGCTGAACAAACTGATCGAAACTCTGGTGTCGGGCCCGGCCACCGCGGAGATCGACACGGCCGCGAACCAGGTCTGCTTCACGCCGGCGGGATCGGGGACATACACGATTATCGCCAAAGTGACCGATTCCTGCGGCGCGTCGGATCAGGACACGATCAACGTCAACGTGAACGCCTTCGACCCGCCGACGATCGACTTGGGTCCGGACCAGAACGTGTTCCAGTGTAAAGCCCAGCCGATCTGCATCACCTACACCGTTTCGGATCCCTCTGGCCTGGCGGGGGCCGTCGAATCGCTCGTCTCCGGCCCGTCGGGCACGGATATGGACACGACGCAGAACAAGATCTGCTTTACACCCGCGGCCGCCGGCGCGTTCATGATCGTCGCCAAGGTCACCAACCCCTGCCGGCAGACCGACTATGACACGGTCTTGGTCACCGTCACGTTGAACCGCCCGCCCGAGATTTTCGGTCCAAAGGACACGACGGTTTTCATCTGTGACAAGGACACGGTCTGCATCGGCCCGTTCCCGGAATTCGATCTCGACGGCAACTGGGACCGCAATGATGTGAACATCGGGTGGGTCGACACGCCGTTCGTCTGCATCGAGGTGGACACCTCCGGCGTCTACACCGTGATTGTCTGCGTCGCCGACAAGTGCGGCGAAAAAGACTGTGACACCGTGCTGATCACGGTCCACCGGAATCATCCGCCCGTCTGCCAGATGCCGAACGACACGGCAATCTTCCTGTGCAAACCCGCGGAAGTTTGCCTGCCCGTCGGCGCGACCGATCCGGACGGAAACTTCAAGGACTGCAAATTCGACTTCAAGGACTGCAAATTCGATGATGAGAAGGGCGGCAACGTCGGCTCGCTGCAGGACGGCCAGTGGTGCTACACGCCGCGCGGCGACGAGACGGTCAGCATCTACATCGTCTGCGAGGACATCTGCGGAGCGCGCTGCTACGGCTCGTTCAAGGTGAAATTCACGATCAACAAGCCGCCCGTCTGCCAGGTGCCGAACGATACGACGATCACGCAATGCGAGCCGACCAAGGTCTATCTGCCGGTTTCCGCCGATGATCCCGACGGCAATCTGAACAATTGTTTCGTGTTTCCGGAGTATCCGGGATACATCTCGGAGGGCTTCTGGGTTTACACTCCGACCGAAAGCGGAAAAGTCTGCGTCCGCGTCGGCTGCATCGACGCCTGCGGCGGGAAATGCGAAAAGACCTTCTGCGTCATCTTCGACATCAATCATAAACCCGATATCGCCTTCGGGAACGATCAGACGCTCTTCCTGTGCGAGTTGGACTCAATCTGCGCCCACTACACGGTCTCCGACCCGGATGGGCCGCGCAATCTGACCGAGACGCTGGTGTCGGGGCCCCCGGGTGCGGAAATCGACACCGTAAACAACAAGGTCTGTTTCAAGCCGACGGAGACGGGAACCGACACGATCATCGTCAAGGTGACTGACTTCTGCGGCGCCTCCGATCAGGATACGATCAAGATCACGGTGAAGCTCAATTCTCCGCCCGACATCGTCTTCGGTCCCGACCAGAACGTGTTCCAGTGCGCGCCGCAGCAGATTTGCGTCCCCTTCACCGTCACGGATCCCGATCCCAAGGATCAACCCGGCGAAGGCGGCTTGGGGATCGGCGTACTCCAGGGTCCTCCCGGGGCGCAAATCGACGTACAGATTCCCGCCGTTTGTTTCACGCCGACCGGCTCCGAGGATGACACGATCATCGTCATTGCGGTCGATCACTGCCACAAGACGGCTCAGGACACGGTCATCGTTCACGTCAAGATCAACCATAAACCGGACATCGCCTTCGGGGACGACTTCAAGGTCACCCAGTGCGGCACGGAGAAAATCTGCGTGCCGTACAAAGTGTCCGATCCGGACGGGCTGAACAAGCTGATCGAAACCCTGGTGTCGGGCCCGGCCGGCGCGGAGATCGACACGGCCGCGAACCAGGTCTGCTTCACGCCGGCGGGATCAGGAGTCTACACGATCATCGCCAGGGTGATCGATTTCTGCGGCGCCTCGGATCAGGACACGATCCACATCGAGGTGAACGCCTTTGGGCCCCCCACGATCAATCTGGGTCCGGACCAGAACGTGTTCCAGTGTAAAGGCCAGCCGGTCTGCATCACCTACACCGTGACCGATCCCTCGGGTCTGGCGGGGATCATCGAATCGCTCGTCTCCGGCCCGCCGGGCACAGACATGGACACGGCCCAGAACAAGATCTGCTTTACGGCTTCGGCCGCCGGCACGTTCATGATCGTCGCCAAGGCCACCAATCCCTGCCGGCAAACCGACTACGACACGGTCTTGGTCACCGTCAAGTTGAACCGTCCGCCCGAGATATTCGGTCCGAAGGACACGACGGTCTATATCTGCGGCGAAGACACGGTCTGCATCGGCCCGTTTCCGGAATTCGATCTCGACGGCAATTGGGACCGCAATACCGTGAACATCGGCTGGGTTGACACGCCGTTCGTCTGCATCGAGGTGGACACCTCGGGCGTGTACACGGTGATCGTCTGCATCTTCGACAAGTGCGGCGAGAAGGACTGCGACACCGTGTTGGTGACGGTCCATCGGAATCGCCCGCCGGTCTGCCATGTGCCGAATGACACAACGATTTATCTGTGCGATCCCGCGGAGATTTGCCTGCCCGCTTCGGGAACGGACCCAGACGGCAATCTGAAGGGTTGCGGCATCATCGAATCGCCGGGAAGCTGGACGGATGGCAAGTGGTGCTACACGGCCACGCACGACGAGTCGATTACCGTCAATTTCTCATGCATCGACGAATGCGGTGCCCGCTGTGAAACACAATTTCACGTGACATTCGTCGTCACGCCGCCTCTGTCGTGTCCCGACACGCGCGACACGACGATTGTTTCGTGCCATGCGAAGCCGGTGTGCATCCCCCTGGGTCCAGTGGGGACGGCGCCGCCGAATTCGGTCATCGTGCGCGGGCTGGACATGCGGCTGACGTCCAAAGGCGGCAATAGAATCCGCAGCGGCAACACGTCCGCTTCCGCGATCGGCGGGGGTGCCTTCGACAAGTCCGGCATCGAGACCGGCTGCCATCTCGTCGGAAATCCGCCTCCCGGATTCCTGGAGGGGAACAGTTGGTGCTATACGCCGCCGAATAAGGATACGGCGGTCAATGTCGTCATCGTCTGCTCCGACACCTGCGGGCATCAATGCCGCGATGCGTTCACCGTCACCTTCGACGTCAACGAGCCGCCGGTCTGCTCGCTGTTGACCCAGTTGGCGCCGCCTCTGTGCACGCCACCAGTCGATTTTGTGCCTCTATATCACGTTGATCCGGAAGGCGGGCCGCTCAACTGTCATCTGTATGACGGTGGCATCGGCGAACTGGTGGATGGCGGCTGGCAGAACCCCGGCCCGGTGCCCGGCACGACGGTCCACGTTTACATATCGTGCCAGGACACCTGCGGCGATTCGTGCGTGATCGCATTTGACCGCTCCTACCCGCAGCGCGTGCCGACGATCTGCCATGTGCCGGACGACCCAACAATCTTCCTGTGTGAATCACGTCTGGATTCTCTGCCGGTGTACGGCCCGGAGGGATCAGAGTGCAAACTGATCGACGGCCCCGGTGTACTGCGCGACGGCTGGTGGGTCCATCAGCCGACCCAGCCCGGCGACGTGACCGTGACCGTGCGCTGTATCAGTCTGTGCGACTCGTGCCAGAATTCGTTCACGGTGACGTACAAGTTCAACAGGCCGCCGGTCTGCCATTTGCCGAACGACACGACGATCTTCCAGTGCAAGCCGACGGAAGTCTGTCTGCCGGTGACGGCGACCGATCCGGACGGCAATTTCAAGAATTGCCGGTTCGACGACGAGAAGGGTTTCTCACAAGGCACACTGCAAGACGGCAAATGGTGCTACACTCCGACCGGTGACCAGACGGTGACCAACTACATCGTGTGCGAGGACGAATGCGGCGCGCGCTGCTACGGGTCGTTCAGGGTCACGTTCGACATCAACGACCCGCCCTCGATCTCTCTGGGCGACGACGTCTCCCTGCCCCAGAGTTTCCCGCAGGCGCCGATTTGCTTCACCTACACGGTCTCCGATCCCAATGGACTGGCGGGGCTGTTGGAATCGCTGGTGAGCTCACCGGGCGGCACAACGATCGACACCGCGGCGAACCGAATTTGTTTCACCCCGAGCGGCACGGGAACATTCACTATCATCGCCCAAGTGATCGATCCTTGTGGCGCCAGCGACCGGGATACCGTTCTGGTCTTCGTGTTCGCGACGGCGCCACCGAACTGCATCCTCCCGAATGATACGACCGTGGTGCAGTGCTCACGGGCGCAGCTCTGTCTGCCGGTGACGTCGACCAGTCTGCATCCACCGGTCACCTGCGTCATCTTGTCGGGTCCGGGAACACTCTCCGGCGGTCAGTGGTGCTACACGCCGGCCGGTGACGAGGTTGACACCGTCACGATCCGCTGCACGGATGCGCTGGGGGCCACCTGCTCCGGCTCGTTCACCGTGACCTTTGACATCAGCCAAGCGCCCGTGTGCAACGTGCCCAACAACCCGACGATCTTCCAGTGCGCGCCGACGCAGGTGTCCCTGCCGGTGTTTGCGACCGGGGCAACCTGTCAGATCATCTCCGGTCCGGGTTCGCTCTCCGGAGGCAACTGGGAGTACAGGCCGTCGGGAGCCGGCACGGTCAACGTTCACGTTCGATGCCGGACGCAGTGTGACTCCTGCGACGCCTCATTCTCGGTGACGTTTGTTATGAACGGCCCGCCGACGATATCACTCGGCCCCGATCAGAACGTTTTCCAGTGCGCTCTGGCGCAGATCTGCGTGTCGTATACGATCTCCGACCCGAACGGTCTGGGACACTCGACCGTGACGAAGATCTCCGGGCCGGGAACGTTGGACGTGGCCAACAAGCGAATCTGCTTCACGCCGACGGGCGCGGGGACGGTTCAGATCATCGCCCAGATCGCCGACTCCTGCGGCCTGGCGACGCGCGACACGGTCCTGATCAACGTCACGCTGAACTCCGGGCCGACCTGCAATGTGCCGCGCGACACGACGATTCTCATGTGCCAGCAAGTTCAGGTATGCCTGCCCGTCTCGGCCTCCGATCCGGACGGCAACCAGACCGGATGCACCGTCATTTCCGGCCTTGGATCAATCACCAACGGCAACTGGTGCTACACGCCGCCCGACAAAGACACGGTGGTCAATGTGACCGTGCGCTGTTCCGACGCCTGCGGCCTGACCTGCCAGAAGACGTTCAAGGTCACCTTCGACAAGAACGACTCACCGGTCTGCAGCGTGCCGAACGACACGACGATCTTCCAGTGCACGGCGACCGGGGTTTGCCTGCCGGTTTCGGCGACCGACGTCAACGGCAATCTGACCAGCTGCACGATCACCGGCGGACCGGGGCAATTGATCAACGGCAAGTGGTGCTACACGCCGACCGGCGAACAAACGGTCACGGTGACGATCCGCTGCAGCGACGCCTGCGGGGCCTTCTGCGAAAAGACGTTCCACGTGTACTTTAACCTCAACGATCCGCCGCAATGCCAGTTCGCGCCCGATCAGACCGTAAACATCTGCCTCGGCCAGAAACAATGCTTCCCGCTGAACGCCTATGATCCGGACGGAAACCTCATGGTCTGCCAGCTGGTGGACGGGCTGGGCGAGGTTCATGCCACGGCCACCGGGTACGAATGGTGCCTCGGCGCCTTGAATTCGGGGCTGGTCCAGGTCACCGTGCAGTGCATCGACTCGTGCGGGCTCATGTGCCAGACGTACCGGACGTTCACGTTCATCGTCGATCCGAACTGCGTCGGCCCGGCTTCGGTCGGAATCGGACGACGACCCTCAGTCTCAGCCCCCGCCGTCACCGAGGCCGTCATTCGGCCCGGCGACGTGGACGGCAACGGGCAGGTGGACGTCGCCGATCTGGCGCGGCTGATGCGGTATGTCTATGGACATGACGCAGCGGCGTTCAATGCCGGCGCCAAGGGACAGTCGGGCGCTGAGGCAGCGGACGTCAACTGCGACGGCAAGATCGACCGCGGCGACGTTGACGCCCTGTCGAACTTCCTCTTCGACAGCGGACTGGAGCCGTGTCAGAATGGCAAGCCGCTGAACAAGACGCCCTACAGCGTCCCACAAGGTGGCGGCGGCAACAAGTAAGCCGACCATTCAATCGAACACCAAGCCGGCCCCCGGGATCATTCCGGGGGCCGGTTCTTTCTTAGAGCCTCTAAGGCTCTGTTGACATCCTTCTTGACAATTCTCCCCGAACCCGATTCAAAGGTGCCGGGGGGTGTTGTATATGGCCGAAGTGGGTTTGGTGCGGTTTGCCCGAGTCTGTCGAAGTGTGGCCGCGACGGCGATTCCCGCGTACC
>JACQFV010000051.1 GCA_016199865.1 Candidatus Zixiibacteriota bacterium | reverse complement strand
TGCCCGGTGGAGACGACCGACACCGATTGCAGCGGCTTCACCGACGTCCTCGACGTCGTGCACATGGTCAACGTGGCGTTCCGAGCCGGCAATCCGGCCACGGAATTCTGTAATCCGTGTCCGTAGGTATGCTTCTTAAGGGAAGTACAAAGCCCGTGGGTCTCCACTGACCCACGGGCTTTTCATTCTTAGACCCTAACATAAGGACGCCATGTTACTGGACGCCGGGCGTCCTCGCCCGGCCTCCACATTGACACTGGACTGCCTTGTGGATTCATTCAGTTAGAGGGACTTGGGACGCGGGTTTCGTCTTGTGCGGCGATCGGTGCGCCCGCCTCAACCTCCGGCTGGATGGCCACCCTCCCAGAAGTCGGATTGGCCCAGAAGATAAGTCTTGCCACCCTGGAAACTCTGCACTTGTTGCCAGAGCGCGGCGCGGGCCGCATCCCGATCGAGCCAGTCGGATGAAGCGGTGCGAACGACGAGCAATGGGGCCTGTTCGTACTCGAAAAAGTGATGGTTGTAGGCGGTGATCAGCTCCCGCCACCGGTCCAGGTCGACCGTCTTGTCGAGCGCACGAAGTTCGGGAACAAGACCGCTCTCGGGGGCCTGCAAGTACACGACCAGGTCCGGTTGGACGGCCGGCGCGGCGATCACCCCCGCGATCTTCCGGTACAGGAGCCAATCGCGCTCCGGCAACAGGGCCCGCGCCCATAACAGGTGGGTCTCAAATGTATAATCGGTCACGACCCGTTTCCGGAACAGATCGGCGCCGGCCAGTTGCTGCATCGCCTCGAATCGCTCCAAGAGTCGCTGCAACAGCGGCGAGAGCGAGGATAATCGTTGCCCACGCGTCTCCACGTGGTGGTTCACGCAGGCGGCGTACCAATCTTCCTGAGAGCCGATCCAGCGGGCAAATTCCGTGTGCCCGGAGCCGGGGAGACCCTCCACAACGATCAAACGCCGATCGGCCGCAGATGCACTCATGCCCGTGTCGCAAGGGGGAGGGGTCGGATGTCGGCATCAATCCGCCCCAGCATTTCGAGGCGATTGGGGAGCATGTCCAACAGTTCCCGGACCGTGTGACCCAGTTCCGGGTGGTGCCAGTCCGGCGCCAGGTCGCAGAGCGGGACCAGGACAAAGGCGCGTCGGTGCAAACGCGGATGGGGAATGGTCAGATGCTCGTTCTGGAAGCACCGATCATCATAGAAGAGCAAATCCAAGTCGAGATTCCGCGCCCCCGCCCGACCCGGATCGTTTACGTCGGGGCGCCCGAGCGCCGACTCGATGGCCTGGGTGCGACGCCAGAGTTCCAAAGGGGATAGGCGCACGGAGAGTCGGAACACCGTGTTGTAGAAATTGCCCGGTCCGGTCGGGCCGACGGGCATAGTCTCGTATATCGGGGCGCTCTCCACGGACAAAACGTCTTTCGTGTCGGCAAGCATCTGCGCGGCTCGCGTCAGATGATCGAGCCGATCGGCGCAATTGGAACCGGCGGCGATGAACGCGGTTGCTGCCAATGCCGTATCCATAGTTCTCACCGGCGCGGGGGCTTGGTCTTTCCCTCGGGCAGGTCGCTGGCGGAATCGAACTCCACTTCGATGTAGTCGAGATTGCCGGGGATGGGTGGGATGCGCTTACGCACGCGGACGACCACACGGTTGGCGCCGAAATCGGCCAGCATACGCCCGGCAATGCGCGCCGCTACTGTTTCCAGAAGATTATACTTGTTGCGTTGCACAATTTCCTCGACCACGCCGTAGACGGCGGTGTAGTTCACCGTGTCGGCGAGTTTGTCGGTCGTCGATGGGCGCGTCAGATCCAGTTCCAATTCGCAGTCCACCTCGTAGCGCCGCCCCGTCTCTCGTTCGGCCTTGGAGACACCGTGAAAGCCGTAGAACGTCATATTATGAAGTCGAATGATCGCCATGGTGTACTGCCCCGTTAGGATTCCGTTTCCGCCCGTCCCCCGCGTGCGCGGCGGCGGGGCAAACGGCGTTGGTAGAGTTTGACGTGGCGTCGAAGACGTTCACAAACCGTTTGCGCCAGAGTAAATTCCTCTGGGATAGTCATCCGCACATACCCCTCGCCGCGTTCGCCAAAATCCGTGCCGGCGGCCAAGAGCAACCCGGCGCGCCTGAGGACCCGGCGGCAGAAGGCCTCAACGCCCACTGGGGCCGGTACCCTGATCCAGAGGAATGGCGCGGTCGGCGACGATCGCGGCGTCCAGCCCAGGTCCGTCATCGTCTCCATGAGGATCTCCCGCGACCGAGCAAGCCGTTCGATCCGTCGCGAGAGAATAGCTTCGGCATCGCTGAGAAGCGATAGTCCGTGTCGCACCATGGCATCGGCGGGAGGCAATTGGGCCACTTCCAGGAGGAAGGACACGGCCGCAATGGCCTCCCGGTTGCCGCAGATCAACGCCAGAGGCAGGTCCGGAAGGCCGAAATTGGCTCCCAGCGCGGTGAGTTCGACGCCCACGCCTTTGGCGCCGGTGGCATCGAGGAAAGAAGGCGGTCGATACGAGCCGTTGGCGGCGTAGGTGAACGCGCCATCGTACGCCACCAGTATCTGCCGACGGCGGGCAAAGCCGACGGTCTCTTTCAGGATTCCCGGATCGGCCGCTGCGGCCGTCGGATTGTGGGGATAGGACACAACCATCATTCGGGTGCGCCCGATCAGCCCTTGTTCTAATCCTGAATAGTTTGGGAGGTAGTCATTGCGCTCCCATAGATGATACGGCATGACCCCCCCGCCGCAGAGGACCACGGCGCCGCGGTAGAAGGCCGCGCCCGGATCGGGAAGCAGGACCATGTCGCCGGCTTCGACAAATGCCAGACACAGTAAGTACAGGCCGATAATCGCGTTCGGGACGACGACGATCTCCCGTTCCGGGTCCACGCTGGCGCCGAAGCGGCGCGCGTACCATTGGGCGACGGCCTCGTGCAGGCCGGTGACGCTGTCGGGCGACGCGGGCCGGTGGCCACCGCTATTCGCCGACTGCCGGCGTCCCGACGAATCGTCCTTTAGGATAGAACCGCGCAAGCGCGACAGATCGATGACCTCGACGCCGCGCCGCTGCAATCGTTTGGCCGTCTGGGCGAGGGCCCCCGACGGCACCGCCAGCCGTTGCAGCCGGTCGGCGCGATCCAGGAAGATCTTTCGGGCAACGGCCATGCTGGAGTGTACCCCGCCGGTCACATGGTGTCAGGATGACGCGTGCGCCGGCTCACCCACCCGGCATTGACCGCACACCGGGGTCTCCGTGCCGGAGAAACGCGAATGCAACGTGCGCGACAGTGCCAACAGTTCATCCACCTGACGGCAGGAGAGGCAATCCACCGCGTCCAGCGAGCGCGCCAGGTGCACGATCTGGGCAAATCGTTCCACCGTCTCCATCTTGCGATAGGCCGATTCCAGATCCACGCCCAACGTCAACACGCCATGGTTTTTGAGCAGGAAGGCGTCGAATCGGTCCAGGTACTTCTCGATGGATGCGCCGACGGCCGGCGTCGAGGGCGTGGCATACTCCGCCAGCGGCACCGAGCCCAATGTGGCGACCACTTCCGGAAGAATGCAATCCGCCAGACCGATCCCGGCGACGGCAAACGCCGTGGCGTAGGGCGGATGGGCGTGCACACAGGCATGGATGTCTGGACGGGCCCGAAGCGCGGTCAGGTGCATCCCCAGTTCCGTCGTGGCGGGCCACGCCCCCTGCAACCGACGCCCGCCGAGATCGACGATCGCCAGATCATCCGTCGCCATGCGCCCCTTGCAGAATCCCGCCGGTGTCACCAGAATGCGACCGTCGCCCAGCCGGGCCGAAATATTCCCCTCCGCCGCCACAATCAAGCCGCGCTCGTAGAGGCGGCGGCCGATTGCGATCATATCCCGGCGCAATGTGACGATCGAAGGTGGGGGTGTAAAGGCGCTCACGGCATGAATGAACTCCAAGAGACCACCGTGAATCAATCGGATTGTCGCGGGAGAGCCGTGCCAGCGCTCGGCATCGAATCCGTCTACGGTCGTTCACTGCGAATGCGCTTGACCGGTCGCGCGATCACTGTCCATCTTACGCCAGTTCGCCAGAGCATGGAGTCCCGATGGCCAAGTGTTGGAATTGCGGACGGACCTACGAGCCCCCCGACAAGATCACACGGGAATCGGAATGTCCGCATTGCGCGGCATATCTGCGATGCTGCCGCAACTGCGGTTTCTACGACGTCCATGCCCCCAACCAGTGCCGGGAACCATCGGCCGACCTGCAGCCGGATAAAGAAGCGGCCAACGCCTGCGACTACTTTCGTCCGGGCAGCGCCTCCGGCGGGAGTGCGCCCAAGAAAGGCAGGGGAGATTTTGACAGTCTTTTCAAGGACTGATGAGAATCTCTCGGTCGTGCAGCGAATTTGCATAGACCCTCTGACACAATGACGCGACTGTGAGGGTCAGCCCAAGGGGCCTGTTCACAAACCCGCTGGATGCCCAACCGGAGGAGTGCAGTCACACGTCCTCGTGTGGCAGCCCGTTGTCATACACGGCGTCACACGAGGACGTGTGACGCCACGGTCGTGGAGCGGAGCGAGAAATGGGGCTTTTTCAACAGGCCCCAAGGGCTGACCGGCACAACCAGAAGTCCGACTTTTCTCAGATTCGGAACGGCAATTGCTTACTCGGATTCTGCTCTAATTCTCCTGTCACACGTCGAGATCTCTAAGATTTCGCCGCACCACGGTCGAAGAAATAGAGGGCGCTCTTGCGTCCCGAATGGGAAGGACTATATTGCTTCCGTGGGCCGAGGGGAGTTGCATTTGAAAAACCTTTTACAAGTTCTACCAATGAAGGCCGCCCCAAGTCGGGTTGCGTCACTTGCCGTGACCCTCCGCCGTCAGGCGGAGGAGAGCGAGGACTAAACACCCGCTGTGGCTGTAAAACGCCTTTAACGTATCGGTGAGGAAGCGTTTTTCAAATCAAATGCTCCCGGTCGGCCTGCCGGCCCGCTTCGTGCGGGCCGGCTTTTTTTGGGGCCACGATTGATCCCCCAAGAATCGTGCCTTGGACAATCGATGCGTCAATGTTGGCGGATTGAGACGGCGCGGCCCGTGTGTCAGCCGCGGGACGCCGAAGGTGCAGCGCCGGCGCGGGACTGTCGGCCCAGATACATGTACAGCCCGGAAGGTTCGAGCACACCCCGATGCGGCTCGAGCAGAGCGTAGAGTTCCTCTTCGGCACGGGTGCGGCCGGTGTCGAGGGAATCCAAGAACAACTCGATCATCTGGGCGAATGTGGCGATGACCGTGGATGAAGGCGGGAGCGTTTGTCCTTTACGCAGATCGAGCCGCCCTCCGGAATCAACCACGAGACCGGACAGCAAGTCGCCTCTGACATTGGCCATGTCGCGGGCGCGGCGCCAATCGGCGGCCAGGCGCAGCCGTCCGCGCGAATCGGCGAGAAATACAGTGAGGGCGTTGCATGCCCCAATCAGGATCAAGACCGGATCGTTCGCCGGATCGCGTCGTGTCGGCGTGGTCCCGAGACGGCCCGATTGCGCTGCGGGCTCTGTCCTCTGTGATTCGGACGGCGGTTTGGCCAGTGCCCGGGAAATGGCGCCAAACTTGGAATTGACGACCGTCTCGAAATGCTGAATGTCGACGTCGGGCAGGACCGTGATGAACAAGAGATACTCCGGCTGATTGTAGAGGTGGATGACGACCCGCTCGAAGCGCAAGGCCAGCCGGATGAATCCATGCAAGCGTTGATACGTCGAAGTCACCAGCCCCAACAAATATTCCGTGTGCCGCTCGGTGAAGGCGGCAGGGAATAAATGCTCGATCCGGCCGTCACGTTTGGCCACGACCGCCACACCGGTCACGCCCGACAGGGCGCGGATGTCAGACAGGATCGGTCGCATGATAGACGGCCTCGAAGAACTCGGGGAAATCGCGGCGCAAATGCTCCACCGTCGTCTCCGGATCGGTCATAATCCCGAAGGCGCGACCGCGGATGCTGGCGGTGATCAGGTTTTCGGCGCTGAAGTAGACGATTCCCTGCCGGAAATCCCCGACCTTGATGATCTGCGGCATGCCGAAGACGATCGCGCTCAAGGCGCTGAACTCCCGATCCCATTCGGCGACCATGTCGCGGAATAAGCGGCGGTAGATGATCTCGCCATTCTGATCGAATTCGTAAATGGCCATCGTGTACGGGACCGTGCGCAGCACCTCTTCGATGGTGTCGCGAAAGGTGGCGGCTTCATACCCGTCGCCCCCCGGTGTGGGGCTGGGGCGGCCGTTTTCGACGAACTCCGGCGCTCGATCGACCACCAGGGCCATCGTGGCGCGGTGTTGTTCATCGAGGATAATCTCGAGGTAAAGACGGTTCTCCTCCCGGCTTAAGTCCTCGGTCCATTCCCGGTCGGTCTTATGGACGGTGCGACCGTCGAGCACCACCGTGGAAGTGATGCGCGGCTTGGGACGGGTGGCAAACTCAGTTTGCACCTGCAGGAGTTTGTCCCCATGCCGGTGCGCCGAGAGTTTTCCCGGCGGCATGTAGTCGATGGCTTCCATCATCCGATCCTGTGAGACAGTCGCCACTCCCCCGCCTCTGGCGGGCCGGGGTCCGGAACCATCCACCCCAACGACTAAAGACGAATAACCCGGCCCCAAGGCGTTTCTGGTTGTGCCTTCGGGCCTTATATAGAGAATATCGTGGAATTCCCGATTTGTTTTAGTGGGGTCCGGCTTGATCGAGAGTGATTGTGGCAGGAAATGGCCTCCCCTGTCATTCCGAACGAACCCCGTCCGCCGACGGCGGACGGGATGAAGTGAAGAATCTGCTTTCCTGGCTCTTCGCGGAGGGGATGGAAAGCAGATTCTTCGCCCCGCCACAGAGCGGCGGGACTCAGAATGACAGTTCGCTGCCTTGCGCGCCTGTTGGTGTCAACAATGGGAACCAGACCATACCACGCGACCGTCACTGCCGAGGGGCATCTGGTCGATTCCGGCGTCCTGTCGGAGGCGATGGACCAGATCGTCCGCGGCGGGGCCTCGTTTGCCGTCAAGGAATTCACGCTCGGCGCCACCAACCTCCAGCCCTCGCGGGCCGTGCTCGAAATCCAGGCCCCGAGCCGGGGCCCGTTGGAACGTGTCCTCGGGCATCTGGTCGATCTGGGATTCTACACGGCCGCCGTCGCCCAGCTGGTCGTCCGCCGCGCCCCTAAGGATGGCGCCGCCCCGGAGGGGTTTTATTCGACGACCAACCATGCCACCCAAGTCTATCTCGATGGCCGTTGGCAACGGGTGCGCGATCAGCGCATGGATTCGGCGATCGTTCTCGATCCGGGTCCACGCTGCCGCAAATTACGCGACCTTCGGCGCGGCGACCGTCTGGTCTGCGGCCATGACGGCATCCGCATCATCCCCGAATTCAAAGACCGGGGCCGCGCCGATTTCGGCTTCATGACCAATGATGTGTCCTCCGAAAAGAAAGTCGAATGGGTGGTGGGGCACCTGGCCGATTGGATCGCCAACCGCACGGGCAAGCTGGTCGTCGTCGCCGGCCCGGTGGTGATTCACACCGGCGGCGGCGAACCCCTGGCCAAGATCATTGCCGCGGGCTGGGTTGATGCGCTTCTGGCCGGAAATGCATTGGCCGTTCACGACGTCGAACGCGCTCTCTATGGCACGTCGCTGGGGATCGACACGAAATCCGGCGTGCCGGTCGAACATGGCCATCAGCATCACATGCGCGCGATCAATGTGATCCGTCTGGCGGGCGGACTGAAACAGGCGGTGCGCAAGGGGCTGTTGAAAGACGGCGTCATGCACTCCCTGATCAAACACACAGTGCCCTATGTCTTGGCCGGTTCGATCCGCGACGACGGCCCCCTCCCCGACGTCATCACCGACTGCAATGCCGCCCAGGAGGCCTACTGGCAGAATCTGCGCGGCGCCGAGATCGTCCTCATGCTCTCCTCGATGCTGCATTCCATCGCCGTCGGCAACATGCTCCCCTCCTGGGTCAAGACCGTCTGCGTCGACATCAACCCCTCGGTCGTGACCAAACTGGCCGACCGCGGCTCGCATCAGGCCATCGGCTGTGTCACCGATGTCGGGCTTTTCCTGCATCTGTTGTGGGAGCGGCTGTCCAAGACGAAGTAGAGATTCCAACGTGTTCTATTGTGGCCCTGACCTTGGTCAGGGTCTAAGAAGAGTTCTTCCCAAGTCCCCCCGCCACCCTTGCGATTCGATCACTTTCGTGTTCGATTTGTCTTCATAAACCCTGACCAAGGTCAGGGCCACGCCACTCTTGGCGCTTGCACTTTCTATCACAAGATGAAGTGCCCCATAACGCCCTACACCACAACATATTGTGATTTTATTTTGAAATTGCACGTTTTCTGATTGACACACATTGACGCTTGGTCTACCCTCTGGCCCGCTTTGGGTGGCCCCGGTGTGGATTCGGAATACCACCGGGGGATGAACAGCAAGCGAAGATAGGCCGTAAATACAATTGGGATGGGCTCTGGGGGGGGAAGTTCCGACCCATGCCCGCAGGAGGGGACATGTTTGAACAGACACCGATGTTGGCGCAAAATGCCGTGCGGGTTTTGGAACGGCGGTACTTGAAGAAGGACGATCAGGGGCGGGTGGCCGAAACTCCCGCCGAATTGTTCTGGCGGGTGGCCACCGCGGTCGCGGCGCCGGATGCGAACTACGGCGTGGCGGAGCCCGATCTGCGCCGCACGGCCGAGCGGTTTTACCGGGCGATGACCAATTGCGAATTCATGCCCAATTCGCCGACTCTGATGAACGCCGGGCGGCCGTTGGGGCAGTTGTCGGCCTGTTTTGTTCTGCCGGTCGGCGATTCGATGGAGGAAATTTTTGAATCGATCAAGAATGCGGCGTTGATCCACAAATCCGGCGGCGGCACCGGCTTTGCCTTTTCGCGTTTACGGCCGCGCAACTCGGTGGTCGCCTCGACCTCGGGCGTCGCCTCCGGCCCCGTTTCGTTTATGAAAGTGTTCAATGCGGCGACCGAGGCGGTCAAACAGGGGGGGACCCGTCGCGGCGCCAACATGGGGATTTTGCGCATCGACCATCCCGATATCGAAGAATTCATCGCCTGCAAGGATGATCTGACCCAGGTCACCAATTTCAACATCTCGGTTGCGGTCACCGACGAGTTCATGAACGCCGTCGAGCAGGGCCGTCCATACGCCCTCTTCGATCCGCGCACCAAGCGTCCCTATGAGAAGGACGGCGCGCCGATCACGCTCGATGCGCGCAAAGTGTTCAATTCCATCGTCGAGCATGCCTGGCGCACCGGTGAGCCGGGCGTCGTCTTCATCGACCGGATCAATCAGGGGAATCCCACGCACCGGATCGAGGAAATCGAAGCGACAAATCCCTGCGGCGAGCAGCCCCTGCCGCCGTACGATTCCTGCAATCTCGCGTCCATCAACCTCGGCAAAGTGGTGAAAGAGGAACTGCCGCCCTCGTATGATCGCCGCAAACCGGCCGAAGCCGTTGATTGGGAAAAACTCACGCAACTCGTGCATTTGGGCGTGCATTTCCTCGACAATGTGATCGATGCCAACGAGTACCCGATCCCGGAAATCTCAGAGCAGTCGTTCAAGAACCGCCGCATCGGGCTGGGCGTCATGGGCTGGGCGGACATGCTGGCGAAGTTACGCGTGCGCTATGATTCCGAAGAGGCCTTCGAACTGGGCGAACGGGTCATGCAGCACGTGCAGTCGGAGGGGCGCATCCACTCCTCCGATCTGGCCTCGGCGCGCGGCAAGTTCCCCAGTTGGGAGGGTTCGACCTACGCCGATGAGGGTGTGGCGATGCGCAACTCCACGGTCACGACCGTGGCGCCGACCGGGACGATCTCGATCATCGCCGGCTGTTCGTCGGGCATCGAACCATTTTACGCCGTTTCCTTCGTACGCAATGTCATGGAGGGAACGCGTCTGGTCGACGTCAACCCGCTCTTCGAGCAGATCGCCAAGGAACGCGGCTTCTACTCCGAGGACTTGATGGAACGGATCGCCAATGCGAATTCGATCCAGGGGTTCGATGAGATTCCCGAGGACGTGCGCGAGGTCTTTGTGACTTCCGCTGACATTCCCGCCGCCGCGCATATCCGCATGCAGGCCGCCTTCCAGAAATATTGCGAGTCGGCCGTCTCGAAAACGATCAATCTGCCCGAATCGGCGACGCGCGAGGACGTGCAGACCACCTATTGGCAGGCGTACCGTCTGGGATGCAAGGGCGTCACGATGTATCGCGATGGCTCCAGGCCGGGCCAGGTTCTGTCGACCGGGGCCACGCCG
>JACQFV010000046.1 GCA_016199865.1 Candidatus Zixiibacteriota bacterium | reverse complement strand
CGATCCGTTAGCTGCGAACGTTTCCGTCGTCCGCTGCTTCTTCGCCAGCGCCGCATGCCGGTGGCGCATCTCTTCGGCCGAGACATCCTCGACGTGCGTCGCGATGCCCCATTTGTGGCCGAGGGGATTGGTCAGAATGAAGTTGGCTGCCAGTAAGAAGGGCGCTTGGCCTCATCGCCGGACGGCGATGATCTCGAGCACGGCCGGAGTAAACATGAGCGAACGCGGATTGGCTTCCGCCGTCGCCAGCGCCCGCCGAACGGCGGCGGCATGATCTTCCGACAGATGGCCCAAATTCACCAGCCGCCGCAGGCCGACGTCGACAAAGGTCTTGGGCCATTGCCACCAGAAGTTGGCCGGCGACACGATCTCGATGATGGGTTTGAGTGACTGGATTTCGAATCCGAGTTCTGAAAGCCAGTCCGTCAGGTCCAGACCGATGTCCGGTTCGCCGCCCTCGGAGCGCCAGCTGGATATCACGACCTGGATCAAGTCCTCGAGTTCGCGCGAGCGTGGCACCAACCGCCAGCCGGAGTAGTTGTAGTACTCGTGCGCGACAAACGTTGCCAAGCCCCCGATTGGCGCAGGTCGACTCCAGAAAATCGAGGAACCGTCGCGACCGGTCGATCGCGATGACCTTTCCCGTCGGGCCCACGATCTCCGCGAGATCAATCGCGGCATGCCCGGGGCCACAGCCGACGTCTAGGATCGTCTTCCCCACTGTGAATCCGGCGCGCTGCCAACCGTCCAGCGCCCTCGGCCGCCAGACGCGATGTTGCAACGCCAGCCGGTCGATTTCCTCGTCGTGGGTGCCGAGAATGTAGTCTTTGTCAGGGGGCATGACTTTAGCCGAGAGCGATACGATCCCCCGCAAAGGAAACCGATGACGTGGTGTTTGTCAAGACGATGACACGCCGCGCGTGCTTTGAAATTCCGCATGCGATGCGAGGCGGCGGTGATTAGATTGCGAACACGGTGAGGGGCGTTGGCCCGATAACGAACACTCCGAGTGATTTGTCATGCCTGACATCTCTGCCCTGCCCGATTTCACCCCGGCGCATTTCCGCGTGGCGCCGTTGGCGGAGTCGGAGACGATTCCATCGAGTTGGTACACGTGCGCCGGGTATCATGCTCTGGAACAGGAGCAAATCCTCGCGCGCACGTGGCAGGGCATCGGCCATGTCTCACGGTTGGAGAATGCGGGAGATTGCATTGTCGCCGTCGTCGCCGACAATCCCGTGCTCGTGGTCCGCGGCAATGATCGGATGCTGCGCGCCTTCTTCAACGTCTGTAGGCATCGCGGTGGACCGCTCGCCACGGAGGATGGGCACTGCCGGATGCTGCAGTGCCACTACCACGGCTGGACATACCGATTGGATGGGTCATTGCGCGGGGTGCCGCGCTGGGACCGTGTCGATCTCTTCGACAAGAAGGACTACGGACTGGTACGCATCACCCGCAACGGCGCATCACTCTTGGCCGGCAAGTCGTTCTTCAAACGGGTCGTGTACGACGTGCGCTGCAATTGGAAGGTCTATGTCGACAATTATCTCGAAGGGTATCACCTGCCGCACGTGCATCCGGAATTGTGTTCCTTGCTCGACGTTCAGAAATACGTCACCGAGACGGGCGAGCACCACTCTCTGCAATACAGCCCCTTTCAAAGCGGCGACAGTATCTATGGCTCGGGCGGGAACGAGGCATACTACTTCTTCATCTGGCCGAATGTCATGCTCAACATCATTCCCGGACGGCTGCAGACCAACCGCGTCGTTCCGGTCTGCCACGATCATTGCCAGGTCATCTTCGATTATTTCTATGATGATGTGACGTCCCCTGAAGCCCGGCAACGCGCCGACGCCGACCTGGAATACTCACACAAGATTCAGTTGGAAGACATTGGCATCTGCGAGCACGTGCAGCGCGGCCTGGGTTCACGGGCGTATGACCGGGGGCGCTTCTCGGTTGAATGCGAAGAAGGTGTCTACCACTTTCAATCGCTTTTGAAGCGTGCCTACGAGCGGATTTACGCGGCCTCACGCGCGTAGGTGGGTTCCCTCCAACGCTGCATTCGTCCGATCACCTCGACCCCTCACCCTAACCCTCTCCCCAGAGGGGAGAGGGGATTGGATTGGGGCCCGTTCACGCTTACAGGGCTGGGGTGATCGCGCGAACGCCCACAAACCGGTCATGCCCGGTGGCTGCGTCGCCAGAGCCAGTAGGTCGGCAGACTGGCGGCGAGTAAAGCCAGGCCGATGGCGGAGTCGCGGGTGTTTTCCCGGAATAGTTGGTACATCAACCCCAGTGCGGCAAGAAGGAAGATCGCCGGAGTCAAAGGATAGAGCGGGACACGGAAGGGACGGTCTGCCCCCGGCCGCCGTACGCGCAGGATGAACACGGCGGCGATGTTCATCACAAACCAGATCATCGCGACGAAAACGAAATAGCGGATGAGCTGGTCAAATGTCCCCAGGAGGCAATACACGGCCGTCGCCAGGCCGAGAATCACGAGCGCATTCGCCGGTGTCTGCAAACGCCGATGAGCCCGTCCCACCGGTTCAAAGAACAGCCCCTCCCGCGACATCCCGAAGACGACCCGCGAACCGGAGATCACCGATCCGTTCACGCTCCCCGCGGTCGATGCGACAATGAGAAGATCGACAAACAGGCCACCGTAATGGCCCATCGTGCGCTCGGCCATGTCCACCGCGACCGAGTGACTCTGCGCGACACCGGGAATCGACAGCACATAAACATAGGCGGCATTGATGAGCACATACACGCCGGTCACCATGAATGTCCCGATGATGAGCGCGCGCGGCAGGTCGCGCCGCCGGTCGCGGCATTCCCCGGAGAGCGAAGGGCCGTCGGCCCAGCCCTCGTAGGTCCACATCACCGATGCCATCGCCAGGGCCAGGGTGCCCAGACGCCATCCGGTGGATGGCGCCGCCCAGATCGGCGTGAGATTTGCGACGCGGCCGGCGCCGGAAGTGGCGGCAAAGAAAATGAGAGCGACCAAGGCCGCGATCTTCGCCGCTGTGAAGGTGCGCTGGATCCGTGCTCCCAGGACAACGCCGATGATATTCAGTCCGCAGAGGGCCAGTGTCAGAATCGCCGCCACGCCGCCATCGGACATTGTAATCGCGGGGAAGAGCCGCTTGAAGTAGGCGGCAAAGACGACGGCAATCGCGGCAATCGAGGCAGGATAGGTGACCAGGAGCGTCGACCAGCCATACACGAAGGCCGGGGGGCGTCCATAGGTTTCCTTGAGGAACACCACCGAGCCGCCCGTGCGCGGAAACATCGCCGCCAGTTCGGCGTAAGTGAGCGCGCCGCACACTGCCAACAGGCCGCCGAAAAGCCAGACCAAGATCATCGGCCCGAAGCGATCCAACGACGTGGCGATCTGGGGCGGCGTGGCGAAGATGCCGGAGCCGATCATGATCCCGGCGATCAATGCCACCGCATCCCAATGGCCGAGTACTCGGCGTAAATCGCCCGAGGAGGGCGTCGTCGCGGGCGTGGAATCTTGCGCGGAGTGCGGGCTTCTCATTGCGAATGCAGCCGGGGCGATCCCAAGGCGAGGACTTCTTTCTGGGCCTTCCTCAGCCGCTTGATCTGCCGTTCTCTCACCATCGCCGAACTCTGGTTGCGGTGTCGTTCTTG
>JACQFV010000049.1 GCA_016199865.1 Candidatus Zixiibacteriota bacterium | reverse complement strand
CGTACTCGATCATCTGCTGCGTGTGGAACGAGCCGTCGCGTCCGGTGATGCCCTGCACGACCACGCGCGTTGTCCGGTCAACCAGGATGCTCATCTTCGCCTTCTGTCATGCCACACGGATCGCCGTCGTTCATGACCTAACGGCCAAGAGGGGTTGCTCCATGTGCTGTACTCGTGTGATTCTCATGGTCACCTACAGTCTGCTTCTCAGCGGTATCGACCCCTCACCCTACCCTCTTGCTCCCCAGCGGGGAGAGGGAAAAGACCCCCCTCTCCCTCTCAGGGAGAGGGTTGGGGTGAGGGTCGTCAGAAAACGTCGGACAACTAATTCTCCAATTTGGGGAGCGGCCGTTTGATCGCGTCGGCGCCCCCGCGCGCAGCAGGTTACGTTCAATCGTGTTTTCACCTGTTTGCTCGACGGAATATCAAGCCAACTTGAACGCTAAGCACATCCCTTTACCCTCAACTCACGCGGCCTTGACCGCCAGTTCGATCGCCTGGCGGACCACGGCATCCATGCTGGCGGCGACCGGCAGGTGAATGTCCTCGAGAATTCGCCGCGCCTCCCGCTCGTTGGTGCCGGTCAGGCGCACGACGATCGGGACCGTGGGCTTCAGTTCCTTGATGGCCTGCAGGATGCCTCGCGCCACGTCGTCGCAGCGCGTGATGCCGCCGAAGATGTTGAAGAGGATGGCGCGCACCGAGTGGTCCTTCAGGATGATCCGCATCGCCGCAATCACCTTGCGCGGATTGGACGAGCCGCCGATGTCGAGAAAATTCGCCGGTTCGGCGCCATAGCGTTTCACGAGGTCCATCGTCGCCATTGCCAACCCGGCGCCGTTGACCACGCAGCCGATCGTGCCCTCCAATTTCACGAAGGAGAGATCGTTGGCGCGGGCATCGACCTCCGAATCCAATTCCGAATCGGGATCGCGCAGCGTTTCCCAGTCCGGGTGACGCCACAGGGCGTTGTCGTCGAAGTTGATCTTGGCGTCGACCGCGATCACCCGGTCATCGGGCGTGACGACCAGTGGGTTGATTTCAACCAGGGTGCAGTCCTGTTCCCAGAACAGATTCACCAGCCGGGCGATGAGGTCGGAGGTCTGATGGATCACCTCCGGAGTATCGTAAATGGCGTAGGCAATACGCCGTGCCTGAAAGGGCTGAAAGGACAGAAGCGGATCCAGAGGCAACTTGACGATCTTTTCAGGGGAACGTTTGGCGACGTCCTCGATCTCCACCCCGCCCGCCGCCGAGACGATCAACACCGGCCGTCGCAGCGCCCGGTCCACCACCACACCCACATAGGCCTCAGAGGCGATCTGCACCGCCTCCGCGACCAGAATCCGACGCACGGTCAAACCACGGATCGACATGCCCAGAATCTTGGTGGCATGTTGTTCGGCCTCGGCCGGAGTCCGCGCCAGTTTCACCCCGCCCGCCTTGCCGCGACCGCCGACATGAACTTGGGCCTTGATCACCACAGTGCCGCCGATTTCCGTGGCGATGGCGCGCGCCTCAATGGCCGTCGTGGCGACCCGCCCCTGGGGGACCGGAATGCCGGCGGAGGAAAAAATCTCACGCGATTGATACTCATGAATCTTCATGGATCAGATTATCTCCGTCTCGCACAGTCTCCACATGCCGCGAATCTCAGCTGGTTCCGATAGCGAACAAGGGATCTGCAATCCCTTGTCGGCGGACCGTCGAATGTACTGGTGAATTGCCGCCGCGACAATAAGATTCAGTCGACGGGTGCGAGTGGGGGCGGCGCCCTTACGCGCTGTCCATCAATAACTTACGGGCGATCCCCAAGAGAGCATCTCTGGTGTTGCTGGAGGGATCATCGAGAACGGCTTCGAGAAGCGCAGACAACACACGACCGATGGCCGGACCGGGCGACATACCCAATTCCGTCTGCAAGTCACGGCCATTGATGGCCAGGTCCTTTATCCCAAATGGGGATTTCCGATTGATCTCTTCCTCGATGCGCCGCTGGAGCAAATCAACGTCATCGGTGTGGCCGCCCATTCCCTGAGCGACGACGTCGGCGCGGCGCAGATCGAGAAGATCGAAGACCAGATCGGTCCCCAGCCGACGAATCAAACGACGCACCCCTTTGTCGGTCACGCCGGTCGTGAACATGTGCTTGTCGACCAAGAGTTCGACCTGATCGCACAATTCGTTGGGATAGCGCAAACGCTGCAGGATGCGACGGGCCGTTCGCGAGCCCATCTTGTCGTGTCCGTAAAACGTCGCCTTGTCTTCGGTCACCTCTTTACACTGCGGCTTGTTGACGTCATGCAGAAGGCAGGCCCAACGCAGATTCAGGCGCGGCGCCGCGGCATCGACGGTATAGAGCGAGTGTTCGAAGACATTGTGGGCGTGATATCCGCCCGGCTGGTCGACTCCGACAGTCGCCTCGAGTTCGGGCAGGAGATGTCGCAAGACCCCGACCTCCTGAAGAATCTTGAACCCGACCGAGGGCTTCGGAGCCAGCGTCAGGAGTTTGGTCAATTCCTCGGCCACGCGCTCCATGCTGAGGGATTCCACGAGCGGCGCGGCCTCACACATCGCGGCATGCGTCTGTGGTTCGACCGTCAAACTGAACCGGGCCGCGAATTGCGCCCCGCGCAGAATCCGCAATGCATCTTCGCGGAAGGCATCGGGGAAGGCCATGCGCAAAATGCGACGTTGCAGATCGTCGCGGCCGTTGAGGGGATCAACGACTTCGCCGGTGGCGCAATTGGCAGCCAAGGCATTGATGGTGAAATCACGGCGCCGCAGGTCGGTTTCGACCGGCAATTCCGGATCGAAATCGACGGCGAAATCCGTGTGGCCGACGCCGGTCGAGCGCTCGGCGCGGGGTAAAGCAATGTCGTGTGTGACACCCGCCTCGTCATCCGGCGTGAATTTCACGACTCCGAACGACCGTCCGACGAGATTCACCGCACCGTGCCGCCGCAGAATTTGCTGCATTCTGTCAATGGGGATACGACGGACCAGATAGTCCCGATCCTTGTGCGCCGCCGGTGATGATTCGCTTCCGGCGAGGAGCCGGTCGCGCACCGATCCGCCGACTTCGTAGACTTCGCCTGCGGCGAGGAGGTCGGCCAGCCATGCGGATTGTTGTGACAATGCAGCTGCCATGTTTGTCACGCAAAATCAAATTCGTCGGTGCCCCGCCAGCAGGGTGGGGTTTTTCCGTGGACTCGTCCCCTCCCACCCTTCGGGTGGGGCACCAAGTTCATTCCTTACGCCAATCGTTCGTGGAAATCATCAGCCCAAGGCGTAAGCCTTGGGACACAGATTCACTCCCTGAGTGACTTCTTCGCCCCCTCTCCCCTTTGGGGAGAGGGCCGGGGTGAGGGGTGACCGACTGATGGAACCGATCAGTTATCGTTATCACCACCATCAACTCGGCATAATCCTCGTCCCCGCCTTCCCATCCAACGCTTCCCCGGCCTTTTCAATCGACGTGATGATCACGGTTTGTCCGCCGCCCTCGAGAAATTGAATCGCCGCTTCGATTTTTGGCCCCATGCTTCCGGCCGGGAACTGTCCCGATTCGAGATGTCGGCGCACTTCGAAGGCAGTAAGTCGGTCCAGATTGCGCTGTGTCGGCTT
>JACQFV010000055.1 GCA_016199865.1 Candidatus Zixiibacteriota bacterium | reverse complement strand
TTCCTGCTGTCGTACGGCAACTGCGCCGACAAATTCCGCTGGGGCGCTAGTTTCGTGATCGCCAACGGCAAAGTGGCGGACAAGACGGGTGTGGGCGGCGACTTGGGATTCCAGTGGGACTTCGACCAACAGGCCACGCTTGGTCTGGCGGCGCAGTCTTTGGGTCTCAAGGTCGGTAAAGATCATGTCCCCTACAACATCCGCCTGGGTCTGGCGATCACGCCGGACGTTCTGGAGGGATTCACCTTCCCGGTGGAGATCCAGAAGACGCAGAGCCGTGATCACATCAAGTTCCGCTTGGGCGGCGAGTACATGCACAAGTTCAACAACTCGGACTATGCCGCCGGCATCCGTGGCGGCGTCGACGACGGCTCCCTGACGCTCGGCGCGGGCCTGCGGTTCCGTCAATTCGGCGTGGACTACGCCTACGTGACCGAACAGCAGAATTTCCTGGGCGAGAACCATCGGTTCAGTCTGACGGGGAATTTCTAAGCCGATCGACGAACACAAGATGCGAAGCCGTCTCCGCGCCAACGCGCGGGGACGGCTTTTTTGTGCGTACGGAATCCGATCTGGGTGCGTTATACTTGTGGCAGGAGGACAGCAGTCATGGCAACGCTGACAACATCCAAGCCGACGCGGAAGGCACAGACATCTCCGGCCGCGGTCGAGTTCTCGCGACTGCGCGATCAGTTGATCGGCGTCGACGCGAGGGTGCCGCTTCTGGATGGCCGGCAGGTTCCGTACGTGAATTTCGACAACGCCGCCTCCACGCCGACCTTTCGTCCCATCGCCGCCAAAGTCGATGAGTTCCTGACGTGGTATTCCAACGTGCATCGCGGTACGGGATTCAAATCACAGTTGTCCTCCTGGGTGTTCGAGCAGGCCCGTGAGCGGATCGCCGGATTTGTGCGGGCCGATCTGTCCGAGCACATCGTCATTTTCACCAAGAACGCAACGGAAGCGATCAACAAGCTGGCGCACCGATTGGAGGTCAAGCCGGGCGACGTGATTCTCACCTCGCTCATGGAGCATCACTCCAACGAACTTCCCTGGCGGAAGATTGCGCACGTCGAACACATCGGACTGGATGAAGACGGTCGTCTCTCCGCGGCCGACTTCCGGGACAAACTGCGGCGCTTCGGATCGCGTGTCCGCCTCGTGGCGATTACGGGAGCGTCCAACGTCTCCGGGTATATCAACGATCTGGGGCAGTTCGCGCGTGGCGCTCATTCGGTCGGCGCGGAATTTCTCGTGGACGCGGCGCAGCTGGCGCCGCACCGTCCGATGTCCATGGGCGCAATCTCGGATCCGGCCCATATCGATTACCTGGTGTTTTCCGCCCATAAGATGTACGCGCCATACGGCGTCGGGATTTTGGTGGGACGCCGGGCGCCGTTCGAGCACGGCGATCCCGACACGGTCGGCGGGGGCACGGTCGATATCGTCAATCTGGAGGAGGCGTATTGGACCGATCTGCCGGATAAAGAGGAAGCGGGAACGCCGGACATCGTCGGGGTCGTGGCGCTGGCGACGGCGATCGGGTTTTTGCAGGCGATCGGCTGGGAGCGGATTGTGGCGCACGAAGCGGAGCTCACCGCCTGCGCGTTGCAGCGGCTGGCCGCGATTTCTGGCCTTCATATTCATGGCGATAGTCGCACGGATCATTGCTCCGAACGTCTGGGTGTCATCTCCTTCTCCGTCGACAACGTCCCCCACAATCTCGTCGCCGCCGTGCTCAATTACGAGTACGGCATCGGCGTTCGCTCGGGGTGTTTCTGCGCGCATACCTATGTCAAATGCCTGCTGCACGTGAACGACGCCGACGCGCGCGAGATGGAGCGTCAGATTCTGGCGCGGGACCGCACCCGTCTGCCCGGAACCGTGCGCGTCAGTTTCGGCATCTACAACACGACGGATGAGATCGATCGGCTGGCGGCCGGGCTCTCGGAAATCGCCGCGGGCCGCATTCGGGGCGACTATGTCCTGAACGCCGAAAAAGGCGAGTACGCGCCGCGCGGGTACGATCCGGATTTCTCGCGATATTTCCGACTCTGATTTCATGTCCGAATCGGGCCGCACCCGTTTTCAGCGACGGACGTCTACTGGGCGGTGATGGTGGATCAGACCACGATCGTGCGGCTTCAGCCGGTGATTGCCGCCAACGTCGGGACGCCGACTTGCCCGAAGCCGGGAACGGCCCTGAGCCCGGGAGAAGCCGACACGCTCCAGCTGGGTCCCGGGAGCGTGGATGATTCAGATGCCCATCAACACGAGTTGCTCGGTGACTGGACCGTACTTCGCTTGCGTCTACATTTTCGCGGGCAGAAATGCCCGTGCTACTCATCTCTGAATTACCTCGGAGATTTACGTCAAGCGGTGCGGTCGACGCGGCTCTTGACCCAAAGATCGAAGGGCCGCCAGAAGGGTTCGCGCGCCCCCGGCAGAAACCAGGTGCGAGCGGAAAGCCGGGCGGCGTGATGCAGTGATTCGACCGTTCCGGCGTCGCTCCACCACCCCGACAGAATTCCATGAGTCAGCCGACCGCGCCGGAGATACGTGTTGGTGACATCGGTGATCTCCAATTCTCCCCGTCGGGACGGGCGCAGCGTCGAGATGATGTCGAAGACCGTGGCGTCGTAGAAGTAGATCCCCGTAACGGCATACGATGAGGGTGGCTTGGCCGGTTTTTCCACGATATGAGTCAGCCGCCGTCCATCGAACCGGGCGACGCCGAAGCGCTCGGGATGGGGGACTTTCTTGAGCAGAATGCGGGCGCCGCCTTCCTGTCGTTGAAACCGCTCCACTTGCGACCGCACGCTTTTCTGCAGGATGTTGTCCCCCAGAATCACACAGAGCGGGCCGCCCTCGGCGGAATCGGCAGCGCACGCCAACGCCGCGGCGATCCCGCCCTGCCCCTGCTGATACGTGTAAGTCAGGCGGCGGAAACCGAAGGCGCGGCCATCACCCAAGAGGCGCATGAATTCGCCGGGATTCTGCCCGCCCGTGACGATCAGGACGTCGTCGATCCCGGCTTCGATCAAGGACCGCAGAGGATAGAATATCATCGGTCGGTCCCAAACCGGCAGGAGGTGTTTGTTGGTGATCTCGGTCAACGGTCCCAGCCGCCGCCCGAGGCCGCCGGCGAGAACAACACCCTTGAGTTTTTTCTGTCCGGTGCGCAAGAGCCCCTCACCCTAACCGGAACCAAGATATGGAGTTCGGGCGATCGCCGTGAGCAAAACACTCATGACGCAACAATTCCGCCGGTGTTTATGGGATAGATTTTGTGTATAATCGCTCATGGCGTACCCTCTTGGGTCTGAAGCGGTCCGGCCATTCACGCTGTTGATTCCAACGGAGACCAGAATGATCATGTCCAAGACGAATCGCGGAATGTGGCCAACAAATTCTGCCCAAAGACCACGCCGCATGTTTTTCTGTTCGACGCGAGGGGGGTGCTGGTCTATCGAAGGCGCATTGATGATGCTCCCGGCACCCGTGCACAAGGTGCACAGTTTTTTCCTTTGAGTCATATTGTTAGGGTCTAAGGGATGGCAGGACGACGTTTGTATCGGGCCGCATTCTGGGGGCTGGGTCTTGCCGGAGCATTGGCGCTGCTCGGCGTAGTGGTCACTCTGCGCGCGGCTGACCAGAAAACCCCGACGGATTCGGTCGTCAACGCGGTCGCCGTGCCGAAGCCGGTGATTGTCATGGGCGGGATCAAGGATATTGATTCTTTGTTGCGTGCGGATTCAGGGAAATGGGTGTTGGTGAATTTTTGGGCGACTTGGTGCCGCCCCTGTGTCGCCGAGACGCCCGATCTGGTCGCACTGCATCAGGCCCTGCACAGCCGCCCCTTCACCATCGTGGGTGTGTCGATGGACTTTGCCGTGTTCGGCGAGAGCACGGCAATACGCAAGGTGACGCAATTCGGCGCCCAGAGCAAAGTCGAGTATCCCAATGTCATTTTCGGCGGGCGAACGGATGATCTGACCGGTCATTTTCATCTGTCCGG
>JACQFV010000035.1 GCA_016199865.1 Candidatus Zixiibacteriota bacterium | reverse complement strand
CCACCACGCCGATATCCTCCGCATCGAGGGCACCAGCTGGCGGGCGCGCGAAGCGCACCAAACACTCACCGCGAAACGGCGGCCACAATCATGACCGGCGTATCGGTCCAGATTTCTCCGCTACCGCGTGATCGCCAACAGGCTCCGTCGGGGCCCGACGACGCCGCAGTTCGTCGACCGCATGCTCGGCGCCTACTTGCGGTTCTACGCCGGGATTCTCGTCAATCCCTGGACGCGTGAGGAGATTCGAGGCCAGCATCAGGCGATGATCACGCCCGCGGAGATGCACCAGATTCTGCTCGTCCGCTCCGGGCGGAGCCATCCCGTCAAGCACGAGAAGTACAATCCCGCGTTTCCACTTCGTCGTACGGTCCTCTGCGGCATATGCCTGCGGCCGCTAACCGGAAGCTCCCCGCGCGGCAACGGTGGCCGCTATTTCTACTACCACTGTGCGAACCGGACGTGCATGCGCTACGGGCACAGCATCCCGAAGGATATCGTCGAAAGGGATTTTCGGCAGCACGTTGAGGGCATCGTCCCGAAGGACGCGATGCGCACGGCGTTCAAAGAGACCGTTCTCGACCTCTGGCACGAACGTGGCGCCCGTCGAGAGGACGCGCGTCGCCACCATGAGCAACAGATAGCCGCGCTCGAAGCGAAACGCCGCCGGATCTACGAGATGCGCGAGGACGGCTCATATGCCCGCGAGGAGTTTCTCGCCCGCAAAGTGGTGGTCGAACGCGAGCTCGCGGATCTCTCGGCGCGCCTGGAAGCACCACAGGCCCCCGCCTTTGATGCCGAAGTGGCGCTCGACTATGCGCTCGCGTTCATTGGGGATCTCGGCGGCCAGTGGTTTCGACTGCCCCCACCGCTGCGCCCACGGTTCCAGAAACTCATCTTCCCGGCCGGAATCCCATACAGCCCAACAGACGGATTTGGAACCGCCCAGTTGGGCTTAGTTTTCAACACACTTCGGGAGTTTGACGCGTCCAAATCGCGGTTAGTCCACCGCGAGGGATTCAACTGGAACCAACTCCTCGACGAACTCCACGAATGGGCCGAGATCCGGGCGCAGCTCACCGAAATGAACCCTGACGATCGCCTCGCGGCCTGATCACATGGCATCCCTGATTATATTCGCCCTTCCATCGCTCGTTGGAGCGCGTGCGCCAGGATGCTCAGGGTGACCTTGGCTTCGCGGAGGTGCGCGAGCTGGCGTCGACGGTCATTCGCGGCGACGTCCAAGAGCGGTGAGCGATCCTCGAGAATCCCATCGATGAGCCGCAGGGTCGTCCCCAATGCCTGTAGATGCTCCGCATATTGCCGGTGATATTTCTTCGTCACCTGCTTTTTCATACACATAGTGTAACATATTCGGCGTGTATTGTAGCTCAACCGCAGGCGCGCGCAGGGTAGCGAATCCAGGCGGGAGAGGACCCGGCTACAGCTTCGGACTGGCCGCGTGACCTGTACGAAAACCGGGGGAGCACTACAAATTGCCCATTGACCCGGGCCCGCAACTCCGCTTTTCTTCGTCGCACAGGAAGTGGCCTTTCGTTGTGTGTGGAGTGGGTTGCTCGCAACATCCCGCCTACCACAGTGGAAGGCCCTTTCTGCTTCTGACGGCGGACTACTCCCTCGATTTTTTCGTCACATCAAGGTTAGGTCTATTTGCTGCACATCAACACTGATACCCACGCGTAACGTGAGATCCACGGCAGGAACCTGAATAGCCTACGATCCACTTCGTGCATACGAAGGATCGTCCGCCGAAACCGTGCGTCGTTCCGCCACACATAGTACCAGAAGAAGGCGGTAAGAGCTGTCAAGTAAAATTCTTGATGCGAATGCGCCCTAAAGTGTGTTCCGACGTGAGCTACTTGTGTCAGAGTCAGTGGTCGCTCCGTAGGGGTTCGCCGCGAGGGTGTCAGCGCCCGGAACAGACGCAGTGCTGGATTGGTACCCAGTGGCTCTACAAATACTGCGACGCCACCTCGTCGCAACACGCGAGCGAGCTCCGCCGCGGATTCTGAGATGTTCAGGTGGTGGAGGATCGAATGCCCGTATATGGCGTCGAAAGAATCGTTTCGGAATGGTAGTGCCTCTACGTTGCCACACGCGATTCGGATGTCCTTGAACCCGTCGCATTCAGCCGACCGCTTAGCCTTCCGCACCATTGCGCTAGACACGTCGACCCCGGTGACGATTGCACCAGCCCGGGCAAACTGCCTCGTCAGGCGGCCGGTCCCGCAGCCGATTTCAAGCAGACACCTCCCGGAAATCGCGCCCAGCTGCGAGACGGAGAATGCATCCGCAAGCTCCAGTGGATTCAGTACATAGAAGTCATTGAGCTCGTCGCGGGCCTTGCGATCGTGAAATGCTTGCTCGATCGCTTGTCTGCGTTGAGGCGAGCTGCGTTTCATCGAAAGGAGAGCAATTTCCAGGGTCTCTGCAGAGCTTCGTCGATAGAACGCATTAGGGCGCTGGTTGACAGTTGACGCGTTATCGGACGTGGCCACGCGCTCGCCTACTTGGTCCCGTTCCCGCCCATTTTCCGTAACGACGGGGCGGATTAGCGCCATTCGCGTCGCGCCGGCGACCCGATCGCGCGCGACCTGAT
>JACQFV010000207.1 GCA_016199865.1 Candidatus Zixiibacteriota bacterium | reverse complement strand
GGGCACTGTAATGCCAAGATAATCAATCTACCGACACTTGGCAATGGCGGCGTCAATCCGGGAGTTTCATGTTCAGAGCCTCTAACAGAATGATGCTCCCGGCGCCCGCGAACAAGGTGCACGCCGCCCGCCCTCGGGTGGCGGGACGCCAGGCGAGGGCGCCTGGCGTGCACATTTTTTTCCTTTGAGCCATATTGTTAGATGGTCTTAGAGTCTCGTGACGCCCTATCGGGCCAAGACGTCTTTCAAGACAACGCCATCAACGTCGGCCGGAGGCGCAATACCCAACAGCACCGCCAAGGTCGGCGCGGCGTCGATCGTTCGCACCCGGTCCTTCACACGATGTCCGGTGGTGACACCCGCACCCCAGAAGATGAGCGGCACGTGTGTGTCATAGGCGAAGGGCGAGCCGTGGGTGGTGCCAAATTTGGACTCGCTGACCAGCGTGTACTCCGTCAGACGGATCGCCAGATCGGGCGCCAGAGTGCGCGGGAAACTGTGCTGATACAGATCGCGATACCCGCGCACGACGGCATGGGGGGCGTAGAGTTCATTGCAGGTCATGACCTCATCGATGAAGGGAATTTGCCGCAACCGGGTCGCGACCTGCTGCCGCAAGTCTTCGGGAGCAACACCCCGATCCAAGGCCACCGTGGTGTCCAGGAAGATGCCGCCGGATTGGGACAGGATCAATTTGCCGGCGATCCCCATGTCCGCCGCGGCGCGCGCGACGGCATTGGCGATCGTGGTGTCATAGTCTTTCTTGAGAATCCGCGCGCCCACGATCCCCTGTCGGCTGAGATCCTCCGGAAAGGGCAGGACACCGTGATCCGAAGTCAGCATCACGGTGTAGTTCCCGGCGCCGACGGAACTCTCGAGGAACCCGAGCAAACTGTCCAGAGTCCGATCCAGCCGGAGCAAGTTGTCGATCATCTCCGGGCTGTCGGGGCCATAGCCGTGCCCGATCAGGTCGGTTGCGGCCGCGTCGAACCACAACAGATCGGGAATCGAATCAGCTCCCAATCCTTCCTTCTGGATGAGCGTGCGGGCGAAGTCGAAGAGGAGTTCATCGCCGAACGGCGTGGCCGGCAATTCGTAGTAGTACGCCGAATCGGGATGGCCGCCGGTCGTATCGAACCGATGCGGAAAAGTCGTGTGGACGCCGTCGTTTTCATTGGGAAAAGCGTCCCCATGCGACGTCGCATAAGCGCTCTCGGGCCAGTTCTTGGTCCAGCCCTCATGGAAGTAGCGATCCTTCACTCCGGAACGGTTGAACTCTCCGACCCAGTCGGGAGGGCGGGTTGTGTAGTAGGTCGAAGTGACAAAGTCGCCGTTGTTCTCATCGTACCAGTACACGCCATCGGGGTGCAGGCCGCCGCTCAAGATTGGGCTGTAGTCCTTTTCGCCCACGGCGAACACCTTGCTTCTGGGCGACATCTGCTTGAGCCAGTCGCCGATAGCCGGACGTTGCAGCCGACGCGGTGAACGGCCGGGCAGCGTGGCGTCGCCGATGACCGGGGACGTGCTGTCCTCGCAGGAATAGACTTTGCGATGCGCCGGGCGATCATACCAGCTGTTTCCAACGATGCCGTGGTGTTCAGGGTAGCAACCAGTCGCGATGGTGGCGTGGCCCACGGACGTGACCGTGACCGCGTGATCGTGGTAGGCCTCATCGAAGACGACGCCATCCTGCGCCAACCGCGCCAGTCCACCCGTGTACAACCTGGCGAAACGGTCCAGATAATCAGCCCGCATCTGATCGACGACGACCACCACCGCCAGGCGCGGCCTGGATTGCGCCGCCGCCGTCACGCCGAGGGCCGCACCGAGTGTCAAAAAAATTCGCAGACTGACAATGCCGCAACGGCACCGTGTTGGCTGCCTCAGATTCTGTTGATTCATGAGATCCCTCTCCATCATGAGGTTCTGCAGTTCGATGGTCCCAAACCCGCGTTCCGGAGCCCCTGCCCTGGGTGGCGTACGCGGGCTTGCTCATGATACCGCAGCTTTATGCCGTTACCAAGCATAGCGGTTGGCAATTCTCGGGTCGCCGCGCCGCCCGGTTGTCAAAAACAGTCGTCCGAAGGGGGGCCTTTCACGCAAATGGCTCGTAAACTGTTGTCGAGCCGCTTATGTTGACAAACAACCGCCATTATTCGCCCGTTCCGACGGTGCGGATGGTGCATGACAGTGTAAAACGATGAACTGGAGTGGTTGAAAGAAGAGGAGAGAGAGAGAATGAACACCACAGCAACCATGGCGCCACCGACGGGAGCCAAAGTGACAACGACCAGCGCCGATCTGAATCCCTTTGCCATCGCGCAGCGTCAATTGGACGAAGCGGCGGCAATCCTCAAGTTGGACAAGGCCACGCATGAAGCGCTGCGCTGGCCGATGCGCGAGTTGCACGTCCATTTCCCGGTGAAGATGGACGACGGTTCGACCCGTGTTTTCCACGGATTCCGGGTGCAGTACAACGACGCCCGGGGACCCAATAAGGGGGGGATTCGCTTCCATCCTGATGAGACGATCGATACCGTCCGCGCCCTGGCGGCTTGGATGACCTGGAAGACCGCCGTGGTCGACATCCCGTTGGGTGGCGGCAAGGGCGGTGTGATCTGCGATCCCAAGAAACTCTCGGAAACGGAACTGGAGCGGATCGCGCGCGCTTACATCGGTCAGGTTGCCCGCATCATCGGGCCGGAGAAGGACATTCCGGCGCCCGATGTCTACACCACTCCACAGATCATGGCATGGATGATGGACGAATACTCCAAGATTAAGGGGTACAATGACTTCGGCGTCATAACCGGAAAACCGCTGGAGTTGGGTGGTTCCGCCGGTCGCGGTGATGCCACCGCCCGGGGTGCCGTCTACACCGTGCGCGAAGCGTCCAAGATTCTCGACATCAATCTTGGCAAGGCCACCGTCGCGGTGCAGGGGTACGGCAACGCCGGATATTTCGCCGCCAAACTCATGAAGGACATGATGGGTTCGAAGGTAATCGCCGTTACCGATTCCCGCGGCGGCATCATCAACGACAATGGCTTGGACCCGGATCAAATCCTGGCGCACAAGAAGAAAACCGGCTCGGTTGTCGGTTTCCCCGGTAGCCGGCCCATCTCCAACGATGAGATTCTCGAACTGGCGGTTGACGTCCTGTGTCCGTCGGCGCTCGAAAACGTCATCACCGCCCGGAACGCCGGGAGCATCAAGGCGAAGATCGTCGCCGAAGCCGCCAACGGGCCGACCACGCCTGAAGCGGACCAGATTCTCTTCCGCAACGGCGTCTTCGTCATCCCGGATTTCCTCTGCAATGCCGGCGGTGTGACGGTCTCGTATTTCGAGTGCGTGCAGAACGCCTACAATTACTATTGGGAAGTGGAAGACGTGCACAAGGTGCTCGACAAGAAGATGACCAGCGCCTTCCACGCGGTCTACCAGATGTCGCAGAAGCACAAGGTGCACATGCGCACGGGGGCGTATCTCGTGGCGGTGGCCCGTGTCGCCGCGGCGATGAAACTGCGCGGCTGGGTGTAGACGCATCCACCGATCGGATGGGAACGGCCCGGCGATATCCGTCGGGCCGTTTCGCTACAATTGCGGCTGACTGTGTGCTTGCCCGACACCGGCGACTGGCCTTACTTTCCGACGTGAAGAATCGGTGCGCCCGCATTCAGGATCGTAGGAAATATTGTTGGGTCATGACACTGCTGTGCGTTGGCGGCCTGTCACTCGCGGGTGCCCGCACGGCGTCGGAACCGGGCCCCGCCAAGGCCGACGGATCCAACCAACAGCAAGATCCTTCCCGGTCATCGCGCGCGCACGCCATTTCCCGCAGCCGTCCTCCGCACGATGCCCGCAGCGCCGACATCGAAGCCCTCGTGACCTCCGATCTCACCTCCGGCCTCACCGCTGCCGACGTGGTGGGGACTTTGGTCGGAGACACTTCCATCTCCATTTCCAATGTCCATTACAGCGGCACCGGCACGGCATTGGGGACCTTCAGCGGCGGCAGCGGGATCATCGGCTTTGAGAACGGCATCATCCTCTCCACCGGCGCCATCGCCTCCGTCATCGGCCCCAATGTTGACAGCAACACGACGACCCGGTACGGTGGCGCGGGCGACGACGATCTGGATGCCTTGATCCAGGGGTCGTCGACACTGGATGCGGCAGTCTTGGAATTCGATTTCGAGTGCGCGAACATTCGGACCATCGCCTTTGAGTACGTGTTCGCGTCCGAAGAGTACAATGAATACGTGAACGACAAGTACAATGACGTCTTCGGGTTCTTTGTCAACGGCGCCAACATCGCCCTGCTGCCGGATGGAATCACACCGGTGTCGATCAATACCGTCAACGGGGGCAACCCATTCGGCACCAACGCCCACAACGCCAACTTCTACCGGAACAACGACTGCTTCGACGGCGGTTGCACGATCAACACCGAGATGGATGGTCTGACTCTCGTGCTCACCGCCTCGGCGCCAGTTCGTCCCGGCTTGAACCACATCAAGCTCGCCATCGCCGACGTGGCCGACGACCAGTGGGATTCCGACGTCTTCATCCGCGCCCGGAGTCTGATCTGCGGCAGTATTCAAGATTCCGTGCCGGTCTGCGTCCTCGATCCGCCCGGACCCTTTGACGCCAATGTCGGTCGTCCCATGGCATTTGTGATTTCCGGCGCCGATCCCGACACCGGCAACACGATCACCCTGTCCACGCCGCGCCTGCCTCCGGGCGCCACGATGACGCCGGCTCTGCCCGTGTCCGGCCCGAACACGGGCGTTTCGTCGCAGTTTGACTGGACGCCGACCCAGCAGGGGACCTTCGCCGTCGATTTCCGTCTCGCCGACGACCGCGGCCGCTCGGATACGTGCCAACAATTTATCGTGGTGCGTGAGGGTGTGCCGCCCTGCGTGACAAAGACGATCCCCTCACCCGCTACCGTCGACGTTGACCACTGTGTCGCCGGTTTCTGCTCTTTTTCTGAGCCCGTGGTGATCAGATCTCCAGAGACAGAAATCCTCGTGCACTCCTTGCGTAATGACACCATTCCCGTGTACACGAGCATCGGACCAGACTACATCTATGTCTATTCATGTCTCCCGCGCCCGGCCCGCTATCCCTGCGGCTGCAACACTTCGGACGTGCAGACTGAATCGGTCGATCCTCTCGGCGACGGGGGATGCGCCGGGATCTGGCCGCCGGATGACACCGTCGAGATCCGTATCTCGGCCACGATCACCGACACGGCCGGCAATCCCCTGGACGGGAATTGCGACGGGATCGCTCAGGGCAGCCCCGCCGATGACTTCATCCTGACCTTTACCACCAGCCCGGCCGTGCTCCCCGGCGATGCCAATCACGATGGCCGCGTCGATGAACGGGACATCCTCCCCTTGGCCGCCTACTGGCTCAAGCGTGGCCCGTCTCGTTTTGGGTTGTATGCCACGTGGGAGCCACAACTGGCCTGCCCGTGGGCGCCGCGTGAGGCCACCTATGCCGATTGTGACGGCAATGGCATCGTCGATTCGGCCGATATCTGCCCGATCGCGGAGTTCTTCGACCGTGCCTTCGCCGCCAAGAGAGATGCCATCGGTCCCGGACCGGAGTACCTGTCGGTCCTCGGCAATGACGTCGCCGCCGCGCTGTCGCAGGCCTTACTCAACTGCCCGACCACCAACCCCGCTGGCCGGGCCGCATTGCAATCGTGGCTGGAGAGTCAAACAAGGACTTCCACAACCGTGCCCCGCGGATTTCATCTGGCGCAGAACTACCCCAATCCCTTCAACGCCGCGACGATCATCGATTATTCCCTGGGACGCGATGCCAAGGTCCGGCTGGAGATTGTCGATCCATTGGGCCGCCATGTGGCGACTCTGGTGGATCAGATGCAGACCGCCGGAGACCATCAGGTCCAGTGGGACGGCACTGACGGTTCCGGTCACTCTGCCGCATCAGGGACCTATTTCTACCGCCTCACCGCCGGCGAGCTCACCGAAGCACGGGCGATGGTGCTACTCCGGTAGGCCCCGGCTCGATGCGGTGAGCATCGGATCGCAGCTCTACTTTTATCCACATCGCTCATCCATTCCGGGGCGTTCATAAGCCCCAGCTTCGACAGCTTCCCCCTATGTATGGGGGATGTCCCACCCGCTCGCCGAGTCATCGCTTGGGTCCCTGATCACACAATGAACAACCGCGGGTCCGGCTTCCGCCGACCCGTTGCGGGCCACGGGCTTACGTTGCTGGCGGAGAAATCCACAGCATGGGCAGAATTATTGCAAGGATTCCCAGTCGTGTGCGGAAAACGACGGATGATGAAAAGGTGAGCATGCGGAATCTGAACGGGAGGAGTCGCGAATGAAACGACAGCGCAGAAATCCATGGTTGCTCGGAGTGACAATTCTCACGGCTGTACTCGCCCTGGCGTTTCTCCTGCCGGGGTGCGGTGAAAATCCGGTTTCCTCGGTTTCCGATGATCCGGGCGGCCACGGCGGCGGGATCAAAGGGCTGCAATATGCCGATGGTGTTCTCCATCCCAAGGGCACGCAGGCGGCCTCGGCGTCTCTCAGTACGGTCGATACCGTCGTGCAACTTGTCAGTTCGAGCGGCGGCACAATCTATTTGACGACCGGCAAGCACGCCAGCACGCTCGTTATACCGAAAGACGCGCTGGCCAGTGCCGTTTTGATCTCCGCGGTCGCGGCGGAGGTGATGACACCCTATGGCGCGGTCACACTCTACGACTTCGGACCGGATGGCCTGGTATTCGCCAAAGCGTCGAGACTGACTTTGCAGGTCGATATTCCCGACGGCTCCCCGCTCTCCTTGTACTGGTGGAATCCGGCCACGGGAATCTGGGAACTGCAACAGACCGCGAAGGTAGCCAAGGGGAAGGTGACCTTCGACATCCTCCACTTTTCCCAGTACGGAATCGGTTGAGCCAACACGTCATCCTCTCCGTGAGACATGTTCGAAGGGGCTCCCCGGTGACCAACCGGGGAGTTCTTGTTTTGCACTGGCAGATAAAGATCAGATGGGGGCTATGTTGAGCGACGCGACACCGGTTGGCGTGACATCGCCAGAGCGTCAAGCGTGCGGATTACCGGGAGTTGCTGGAATGTCGCAAGGACGGCCGGATCACCGATCGTGCCCTCGATGTCGGTCTTCAGGACCAGCGCCTGCTTGAGCATCGTCTCTGTTTTTTCTGAGGGCACACGTGTTGCACGCGCCGCTTTGGCCTGGGCCGCGGCACCCAGAACAGCACAGTGCAGTTGCCACCAGCGATATCCGCAACGGCGAGCCTGACGATACCCTGTCCGGCCCAGACGGGACGCATCCGCCGGCTGGTGCTCGAGCAGGCAGCGTCCGTGCCCGCTCAGCGCCCATAGTTGATAATATAGCAGGCCGGCCACGGCGGCCTCGCGCCCGGCATCGACAAACTGCTTCATAACATCTCTCTCGTTGCCGCGTTCCAGAGCGATTTCGGCCTCCAGCAGACGGCCGTGCAGGGTGAATTTCCGTGACTGCGCCTGGTGCGCAGCCGTATGGGCCTGACGCAACAGACGGGCCGCCTCGGAATGTCGGCCCTGCCGCCACGCGATCTCCGCCAGACGGGCATTGGATTCGGCAATGAGTTCGGCGTCGCCGACCTGCCGGGCAAAGCGCAACGTGCGCTGGTACAAATCCGCCGCCGCCGGATAGTCGCCGAAATCATGCGCCAAGTCGCCGAGATTGCCGACCGTGTAGGCGGCCGCATGCTGCTCACCGATGGCGCGCAGTTCCCACTCGACCTCTTCGTACGCCGCCCGGGCGCGTTCATACTGCGCCCCGTGGCGATACAAATTCGCCAGATTCCCGAGGGCATAGGCGCGGTTGCGCCGGGCGCCGAGTGTGTCGAAGATGTCAAAGGCGCGGCGGTAGTATCGCTGCGCCGCGTTCAGTCGCCCGGCCTCCTCCAACAGGAGGCCAAGGTTGTTGGCGATTTGGGCCCGCTTCGCCGGGTCACCCGAGCGGGCGCGCATTGTCAGCGCGGCGCGGAAGGATGTCTGCGCCTCAGCCAGTCGGCCCAGTCCCCAGTGCACGAGCCCCAGTGCATTGAGGGCATCAGCGCGGTCATCGCGATCGCCCACTTCACCCAAAATCCGGACCGCCCGCTCCAGCGCCTTCTGCCCGGCCGCCATGCGGCCGGTCCGGCGGTCAATGTCACCGGCCAGATAGTAGGCCAGCCCTTCCAATTTTCTTTCACGAGTCGCGCGCGCCAGCCGCAGTGCAAGGGAGGCCGGCCGACGCGCGCGCGCATAGTTCCCGGCCAACCAATCGACCCGCGCCGCCTGCAGACGGAATGCGGCTTCGGATGTCCGTTGTCGCCGGTACGCCGCATCGGTCGCCAGGCGGCGGTACAGATATCCCGCCTCGCTGAAGTACGCTTGCGTTTGAAGAATCCGGGCGAAATGCGACACCAGATGCCGGTGTCGATCGCTTAAGATCGCCGGTATCGGCGGGACAATCTTTTTGTACTCCGGGTCACAGTGCCCGGACGCGGCCAGAAGCGACCAACGCCACAAGTGACGGGCACGATCCAGAAGCCACAACCTCTCGGCGCGGCGCGCCGCTCTATCCAGAAGGGCCAATGAGTTTGGATCGCGCGCCCGGAACAGATGCTCGGCGATCATGTCGATATTGTGCGGCGCGGCAGTGCGGCAATATTCCGCGGCACGTCGGTGCGCCCTTTCCCGCG
>JACQFV010000050.1 GCA_016199865.1 Candidatus Zixiibacteriota bacterium | reverse complement strand
GGAGGCGGTAATCAGGACAGACAGCAGCGCGCCTTCTGTGATGCTGAGCGTGCCGATCGGCGCCAATACCGGAGGTTGATTGACCACTTGAACCATAACCGTGTCCGGTTGCGATAGCAACTGGCCGTCGTCCACCAAGAGCCGGAAGCGGAAGGTGGCGATCACAAACGGTGTAAAAGTTGGCGAAGCGATGGTGCTGTCCGACAAGGTCACGGCTGGCCCGGCGACCTGCAGCCAGTGGAAATGAAGCGGATTAAGATCCGGATCGCTCGAACCCGTACCGTCCAACACGACCAACGATCCCACCGTGACTCCGACCACGTCCGTACCGGCGTTGGCCGTGGGAGCGCCGTTGATGACATAGTGGAATCCATTCACGAGCGGCGCCGACGCCAGGCCCGAGCCGGTGTTGGTCACCACGACACTGGCGAATCCAGCGACTCCGGGTGGTATCGTGCAGGTGAGCACGAAGGGAGAGACCACCACGACGTTGGAGGCGGCATTGCCCCCGAACGTGATCGAAGCGCCGGCAACGTCAAAGTTGGCGCCGCGCACGGTGACCGGAACGCCGCCCGAGGTTCCAGCGGAATCGGGCGTGACCGAGCTCACACTCGGCGCGATCGGCGCGGAGGCGAGCGCCGAGACTTCGACCGAGTGGGCCGAGAAGATCCCGCCCGCGGTCTGGCTGATGATGACGTATGTGTAGTCACTCGCGCCGTCCGATGTGGCATCGACGAAGAAAGAATCGGGGACGCCGATGCTGGCGAGATTGCCGGCGGGGTCGTCGAGACGCCGGAAAGCCGAATTGTTGGCCGTGGCGCGGCGGTAGACGTGGTAGGTCGCACCGGCCTGGAAGTTCCACGAGAGATTGATGCGCGCGAGCGACGCGACCCGCGCCGTCAAACCGGTCGGGCGCGGCAGCCCGGCCACGGCGGCCAGGATGACGTCCTCTTCCTGGAACGAATTGTTCGGGATGAATTTCTCAAGTCGGAAATACTGCCCATTGACGGTGTTCGTGAAAATATAGTCATAGGGATTGCCCGCCACTTCGGTCGAGTAATTCTGGAAGTCGTCAAACCAAAAGGTCCCGTCGTACCCGGCTCCCGTGTTCGATTCGATGCGAATCTCCTCGTCGGTGTTGTCGAGGAAGCCGACCCAAAACAGCGTACCGACGGCGGGGTTGGTCAGATTCGCATTCTGCACCGTGCCGAAAATACTGCCCTGCGCACGGGCATTGCCGGGAAGGGCGACCGCGACGAGCAGGGCCACGACGCCCCACCCGATCCATCCCATCCTGCGGTATCGAGAATATCTCTGGGCCATCATTGTCAACACCTTGGCCTCCACAACATGATTCGCACGGCTCTCATCTTACCACTCGGACGATCACACCCGACCCCTTAGGGTGGGGGAAATACTCCCGGTATCTTCGCGTTCGCCTGATAGGGACGCCCCGCCTTCACCGGGAAATTGGGGCCGAACCCGGTGGCAAACCGCGACTCGTAGCTCTGGGATGCCGGAATGAACCGGTTGAGCGTATTCAGCACTCCGGGTATGGCATCGATCACGCTCTGCGCGGTGGTAAAGTCCAGTTCGCGCTCAAAGGGAACGCCGATGAAAGAAAAATCGGTCGTCGACGTGGTGACGATCGGATAGGAAATTCCGCCAGAGTCCGGCACGCGTCCGGCAACGGTGAACACCGTGGGCGATTTCGCGTTCACCTGATAAATCCCCCCCGGCACGATCGGGAAGTTCGGCCCAAAGCCCGCCGCGAACCGCGATTCGTAACTCTGCGAAGCGGCGACGAAGCGGTTCAGCGTGTTGACGTTGGCGGTGCCGATGGCCTGGATCAGATCGGAGGCGGTGGCAATTCCAGTCCCGGCAAATGGCATCATGATCAGTGTGAAGTCGGTCGTGCTCGTCGTGTAGATTTGATAATCGTACTCGCCGGCCCGATTGGAGGGGCGCGAACGCCCGCCGGCCACGTCGACCGCGATGAGACAATAGAAGTAATTGGTGCCGGTGTCGCCGACCACGTCGGCGCCGCCGGTGTTGTTGTCGAGGAAGCTGACGGCCACAGCGGTGGCCACACCGATCGACTCAGCCGCTGTTGGTGTGAAGTAGACACGCGTGCCGCGGTACACGACATAGCGCGCCAACGTCGTCGCGGCGCCGGACGTGTCGAGCGTGACTGTGCTCCAACTCAATTGAATGGCGTTGCCGGAGACCAAAGCCAACAGGTCGGCAATCGGACGTGGGCTGGAGACGGCGGTGACGTCCACGGTGTCTGGTGCGGAGATCGCCTGCCCATCATCCACGCGCAGCGTGAAGCGATGGACGCCACCGATGGCCGGCGTGAAGGTCGGGCCGGCGGCAGTCGAATCGGAGAGGACGACGGCCGTCCCAGCGATCTGCAGCCAGTGATAGTGCAACGAATCGCCATCGAGATCCGACGACGCCAGTCCACTCAGATGTACCAGCGCCCCCAGGGCAATCGGCCCCTGGTCCGGGCCGGCATTGGCAACCGGCGTACGGTTGGAATTGGTCACCGTAATCAGGACCAGTTCGCTATCGGCCAGTGAGCCATCCGAGGCGATGAACGTGACGTTGTAAACACCGGCCTGGGTGAAATCGGGATTGAAGACGAACGAGCCGGCGCCATTGAGCGAATCCGTAAACACGGCGTTGGTCGGTACGCCCAGCGCGGTCAAGACCGGAATCGTCGGATCGACGTCCGAAGCGGTGATCCGGAATTCGAGGTGCGTCCCTTCCGTGACAAAACGCGCTCCGATCGGGGCCAAGATGGGCGGTGCATTGACATTCGTCACCGTGATCGCCACGATCTCGCTGTCAGCCGACGAACCGTCGGAGGCGATAAACGTGACGTTGTAAACACCGGCCTGGGTGAAATCGGGATCGAAGACGAGCGAGCCGGCGCCGTTCAGTGAATCCCGGAAGGTCGCATTCGCGGGGACATTGAGGGCCGACAGACTCGGAATCGTCCCGTCCGGATCGCTCGCCGTCAGGCGGAACTGCAGATGCGCATTCTCGGCCACCGACTGGGCGCCAATGGGAGCCAGAACCGGGGGCTGATTCACGTTGTTGACCGTGATCGCCACGATCTCGCTGTCCGCCAATGCGCCATCCGAGGCGATGAACCGCACGTTGTAGACTCCGGCCTGAGTGAAGTCGGGATTGAAATCAAATGTCCCAGCCCCGTTTCCATTGTTGGTGAAGGTTGCATTAGCCGGGACATTTTCCGCGGTGAGAACCGGGATCGTCGCATCGGGGTCGGAGGCCGAGATGATGAAATTGAGATTCTGTCCTTCGTTGACGGACTTGGAGCCGATCGGCGCCAGGACCGGGGCGCGATTCGTGTTGGTCACCGTAATAGCGACGATCTCGCTGTCCGCGAGTGTCCCATCGGAAGCGATAAACGTCACGTTGTAGACTCCCGCCTGCGTGAAGTCGGGATCGAAGATCAATGACCCCGCACCATTCAGCGAATCTCGGAACGTGGCGTTGGTCGGGACATTCAAAGCCGACAAGGTCGGAATGTTTCCATCCGGGTCGGAGGCGGAAAGACGGAACTGCAGATGTGCGCCTTCGGCGACGGACTTGGCGCCAATAGCGGCCAGCACCGGCGGACGGTTCGTGTTGGTGACCGTGATCGGCACGATCTCGCTGTCAGCCAGGGAGCCATCGGAAGCAATGAAGGTCACGTTATAGACACCGGCCTGAGTGTAATCCGGATCGAAGACCAGAGAACCCGCACCATTGAGTGAATCACGAAACGTCGCATTAGTCGGCACATTGAGCGCCGTCAGAGTCGGTATCGTGCCATCCGGGTCGGTGGCCGAGAGCCGGAACTGCAGGTGCGCCCCTTCCGCCACCGACTGGGCGCCAATCGCCGCCAAGACCGGCGCCAGATTGGTATTGCTGACGGTGATCGTGACGACCTCGCTGTCGGCCAAGGTTCCATCCGACGCGATGAAGGTGACGTTGTAGACGCCCGTCTGCGTGAAATCGGGATCGAAGATGAACGATCCGGCGCCATTCAGCGAATCGCGGAACGTGGCATTCAATGGGACGCTCAGAGCCGTTAGGACCGGGATTGCACCGTCGGGATCAGTGGCAGACAGTCGGAACTGCAGGTGCCCGCCTTCGACCACGGATTTCGCACCGATCGACGCGAGTACTGGCGCCCGGTTCACATTGTTCACCGTGATCGCCACCACCTCACTGTCGGTCAGCACCCCATCCGAGCAGATGAAGCGGACGTTGTAGACCCCCGCTTGCGTGAAATCGGGGTTGAAGACATAAGTCGCGGTGCCGTTGCCATTGTCACTCAACGTGGCATTGAGCGGGCTATTCTCGACGGCAAACGTTGGTGTCGTGCAATCCGGATCGGAGGCCGACAGACCAAAGTTGAGGGTTTGTCCTTCATTGACGGACTTCGCTCCGATGGCCGCCAAAACCGGGTTGCGGTTCACATTGTTGACCGTGATCGCGACCAATTCGGTATCGGACAGAGAACCGTCCGAAGCGATGAAGCGGACGTTGTAGACTCCGGATTGGGTGAAATCGGGGTTGAAGTTGAATGTTCCCGTGCCATTGCCGTTATCGGTGAAGGTGGCGTTCGACGGCACGCTTTGCGCCGTCAGGGATGGGAAGATGCCATCGGGGTCGGTGGCCGACGTGCCGAAGTTGAGGTTCTGTCCCTCATTCACCGACTGGGCGCCGATCGTCGCCAGCACCGGCGCCCGGTTCACGTTGTTCACCGTGATCGTCACCAATTCGCTGTCGGTCAGCGATCCATCCGAGGCGATGAAGCGGACGTTGTACACCCCCGATTGCGTGAAGTCGGGATTGAACACGAACGTCGCCGTGCCGTTGCCGTTGTCGGTCAGGACGGAATTCGCCGGCGGACTCTGTACGGAGAACGTCGGCACAGTGCCATCGGGATCGGTGGCGGAGAGACCGAAGGTGAGGTTCTGTCCCTCGTTGACCGACTGGGAGCCGATCGCCGCCAGGACGGGATTGCGATTCACGTTGTTGACGGTGACCGCGACCACTTCGCTATCCGCGAGCGTTCCGTCGCTGGCGATGATCCGCACATTGTAGACGCCGGATTGTGTGAAGTCCGGATTGAACGTGAAGGTCCCCGTCCCGTTGCCGTTATTGGTAAAGGTCGCGTTGACGGGGACATTCTCGGCACTCAAGGTCGGAATGGTGCCGTCCGGATCGGTGGCCGACGCGACAAAGTTGAGCGACTGT
>JACQFV010000204.1 GCA_016199865.1 Candidatus Zixiibacteriota bacterium | reverse complement strand
GGCCTACACGTCCTGGTGCAACCAATGGCCGCGGGCAAACCACCACGCGAAAGCCACTGCCGCGACCACATCGGCGACGACGAATCCCCACCAGGCGCCGTTCGGTCCCCATCCGAGAAGCAGGGAGAATGACCAGACCAGCGGCACCTCGCAGACCCAGGCGCGGAGCATGGCGATCACCATCGGCGGGACGGTGTTTCCCGCGCCGGACAGCGCCCCCTCATACATCAGGAAGGCGCCGAGAAAGGGCATCGACAGTGCCATAATCCGGAAGAATCCCACGCCCAGATCGTGATAGGGAGCGCCGGCGAAGAACATTCTGGTCAAGGGCCCCGCCAGCAGCACCAGGACCGCCGCGAAGACGGTCATCATCGCAATGCCATACCACACGCCGCGGCGGGCCAGAAGCCAGGCGAGTGTCTTGTCTTTGGCCCCCAAGGCGTGGCCGACCAAGGGCGACAGACCCAGTTCGAGTCCGACCACCAGCACGATTCCGAATTCGATCACGCGACTGCAGGCGCCGTAGACGGCGATCACCGGCGCGCCAAAGTGGGCGATGATCGGCGTGACCACCATCCGCGCCAAAGCCGTGGAGATCGAGCCGACGCCAGAGGGCATGCCGATTTTCATCATCTGCCACATGGTCGAGAAATGCGACCGTCGAATCGAGGCCCAGTCGAGCCGGATGCGAAAGGCCCCGGCGAAAAACATGATCAGCCCGAGCATCACCGTCAGCCCGAAGCCGATCAGTGACGCCCAGGCGGCGCCAGCCACTCCGAGCCGCGGCAATCCACCCCAGCCGAAAATCAGGAAGGGGTTGAGGATGGCGTTGAACACGGTCGACCCGAGCATGATCGCCATGGCCGAGCGTGGATGATTGATGCTGCGTAGCGACGTGAATAGCGTAAAGCAGGGAAAGTTGAAGACCAAGCCAAGGAACATGACCCGGCCATAGGCGACGGCGTAGGTGACCACGTTGTCCCGTGCCCCCAACAGACGCACGATCATGGGTGTCATGAGATACCCCACGGCGCCAAAGATCACGGCCGTGATGACCTTCAGCACGAACGCCTCGACGATTGCGGTCTGCGTGCGCTCGTAATCACGCTCGCCATAGCGCCGTGAGATGATCGCGACCGAGCCCGCCCCAGCCACCTGATTGACCGAGGAAATGACCCAGTAGAATGCCGCGAAGATCGCCACCCCTGCCACCGGCTCGGGCCCCAGACGGCTAACCCAGAAGATGTCGGCAATGTTGTAGAGGTGGAGCGCCGCGAAGCCGATCACCGACGGGATCGCGCTGTGCAAGAGCGATCGGTAGATGTGCTTCGTGTCGAGCGGCGGGGCCGCGGCCTCGGTCGACGGCGGGATGGTTTTGGGAGTGTCAGTCATTGACGTCGAGAGCCGTGCCATCTTCGGCGATCAGTATTTCCGCCGCCGTTGTGGGTCGGGCATGGGCCACGACGTCAAAATCGAAATCATCGGCAAGGTGGGTCAAGACAATCCGGCGAATTCGCCGCGATTCCGCCCACGGCCATAAACGCTCCAGCGGGACATGGGTGGTCTCCACCAACAGCCAATCGATGGGAGTGGGAATGGCGTCCAGATCGTTCAGCGATCCCAGATCGGCCGAATAGAGAATGACGCGGTCCCCGACCTGGACACGCATCGCGAAGCACTCGCCGCGATTGGGCAGCCCCAGCCGTTCGGCGTGGGCCCGGAGGCCAGCCAGATGCGTAGTCGGATAGGCCGTCACCTGCGCCCCATCCAGATCAAGTGGCCATCGCTCGATCAGCGGTTTGTACTCGATCGGGAAGGGCAGCCGGTCCTTGAACAGATAGCCGAAGTTGAAGATCGCTTTAAGCGGCCCCGCCGCCTCCCCCGGGCAATGGATCGTCAACGGGTTCTTCGTGCCCGACAAGTAGCGCTGCTGCATAAAGTATGGCAGGCCGGCGGCGTGATCGGCGTGGGTGTGCGAAATGAGAATGTGATCCACCCATTCGGGCGCGTATCCGGCCTGCAGGAAGTTGCGCGTCGCGCCATCCCCGCAGTCGATCAGAACGCCATGCGACCCCAAGTCGAGGAGGTACGATGACCCCGCTCGATGCGCGGAGGCCTTGCCGGAGGAGGAACCGAGGATGATCAGGCGGGGAGTGGGCATGGGGGGCGATCAGACTGTGAATCCAAGAACCCTCACCCTAACCCTCTCCCTAAGAGGGAGAGGGAATCAAGCTCTCTTTCAATTCTCAATAAGACCCCCTCTCCCCTCTGGGGAGAGGGCCGGGGTGAGGGGTCGAGCAGACCCAACCTACGATTCATCTCACGAACGCCCTCAAATTATTAGATTCTTGAGCAGGGATTGCTGCGCCACGCCCACCGGCTGCGCGGACCGCACCGCCGTCGTGGCGTTCAGGATCGTCTGGACGAAATCGTATTCCGATTCCAGCACCGGCAGTTCAATCGTGTCCCGCAGGCCGGGCACCGTTTCATCATCGAGAAACAGACCATCGGTGTTGAGACATTCGGGCGGCAGAACGGCGGCGTCGACGTCCAGCCCGGCGCGCATGAAGGAATCGCCAATGTCGCCGGCGGTGAGCAGACCGGAAACCGTGACGGAGCGCCCCCAGAAGTCGTTATCCACGACCAGGGGCTGCACCTCAAGATTCTTGACCTTGCGGGTCACGCGCTCGCACAGTTCGGCGATGAATGGCCCGGCCGAGGCGCCGGTGACACAGCATAAGCGAATCGGCCGGGCCAAACGTCGTGGCAGGTCGCCTTCACGGCTGTCGAACCGGCCCTTCAACTGGCGCAACATGCCGATCCCGTTTTCCAACTGACAGTAATCGTCGTAATAGGCCTCGGGCGGGATCGCGCGCTTCGCGATCAGAAACATTTCGTCGGCGGCGTAAATGGCGCCGAGCCCGTGACGCTTGCGCATCGACTTCTGGCGCTTGCCGACTTGATTCAGGATGTCAATGGCCATCCGTTCATCGACCAACTGCAGATTCGGCAGATCGTCCCGATGCTGGGTCAGGCCGATCGGCACCACGCCTACCGACGGCACGTCGGGATACAATCCGAGCAGATCATCGAATGACTGTGCCAAGGGCGGGCCGTCGTTGAGACCGGGCG
>JACQFV010000040.1 GCA_016199865.1 Candidatus Zixiibacteriota bacterium | reverse complement strand
GGCCACGGCCGGCGCCGCAATCGCCGCCCCGCCGAGAATCGGCTGGCCAGCCCATTCGTCGGCGATCCGCAGCACCTGAATCTGGTCTGCGCCCGGTTCCGCTGGCATGATCGGCGGTGCGGCCAGGGCGGAATCCCACCCGAAACGGGACTTCATGCCACCCTGGACCGAGCGGAAAAGCCAACGGCCGCCCAGCGTGTCTTTGTCATAGGTCGAAAGCCAGAGCCGCGCGAGGCGGTACTGGGCCATGACTGTGTCCAGCGGGATCAGGCCGCGTTCGCTTGGCGGCGACGCCAGCCAGAGGCGATGGATGTCGGAGAAGGCATCCTGCAGATGCCCCGCTACCTGCCCTTCCTCCTGCCCGATCATGTGATTGAGAAGCAAGAGGGGCGACATCAATGATTGACGTCACACTACCCTCGCCGCTTTTATCGGGTGCCATGGTCCGCCATAGATTATCGGCGCTGCGGCGCTACACCGTGACCCGGCGCACCGCGCGACAGAGATTGCGACCGAGCATCGCGTTGTGCGTCGCGATGGCCCTCGTCCTTGGGGGCTGCAACCAACGGAGCCCGTCGGGGAACGCCGACACGGCGACCGTCGTCCACGTGCGCGACGGCGACACGATCGAATTGGATGATGGACGTGTGATCCGCTACATCGGCATCGATGCCCCGGAACGCGGTAAACCGGGGGCGGATTCCGCGACCGCGTTCAATGTCGCCATGGTCATGGGAAAACGCGTCCGGCTCGAATATGGCCACGAGAAGACCGACCGTTATGGCCGGACCCTGGCCCTCGTCTACGTGGACGACCGTTCAGTCAGCCGGGAGATGATCCGGGCGGGATGGGCGTGGTGCTATTTCTTCGAGGGGAATCTGGGGCATTCCTCCGACCTCTTACGAGCGCTGCGCGAGGCGATGAGCGCCAAGCGCGGCCTCTGGGCCATGCCGGCCGACGAAACATCAGATCATTATGTCGCGTCGTTCAGTTCTTTCCGATTTCATCGTCCCGGTTGCGAGGTGGTTGCAACCATCGAGCGCGACAACGAATTGATTTTCCCGTCGCGCGATTCGGCGCTGTTCGATGGCTATGCGCCGTGCGGCGTCTGCCGGCCGTGATGTGATGATCGCGTAGGGGCGGCCCTGTGTGGCCGCCCGGGCTTCGACCGGACCGGAAAAGGGCGCCCACGGAGGGGCGCCCCTACGTGGTCCAGTTCAATCTACGCCTTGAACAACCCCACCTGCGCTTTTGCCGGGGATGCGGCGACACCGAGCATCGCGGTAAGTGCGATGACTTGCCACGTTTTTCGCACCACACTCACACTTCTCTCCCGCCCTTCATCACCCATCAAAAGGGCCGTTACTTCGCTCCAATTCGCAATATACAACAATGTTTGATATTGCCAACCGCTCCCATTTCCCCTTGACGAATTCCTTCCGTCGCGCGTACATACCCATGCCATAGGGCCTTCGGGGCGAGGTGCAATTCCTCGACCGGCGGTCACAGCCCGCGACCCGTCCCAACACGAAAATGCGGACGGCTGAGCCGGTGGAATTCCGGCGCCGACGGTTTGCGTAAGCGCCACAAGCGTGAGCGACACAGTCCGGATGGGAGAAGGTACCCAATGGTCGCCGATCCTCGGCATGACGATGTCATTCCGAGGAGCGGCGACCATGAAAGTCGCTGAGTTTGAGTGGCTTAGCGAAGCCATTTAAACCCGCGCTGGGTTTTTCGTTTTCCCGACAGAGCCGAATGGATCAGAAAACCATCGATCGTCACTGGATGGCCGAGGCCATCGCGCTTGCCGAAAAGGGAGCGGGGCGCACCAGCCCCAATCCGATGGTCGGGGCGATTGTCATCAAGAACGGTGAGGAGTTGGGCCGCGGATACCACCACCGCGCCGGGGCCAGCCATGCCGAGATTCTCGCGCTCAAGGAAGCCGGAAGCCGCGCCGCAGGCGCGACGCTCTATGTCAATCTCGAGCCCTGTTGCCACTGGGGCAAGACGCCGCCGTGTGTGCAGGCGATCCTCGAGACGGGAATCGCCACGGTCGTCTGCGCGATGGAGGATCCCAATCCGCAGGTGAGCGGCGCCGGCATCCGGCACCTGCGCGCCGCCGGTGTGGGTGTACGGGTAGGCGTGATGCAGCAACAGGCGATGCGCCAGAACGAAGCGCACGTCAAATTTGCCGTTACCGGCCGCCCGTTGGTCACATTGAAGATCGCGCAGACACTCGACGGCAAGATTGCCACACTCGGCGGAGGGGGCGAAGCCATCACCGACTTGGCGGCGCGCAAGTATGTCCATGCCCTGCGCGCCCGCTACGATGCGGTGCTCGTCGGCAAGAACACGGTCCTCAAGGACGATCCGCAACTGACCGTGCGCGCGGTCAAGGGACGCGACCCGCTCCGGTTGGTTCTCGATTCGTGGGGGAAGATTCCGCCCGCCGCGCACGTGTTCGCGCACAACGAGGATCGCAAGACCGTGCGCATCAGTCTCTCGATCGGGCGCAGGCCGGCCACGTCGCCGCATCCGGACTGTTTTGACTGGTATGTCAATCCCGACGACCGTCATCAGGTCAATCTGCATGAAGTCCTGGAAAGG
>JACQFV010000203.1 GCA_016199865.1 Candidatus Zixiibacteriota bacterium | reverse complement strand
GGGATGCCGATGAGCTCGCCGACCAGGCCGACTGGATCGTCCGAGAGGTTCAGGACGACACCCACCTGCTTCGTTCGTTCATCAAGAGGACCCCGCTTTCTCTATGCCTTAAATAGGACATTAGTTATGCGTATACCAATAAGACCGCCTAACAGAATGACTCTATCGACAGTCGGCGGTATTGTGACCGCCACCCGCCCTCGGGTGGCGGAGCGTCACGCGGGGGCGCGTGACGCGCACATTATCAGTTCGTTGATTGCCCGGTCTCATTGTGTTAGATGCTCTTAGAGTCCACTCTTCGGGATTCAGGATGTCTCTCAGTCCGATAGGGGGCGCACCTTGTAGACCACGTACGCGGGATCATTGAAGACGGGCGCCAAGTTGGCTGATAGTGTCGTCGCCAGGGGCATCCGGGAGTCAAGGTCGCGATCGAGGATGACCCAGGAAATGGCATTCCTGCGGAGCGTGCCCTGCCAATCATCCGTGACGTTTAAAGAACTGATCTGAGCGTACACCGTTGCGATGGAATCCGCCTCACGGGCGGGTGCTCCAAAGTAAAGCGGCCAGCGGTGACCCAGAAGACCGAAGACGGGCATTTTCCCGAGTACGACATTGCAATAAGTGTCGGGAGATGCCCAGACCCGCTCACCCGGCTTTGCTCTCTCTGACAGAAAATCGGACACTTCTTTCGTGCGCACTGTCCAGCGATGCTGTCGCTCGGTGGACGCCGACGTGGCGATCAGAAACGGCAGCAACCACACCAAACCCGCGCCCAGAAGCCAGATATTTCTATGGGCGACGATCTTCGGAAGCCCAATCCGCGGCAATTCACGCAGCCCGAGCGCCGCCCAGGGAACCGGTACGAGCACTGCCAGGAAGAGAACGCGAGTTCCGTGCGGAGGCTGGATCATGAACCAATATGCCAGTAAGGCGCCCACTGACAATCCGAGGGAGAGATGCCACAGGTCTTGAGCGTGGGACAAACGATCCTTGGATTGCGTGCCTTTGACCGCAAGCGCGATGAGGAGTCCGAGCAATCCGGCACCGGCTAATGCCAGCCAGGGCCCATGAGCGTTGGTCCCGAGAGTCACGATGGCTTGGGCTCTGGTGAGCAAGAAGTGTGCGAAATCAGCGGGCAAGAGTTGCAATCCTGACCAAGACTCTCCGCCGGGGACGGCCTGACGCGTCACCCAGCCCACCGCCAGGGCCATGAGAACCGATGCAGCGTACAACCACGCCTTGGGGTCTTTGATTCGCCGCCATCCCATCATAAGACCGACTCCCAAGGCGCCGAACAAATGAGTTGGCCACAAGAGTATCGCGCACCCCAAGAGGAAAGCACCAAGGACGGCGTGTCGCCATCGGCTTTCAGTCGCCCAAATCCACCATGCGGCAGCGGCCAGTGGCATGGAGGCGCAAGCCGGGTTCGCAAAGAGTATCTCCGAGACGTCTTTTGCAAAAAGGGAAAGCGACGCCAGCCAGAGTGTCACCGATGCGAGATTCTCACCCGCCAGACGCTTTCCGAACCACCAGATGACGAACCACAGGCCCACAAGATTCCATGCCGTCGACCATCGCAACAGCACGGCCGGGCCCTCTCCCGTCAATCGCGATAACCAGCCGCCCAGTATATGAAAGAAGGGCGGGTATCCGGTCGTGATGCCCATCACCGGATCGATGAGGGGCTGCCCACGCACCGCCCAGATGATCTTGCCGATGTGATAGCCGATATCCGGCGCGTCAGCGTAGATCGTCATCCGCAGCGCCATAACCATCGCCAAGGCGACCGCAGCCACAGGTGCAAATCGGCCCCTAAGAATCAGTAATGAGATTGCGAGCCCAAGAGCGACCGGTGGAAGTCCCCACAGGAAAAGTGTCATTCGATGGACAGTCTGCGACGCAGTCGGATCAAACAACCTGTGGTACCATGCATAGGCCAGGAGGTAGCTGACCCCAGTCAGAATCCAAGGGGCGGCACCACGCGCATGGAAGGTCGACCACCGAAACGGCATCGAGCGTCATGTATTGCCGTATCCCGGAGATTATCAATCGGTTTTTTGTGCTGAGGAATGCGGACCAGGCTTCGCCCCTCTTGGATGTAGGGCGGAACCTTGGAGCGCTCTGATCGGAAGTCCAAGCGGAGGTAGACAAGTTGCCCGCTACTTCGTATTGGTGGTGCAGAACACGACTCTGATCTCGCCGTCAGGCATGCAGGCCACCTTCTCAACCAGTCGCTGGACCAGTCGTGATCTCGGGCCAGTTTCCGTATCTGCTCCACCACGAAGTCCTCGATGTCCCCGGCTGCAAGTGAGGGGGTCGGACAGGCGCCCTGCCCCTGCTTCTGGGGGCGTGTTGAAAAAGCCCCGATTCTTGATGCGCGCCACGACCGTGGCGTCACACGAGGACGTGTGGCAGCACTCCCCCGGTTGGGCATCCAGCGGGTTTTTCAACAGGCCTTCTGGGTCATGGAGCAAGTTTGGGGTCTTGGGTTCGATGGCTTACCGGGGTTCGGACGCCTCGGCCTCAATGGGGACGAATGGCCGCTTCGGCAACTGGCCGCGGGCTCGTTGCGGGTCCAACACTTCACGCACTTTGGCTGCCAACCGATCGGGGGAAAATGGCTTCTCCAAAAAGTCGATCTGGCCTTCGCGCAGGCCGTGATGGACGATGGTGTCGTCGGTGTACCCGGACATAAATAAGACCCTCATGTCGGGTCTTTGGGTCACGATCCACTCGGCCAGTTCGCTGCCGCTCACTCCCGGCATCACGACGTCGGTCAGCAGCAGATGGATGGTGGCGGGGTGCCGGCTGCTGAGCAACTCCGCCTCGCTGCCGTTGCGGGCGGCGATGACCGTATACCCGCATGCCTCCAGCGTGGTCTGAACGAGCCGACGCACGGCGTCATCGTCTTCGGCGACGAGAATCGTCTCCGACCCGGTCAGTTCGGCTGCCGTGACCGGAGTACTGTCGGCCTTGACCTCCGCCGCCGTGACCCGCGGCATAAAGACGCGCATCGTCGTCCCGCAACCCGGGGCAGTCTCGACGGTGATCTGGCCGCCGCATTGGCCGACGATGCCGAAGACGGTGGAGAGACCCAGTCCCGTTCCTTTTCCCTGTTCCTTGGTGGTGAAGAAGGGCTCGAAAATGCGGGCCCGCGTCGCCTCGTCCATGCCGGTCCCCGTGTCGCGCACGGCGAGCATGACGCTTTCACCCGCCGGGTCGCGGGTGAACCCGGGCGCCGCCGACTTCTTGAAGGTTACATTGGCGGTTTCGATTTCCAGAGAGCCGCCGCTGGGCATGGCGTCGCGGGCGTTAACCGCCAGGTTCGTGATGACCTGTTCCAAGTGGCTGGGATCGGCCCGGACGCATCCGAGCGAGGGCGCCAGCGTCGTGTGCAGAGTGACGTCCTCTCCCAACAGACGGCGCAGCATCTTGGACACGTCGGTGACGATGGCATTCAGATCGATCACTTTTGGCTGGGTCACCTGCTTGCGGCTGAAGGCCAACAGTTGCCAGGTCAGCGCCGCCGCGCGCTCGGCCGCCCGATGGATTTCCTCCACCTCGCGCCGGAGCGGGTCGCTGGGCCCAAGCCGCTTCAGCACGAGATAACTGAAGCCGCTGATCACGGTCAGGAGGTTGTTGAAATCGTGCGCGATCCCACCGGCCAACCGTCCGACCGCCTCCATCTTCTGGGAGTGGAGCAATTGTTGTTCGCTGTTGTGAAGGTCGATTTCCATCTGTTTCTCGGTCGTGATGTCCCGCACGAGCGTGACGACGAAACCCTTTCGCGGCGAATAGGCGGTCACGTCGTGCCATATTTGCAACGGTTCCCAGAAGTGCTGAAAGCGGAAGATCTCGTTATGCAATGCCACCCGGCTGAAGTTGTTCAGCAAGTCCTGCCCGGTCGTGCCCAGCCAGGGCATGACCTCCGTCGCCCGCTTCCCCAGGAGGTCGTTTCGTGACAGCCCCATTTGGGTCTCAAAGGCGCCGTTGACCTCACGGAAAATGTAGTCGCACGGCTGCCCGTGCTCGTCGAGGACGACTTCATTGCAGGCGAAGCCCAGGGGCATGTTGGTGAACAGGATGGTGTAACGATGCTCGCTCTCGATCAGTTCATTCTGCACCCGTTCCCGTTCAGCCCGTTCCTTGACCTCTTGGAGAGCACGCAGAACGGAGGGGACAAGGCGCCCCATCCGGGTTTTGAGCACATAGTCGGTCGCCCCGCCCCTCATGATTTCGACGGCCAGTTCGTCGCCGATGGTCCCCGTGCAGAGGATGAAAGGGAGCGTCGGCCGCGTTGCCCGCACCACTTGCAGGGCGGCGAAGGCATCGAACGACGGAAGACTGAAATCGGAAATGATCAGTTGGGGGGCGAACTCGTCCAGCGCCCGCACAAACTCGTCGTGTTCCTCCACCCGGCGCATGACCACCGGAATTCCCGCCTTGCGCAGCTCGTGCTCCGCCAGCTCAAAATCGGCCGGGCTGTCTTCGATGTACAGAATGCGAATCGGATCGGTCATGCTTGACTCCGTCGGTACAGGGCCGCGATTCCGTCGTGCGGCTGCGGTCTTCTTGTTGCGCGCCACAGCTGTGGCGTCACACGTCCTCGTGTGACGCCTTGAATGACAATCGGCTGCCACACGAGGACGTGTGGCAGCACTCCCTCACGTTGGGCATCCGGAGGCTTTTTCAACAGGCCATCCGTCGGTACAGGGCCGCGATTCCGTCGTGCGGCTGCGGTCGGGCGAAGAGGTATCCCTGTCCGAAATCGCAGCCCATCTTCGTCAACAAGTCGCGCTGCTCGGGCGTCTCAATTCCCTCGGCCACCACGGTCATTTTGAGGCAGTGCGCCATGTTCACCATTGCCGACACCATCGAATGGGCCTCTTCATGCGGCAGATCCCGGACGAATGAACAGTCGATCTTCAACGAATCGAACCGGAGGCGCCGCAGTTGGGACAACGACGAGTATCCGGTGCCGAAATCGTCGATGCACAGTCCGACGCGCCGGTCCCGCAACCCCTTAAAAACCATATCGGCCCGATCCAGGTAGTTGACTACGGCGCTTTCTATCAGTTCGAGTGTCAATGCCTCGACTCTCGTGATCTGGACCGAATCCCAGCCGCATGCCGACGCGCGCATCAGAATGCTCCGCTACCCGCCCGGGCCATCGCCGGTTGCGCCGTCGCCCCACGCGAAGGCGTTGCGGGCGGCTGGTTGAGCAGGAGCCAGTACATCCCCAGCTCGGCCACGGCCGACGTGAAGTCGCCAAATTCGACCGGCTTGACCACATAACTGTTGGCGCCCAGCGCGTAGGTCTTCACCAAGTCCTGCTCCTCGCGTGAGGAGGTGAGGATGACTACCGGTATGTGTTTGAGCCGATCATCCGCGCGCATGCGCCGCAGCACTTCGGCCCCATCCAGCTTGGGCAACTTGAGATCCAGGAGCACGACGCGGGGCACGACCACCGGGGCGCGTCCGGAGTAACGCCCGGAGCCCGTGAGGAATTCCAGCGCCTCGACCCCGTCGGTGACGTGGTGAAGGTGATTCGCCAGATTGTGCTGCTTCAGAGCGCGAATGGTCAATTCCGCGTCGTAGGGATTGTCCTCAACGAGAAGGACTTCCACGTGGGTCATTTCAGACTGGGACGGCATGAACACCCCCTTCGGTTGGCAGTTCAAATTCAAAGACGGCGCCCTGGTCGGGCTTCGCGTCCACCCAGACCCGGCCGCCGTGGCGATGCAGGATGCGCTGCACCAGCGCCAGACCGACGCCGGTCCCCTCGAATTCCGTCGCCGGATGCAGGCGCTGAAACACGCCGAATAACTTCTGCGCGTATTGCATGTCGAACCCCACGCCGTTGTCGCGGACGCGGTACACGCGGTGCCCATCGACGATCTCTCCGGACACTTCGATCTGGGCCTCGGCGCGGGGACGGGTGTACTTGATCGCGTTGGAGAGGAGGTTCGTCCAGACGACTTCAAGGAGCGCGGCATCCCCCGACGCCGGCGGTAGGGGGTGAAGATGGAGCGCGATCTTGCGGTCTCCCATGTCGGGGCGCAGACGTTCGACCGTTCGATGGACCAGGGCCGTCATGTCGACCGTCCGTGGCTCGATGTCCTTGCGTCCAAGCCGGGAAAACTGCAAGAGATCATCGATCAATTGACCCATCCGCCCGGAGTTCTCGCGCACGACATCGAGCAGACGGTGTCCCTCAGTGTCCAGTTGGGAGGCGTGTTCGGAGGTGAGAATCCGCGCAAATCCATCGATGGCCCGCAACGGCGCCCGCAGATCGTGCGAGACGGAATAACTGAACGCCTCCAGTTCTTTGTTGGCGGCGCGCGCCTCCTCGACTGAGTGTTCCAATGCCGCCGTCAACGCCCGGCGGTGTTCCTCATGGGTCTTCTGTTCCGTCACGTCCCGCGCCGCGGCGTAGATCAACCGATCGGGACCCGTCGGGGCGGTGGCGTTCCAGTTGAGCCAGACATAAGTGCCGTCTTTGCGACGGTACCGGTTCTCAAGTGCCGTCACCTCATGGCCCTGGGCCGGTGAGTCGTAGGCCGCGATCGTCTTCTCCCGGTCATCCGGGTGGATGAAATCCATAAAGGGTCGCGATAACAACTCGTCATCGGAAAACCCCAGAGTCCGCCCCCACGCCGGATTGACACGCAGGAATCGCCCATTGAGGTCGGCGACACACACCAGATCGAGCGAGGACGAGAAATACCGATCGCGTTCGGCGGCAATGCGCTCCCGTTCGGCGTCCATGCGGTTGAGGGTCATGGCGGTGCGGCCGGCCAGGACGACGATGAAAGCGCCGACGAGCACCGTGAACAGAGCAACACCGAATCGCATGTCGATCAGCCCCGCCATTTCGGCTTGCACACGCAACCAGCCGACGACCACCAATACGAGCAGGGCGGGAATCAACAGACCGCGCCAGAGAAGGCCCCCGGGAGTCGACGGGTTCAACGCGCTCAAAAGAGAGCGATCGGGATGAACGGCGAAAATGGCAACGCCGAGCATCGTGAATGCGAGCAAAGCCGGCAGGGAGATCGGCGTGTCGCTGGACAAACTCACCAGGGAAACCGAGCCGAACACGTACCCGATCATCAACGTCGTCGTCACGATCATGCAGAAGGGCCAGGCGAGTTTGGTCACCCTGGCACCGCACCGCGTGCCCATCGCACCGACGGCGGCACTGACGGCCAGGAAGAGAATGGACGCGACCGGGGACATTCGCCCAGGATACACCGTATAGGGCTCGGGCCCTCCCGCGTGATACAAGAGCCGGTCGACGCCAAAATCGGCGTGCTTGACGTATTGGCCGATCGTCAGCAGGGCCATAGCGGCCACAACGCCACAAATGACCCGTGCGGTCACCCGCCACGCCACGGGCGATCTGCGAACGAGTACCACAGCCATCGCGATCAGAATCATGCAGACCGCGGTGTTCGGCTTCATGCTGATGCAGGACGGGTCGATGGACGTCAGGATGGCATTGTCGGTCAGCCATCCGACCAGTACCATGACTCCGATACCGGCCGCCGCGATCGCCAGGAAGTCGGCGACGCGCTGGGACGTCATACGGTTCATATCCTCTAATGTCGGCGGCTTTTCCCATGATTTGATGCTGTCCAAGGGGGGAAGTGACAGAGTCTGTCACACGATCGCCCGGCACAGGCGCGTGTCTCCGCGGCCGCGTCCTTGCGAGGAAGGCACGGGGTCCTTCATCACCTCCAACGGTGCCTCAGGCCACGGAAGGTAAGATGCGGCTGAGTTCATATCCCTGTATGGTAGGTAGTCGCACTCTTGCACTGGTGCGCAACCTATTGCACAGCGGATTCGGCCTCGCACATGCCGGCCCCGACCGCGGACCCGCAGACGGCGATCCGGTTCGTCGGCCACGTCGTTGTCCCACACGGACGGGTCTGTTGAAAAACCCTCTGTTACAGGAATCGTGCACAGACAAGAATGTCTGTGCCACCAATTACACAATGAGTTACCCCAAATCTGGTGGGGCCGACATTCCTGTCCGCCGGCTTTTTCAACAGACCCGACGACGTGGACTTGAATGAGCAGACTTGGACTTGGGAGGGTACCGCTGTGGCGTCGCACGTCCTCGTGTGACGCCTTGAATGACAATCGACTGCCCCACGAGGACGTGTGGCAGCACTCCCTCACGTTGGGCATCCGGAGGGTTTTTCAACAGGCCCGATGGCCTGCGTCAACCCTGCCGGATTCGGACTTCTGCCCGCAACAGCAAATTGGCCTTGTGTAGTTCTTCCGTCCGCCGCCGCACTTCGAGTTTGAGCTCCCGCTCCGAGTTCTCGAGTGCCGACTGAGACTGGTGGTACTCAATCAACAGGGTTCTGAGCGGCCGGACAATGGTGACATAGAGAACGGGAGTTACGACGCACCCCAAAACCACCGAGTCAATGACCGTTTCCATCCACGGACTCAGATCGTGAATTCGTTGCAGAAACACCATGATGGCGGCTTCGACCAGCATCACGGCGATGACAACATTGAAAGCCGTTCGCCCGGGCGATGAGATCCGACGGACGTCTTCAAATTTTTGGAAGTCGACTGTCATGGAATGTCTTCGCCTCGCTTGCAGCCAGTCCCAATCGCATCCGGGAACATGATCCGTCAAGTCGGAGAGCCGGTGCTGCCCGGAAACCGGTTGGATTTGCTCTTGTTGTACAATATCGGCTCACAGCGGCCGGTCTTGACTTTTGATTCTGTCGCATCGTGTTCCGCGTCAGCCAAAAGTGGAACTGTACGCCGTCAGACAATTCGGACACGTTCGGACTCCAAGATAAAACATGCATTGCCTGATGGCACTGGCCTTCCAATCCACGCTTTCCAGGCACGGATCCTCTCCTGCCGTCCCACCCCGCCCGCCTTATTGAATCTCGCGTAATATAGAGACATGCCGGGTGCCCCACCGCTTGCGGTGGGATTGCCCGAACCATCCTCCCACCGCAAGCTGTGGGCCACCCATCTCTTCTCTTGACCCGCTGTCGCTGGATTATACGAGACTCAATAGGTCATTAGGCTCACGGCTTCGACTTTAAACTCGCTGCTGAAGGACCGGCGTGGCGAAGCCGGCTTAGGTTTTCAAGGTATCCACAAAACCGGGGGAAGATCACTTTGCCACGCAAAGGGATGCGAAATCAGAAGGCCGACCCGGATCGGATCGGCCTCGATCTTGACCGGCGAGTGAATTTGGAAGAGGGTTCTGATGGCGGGGCGAGTGATACGGTTTTCGAACAGTTCGAGGAGACTACAAAAAACGGCCACCCGATGAGACGCTGAATGTCTGACGCCGGATCTCCCTTGTGGTGAGCGAAGCCGAACCATGGCCACCAAATCCGGCCTCCGCGCCGCACATTCATTGCGATAGCGTGTCCGAGGCCGGTTTCGCACTGGCGGCTGATCTCGCCAGATAGCGCACGTAACCGGCGGCAGAGCGGACATCGGCTTCGGACAGGGTTCGACCCCACGGCGGCATGGCAGAGGACAACCCGACGGAGCGGCCTCCCTTCGATATCGTCTCCACAATCAGCGCAGTGTCCAGGCGGGTGACAAAGGCGCTGTCTGTGAAGTCTCTGGGTCTGGGCTTCACATTGAACGCGTTGAATCCGTCGCCCTTGCCTTCCAGTCCATGGCAGACGGCACAATATCGGCTGTAGACCTGCTTACCATGAGCCAGGGGAGCATCCACGACTTCTTCAAAGTTTGTAATCGTCTTCATCAGGACATCGTTCTGCGGCGGCTGGCGGCGTGCACAGGAACCAGCCACCAAGACTACCGCCCCCAATGCCAGGATAAGCGGCGCGGGTTTCATGGATGGGCCTGCCGCTTCGTCATCAGATAAGCAGTCAGTTGCCTGGCTTCGGGTTCGGTGAAACCAAAATCGGGATGGATCGTCTCCGGCTTATACTTCAATGGGTTCATAAGCCATTTGAGAACCCAGCCCGCCTCCAGGCGGTTGCCCGTATTGTCGAGGTCGGGTCCGACGTATCCGCCGGCTCCGTCCGTGATGTGGCAATTCACGCATTGGTATGATTGGAACAGCTGTCGGCCGGTCTCTGCGTCAGCCGGTTTCAACTCGAATTCGAAGAACCTCGGGATCTCATCGCTCACGTAGACTCTCTTGATATAGTCGGCCATCAGTGAGGCCTCCCGCTCGGTCATCCGAAACTTGGGCATGCGCTCGGTCAGGATCGGGCGCAAGGCGGATGGGTTGATCAGGTAGTCTCGCAACCATTCGAATTTCACCTTGCTGCCCTCGCTGGTCAATGGCACAGTGGAGAGAGTGCCTCCGTAACGATCGATGGAATGGCAGGTGATGCAACTGTATCTGTCAAAGAGCTCGCCGAACTCTCCCGAGGGCTTCTTATACAGAGACCGCTCGGTCTTGCGTACGAGGAATTCGGAGGCGTAGTGGTTGTCCCTGTTGCCCAGCAGGGCCACCGTGATCTCGAACGCCTCCTTGTCCGTCAGATAGAAATTGGGCATGGCGCTCGACGAATCGAAGATGTCGGGCTTCTTGATTTTCATGAACAACCAGTTGTATAGCGTTGGCACGACGTCCCGTTGCGTGCCGAAATCCAAGAGCGATTCCAGCCGGTTGCCGATGTTGGTCAGCTTGGGTCCGACTTTCGGAAGGCGCCCGCGCCCGCCGACCGCGTGGCACCCGCCGCATCCGTATTTCGCAAAGAGTTTCAATCCTTGTTGTGCGCGTTCTTCTTTTCGCGACAGCGACTGTGGCCCCTGCCCGGCGACGTCGGGAAGGGCATACGCCTGCTCGGAAAACTCGCCCAGCAAATACGATGCGATGTCCAGGGCATTCTGGTCGGTGAAGTTGTACTCCAGCATGCGCTTTTCCGGCTGGTAGTAATGAACGTTTCGCAGGAAGTTCGGCAACCACTCCGGACGTACCTTGTCGCCAATTCGTTCCAGTTCGGGAGCCAGCTTTCCACCCCGGTCATTGATTGTGTGGCAGGATACGCAGCGAGATTCGCTGACGATGACGGCGCCGGTGTCCGATCGGCCCGCCGCTGAAGCCAGGGCCGTGATCGGGTGGGGAGGGCTGTTCTCGGCGTCGAGTCCCATCAGGTACTCGACCAGATCGCGAATCTCATCATCCTTGAGCCGAAACGTCGGCATGCGCGATGCCTTCAGGTAATCCCGGGGGTCTTTCAGCCACCAGTACAGCCAGCCCCGTGACACCTTATTGCCGATCCCATCCAGATTAGGCCCTCGGTTTTCCTCCTCAAAGAACTAACTAATGTCATGGCAGCCGTTGCAGCCCTTCTCTTTGATCAAGAGCCGGCCCTGCGTCAGAATGTCCGCCTCGGGGACTTCTTCGGATCGATGGCAGGTTCCGCATGACGCTTGGATCAGCGGTCGTGGGAGCATCGTCTCGTTCCAATACTCCAGCTTTCGATGTGCGGCCTTCCCGAACGAGACGGCGAACCCCTGACCGAGGTGGCAGGCGGTGCAGCCGAAATCCTTGCTCTTGTGCGTTTCGAGCAACGTCCCCGGATGTGTCTGGAATGGCGGCTCGGCGTTTCGATACTTGGGGTCATCGATTCCGAGGTGGCACGTCGTACACCGATCGATGTGGCTCAAACCCGGAACATTGATCTGCGCGATCCCGGGATTGAAATTCAGGCCGGCATCGGAGGTTGAATGGAATCTGTTTTCCGCAATTCCGGTGAAGCGGGCTTGCAGACGTTTCCAGTCTTGATGGAAATCATCCGCAATAACCAGCAGAAAGCTGATTAGAAGCAGAATCCCGGACACATAGATGGCACGACGCATACACTCTTCCGCTTCACCAGGGCCACTGCATTTTCCAGTTTTGGCCGCGGAAAAACGTGCCCACGATGATCAGCGCGAACATCAGCAGGACCAGTATGCTGAAGATCGCGTTTTGTGTCTTCCGCTTGGGCGAGAACCAGACGCCCGGATCCGTACCCCTGACATCGGTATACGGCAGAACCACCAGACCCACGACGATCAGAGCGGGCAGAAGGACACCTCCAAAAAAAGCGGAGTAGTGGACCAGCTCTTGAAGACCGAGGAAATACCAGGGCGCCTTGGCTGGATTCGGAGTGACCGTGGCGTTGGCCATTTCCTCGAGCGGCGCGTTGAAGAACACCGTGATCAGATTCAAGGCCGTCAGGACAACAATTGTGGCCAGCAGTTCCTTGGGGATCAGGTGGGTCCACGTGAACACGGTGTTTTCGGGTATTCTCTCGGCCGTGATCTCCGTCCCTTCGACAACTTCCATCAGGCCGTAGGACCTCTCGGGGAACGCGGAAATGCTCTCCGACTCATTCGCGGTCGCCAACTCTGGTCCCGAGATGCCGCCATCCTTTCGGATCCGCCAGAAGTGGAGAGCCATCGCCAGGACCATCACCGATGGCAGGACGAAACAATGGAGGACGTAGAAGCGAATGAGCGCACCCTGGCCCACGATGTTCCCGCCCAGCAGGAAGTACCGAATCTTCTCCCCGATCACGGGCGCATAGCTGGCCATGCTGGTCCCGACCGTGATCGCCCAGAAGGCCAGTTGGTCCCAAGGGAGCAGGTACCCGGTGAAACTCAGTCCCAGCGTGAGGAGCAGCAGCCCGACTCCCACCACCCAGTTGAACTCCCGTGGTTTGCTGTAGGAGTTGGTGTAGAACACACGGCACATGTGAAGAAGTACGGTGATCACCATGCCGTGCGCCGCCCATCGGTGCATGTTGCGCAGAATACGTCCATAAGACACCACCATCTCGATGTCTTTGATGCTTTGGTAGGCGAGGGCCGCCGACGGCACGTAGTAGAATGCCAGCAGAACGCCGGTGAACACCAGAATGATAAAGAGGAGGCAGGATATCCCGCCCAGCCCCAGCGTGTAGCCGAAACGCACGCTGTCTTTCCGCACCTTGACGGGATGGAGATGGAGCACCACGTTGCTGGTGATCACCAGCGCGCGGTTCAGGTCGTTGCTCACCCTCCCATGCCGGAAGAATGATTTCCAGACGCGGTTGGTCGTCAGAAGGGATTTGATCGTCCGGCGCATGGATTCCATCAGGCGCTCAGCCGGAAATCCTTGCTGACTCGCTTCAGGGTGTTGACTTTCAATTGCTGACCGCCGGCCAGAGTGAGTTCGTACCATTTCAGCGGTCTCGGCGCCGGTCCACCGATATTCTGTCCGTTCTGATCAAAGGTGGATCCATGGCAGGGGCAGTCAAATCCTCCCCGGTCGCCATTCCACCGGACGTTGCATCCCAGATGCGTGCAGACGGAGGAGATGGCGTAAAACCCCTCCGGTCTGCGGAAAACAAAGAGGCGATCATCTTCCAGAAACGTGACCGAGTCGGGCGGGAAATCGTCGACGCGGCCGAGCGTGAATATGGTCGGCGGCTCATACAAGACGTTGGGCAGGAGAAAACGCATCGTCGACGCGAAGATTCCGGCGAATCCGGCAAAGAAGCTCATCTTCCCGACTGTCTCGAGGAAACGGCGACGGGACGGGTTCGAGGCGTGAATGGAATCCGAATCAGGCATTGGTGTACTCCGGGAACACGATCCGCTCCATGGTGATCGCCCGCGTCGGGCATCTCTTGGCGCACAAGGCGCAGCGGATGCACAGCGTTTCATCTTTGATGATGGCGAAGCTGTGCGGAGCGGGCTCCGCGGCCCCCTCGCCCGGGGACGCGTTCTTGGTCTTCAGCCGGTTCGTGCGCACCAGGCGCAGGCAATCCAGCGGGCAAACATCCACGCAGGCGCCGCAGAGTATGCATTTCTGCGCATCGAAGATTGTGTTGATGTTGCATTTGAGGCAGCGTGAGGCCTCTTGCCTGGCCTGCTCCTCCGTGTAGCCCAACTCAACCTCGGCAAAGCCGACCCGACGATCTACCGCGATCTCGGGCACATCCACCCTGGCCGTGCACTCGTACCCTTCCGGCATCCGGTAGGTGACTGTATCCAACGTTTGGAAATGGTACGAAGTGTGCGCCAATCCCCACTGTTTCAAGTGGCGCATGATGGACCGTGCCGCATGTTTGCCATTGGCGACAGAGTCAATGGCGATGCGCGGACCAAAAACTGCGTCTCCGCCTGAGAACACTCCGGGGATACTCGTCTCGAGCGTGTCGCGATCGGTCTTGATGGTGCCGGCAGGCGTCAGTTCCAGTTCCGGATCCAGCGCAAAGGAATTTCGGTCCACCTGCTGGCCGATGGCGAGAATGACGGTTCCCCCCTCGATGACCGCCTCGGTGTCCGGGAGCAGCGTCGGATTAAACCGACCTTCGCGGTCGAACACCGACAGCACATCGAGCACCTGTAGCCCGATCGCATTTCCCTGACGACCGAGAATCTCTTTGGGACCCTTTGAGGTGTGGAAGATGACCCCCTCTGCCTCTGCCTCGTCCACCTCATAGCGATGCGCCGGCATTTCGTCCCAGGATTCCAGGCAGACAATGTGAACTTCCTTTGCGCCCAGGCGCAGCGCCGCCCGCGCGGCGTCGATGGTGGTGCTGCCGTCGTCGGTCTCCGTCGGATTCTGATCCCGGATCGCGGATCGGGCCACGTCGATGGCGACGTTTCCGCCGCCCACGACGATCACGCGTTCCGACAGTTCGACCTGGTACCCAAGATTGGCGTTGATGAGAAAATCGATGCCGTTAATGACCCCATTCAGGTCGCTCCCCGGCAGACGCACCCGCCGGCTCTGCGAGGCGCCGATTCCCACGTAGACGGCCGCGTATCCCTGGTCTTTCAGGGTCTTGATGGAAAAGTCGCGGCCGAGTGTCCAGCCGGTCCTGATCTCGACGCCGAGGTGGAGGATCCGCTCAAATTCCATTCGAATCAGGTACCGGGGAAGGCGGTATTCGGGAATGCCGAGGTACAACATGCCGCCGACCGTCGGCGTCGATTCGAACATCGTCACTTCAAAGCCGTTCAGGGCAAGGTAGTAGGCGCACGAGATTCCCGATGGTCCGGCGCCAATCACCGCCACCTTGATTCCGTTGGATTGGGGACGGCTGCGCGGCAGATACTTCTGTCCTGATTCGGGCCCGAATTTCTCACAGGCGCTGCGCTTGAGCGCCCGGATCGCGATCGGGCTGTCAATCTTACCGCGCCGGCAGACCGATTCACACGGGTGGCCGCAGATCCGGCCACAAATGGATGCCAGCGGATTGGGAGCCGAGGCGATTTCGTACGCTTCCTGAAAGTGGCCCTCGCCAACCGCCTGCACGTAGCGTCCGGCATGTGTATGGACCGGACAGCCCTTGCGGCACGCGATCAGATCCAGATAGTAATCCAGATCCGGGATCGCGACATTGTACAGTTCGGTAGTCGCAGACATGGCGCGTGGCTACTTCTTGCCAAGGACGAATGCGACGTCTATTGATCCATCCTTCGGCACATCCACGGGCTGGGCCGGGGCCTTCATCTTGGGGTGCCACACCTGAATCGTGTAATGGCCCGCCGGGACGTTCTCGATGGTGAATTGACCCGAAGTATCGGCCTTGGCGAAGTAGGGATTCTGCATGATGACCACGAAGGCTTCCATTTCCGGGTGGACCTTGCACAAGAGGGTCGCGTCGCATGTCTTGTCGCAGCGTTTGGCAAAAGTATACGACTTGATCTTGCCGGTCGGCCACGTGCCCAGGTTGAACTTGTCTGCCGACGCGTCCGGAGAGAAGACATTATGAGGTACGTTATCGCTGTTGAGAAAATCCACAGTGGTTCCTGCGAGGACCGGGAGAACATGGGGGAGGAACACCAAGCCCCTTTGGTCCATTACTGGATGCTTGTCGGGCGGTTTGAACTCACCGGACACGCTGTCGAGGTATATCACCGCGTCCGGGAGTGACTTTGCCTTCGCGCCTGACACTCGGCCCTTGATGATCCCCGCCTGCGTCGTACCGCCAAGCCCGATTGCAGAGATCAGAACGCAAGCCGCCACAAATCGATGATTCGTCATCCGGTTACCTTTCTTCCACACTGACGGCCATGGGGTTTCGTGGCCGGTCGTTGATGGAGCTGGCGCCGCCGTGGCACATTCGAGTAATACCCATTCATGCATGAGCCAGCATCGGTCAGACATATTCTAGTCCGACCGCCGGCTCCATGAATTGTACTCCAAATCCGCTTCAGATTCCAATGTGGAACTGGATGGTGAAGCGGTTGTTATCCGAATTCTTCGTGTCGATCAGCGCCGTGGGCACGACCTTGACGTTGGCGCGAACCAGCACGACGACAGCCGGCACAATCTCCGTGACGGCACTCTCGTTGTCCGGCTTGGTGTACTGTACGCGCACCAGCGGGATGAGCCACGGGTAGATGACATAGTCCGCTTCGGTGAAGAGTCTCGTTGTATTCACATAGCTGTGCTCGCCTTGGGCCTTGGACTGTTCGACCATGGCGAGGCCGAAGAGGTTGAGGTCGTTGAAGAAGACATCGGCGTTGCCGCCGATGTTTCGGATCTGGGTCGCGTCGGCAGTCCGGCCGAGATGTCCGAACGTCCCCAGCGTGAATGAGTTGTCGCGCCAGGGCTCGACCGTTGACTTGGCGGCGGTGCTGCCCAGCACTCCCATTCCGCCGATTTTGTAGCTGACCTTGACAAAGACATCTTTGTTCGAGTTCAGATCAACATTCTCCACGCCGTCGTTTTCGCCGTTGATCACCCCCGTCGAATAGACCAATCCGCCCTGGTT
>JACQFV010000206.1 GCA_016199865.1 Candidatus Zixiibacteriota bacterium | reverse complement strand
CGTTGCCGTTATTGGTAAAGGTCGCGTTGACGGGGACATTCTCGGCACTCAAGGTCGGAATGGTGCCGTCCGGATCGGTGGCCGACGCGACAAAGTTGAGCGACTGTCCCTCGTTCACCGATTTGGCGCCGATCGCCGCCAGCACCGGGTTGCGGTTGGTGTTCGTGACGGTGATCGCGACAATCTCGCTGTCAGCCAGGGAGCCATCGGAAGCAATGAAGGTCACGTTATAGACACCGGCCTGAGTGTAATCCGGATCGAAGACCAGAGAACCCGCGCCGTTGAGTGAATCACGGAAGGTTGCATTCGCGGGGACATTCAATGCTGATAGAAACGGGATTGTGCCGTCCGGGTCGGTGGCGGAGAGCTGGAATTGCAGGTGCGCCCCTTCGGCGACCGTCTTCGATCCGATCGGCGCCAAGACCGGCGCCAGATTCACATTCGTCACCGTGATCGCCACCAACTCGCTGTCCGCCAACAAACCGTCGGAGGCGATGAAGGTGACGTTGTAGACGCCGGATTGGGTGAAATTCGGATCGAAGACGAGCGATCCCGCGCCGTTCAGTGAATCGCGGAAGGTTGCATTGGCGGGGATGTTCAGGGCCGACAGAACCGGAATCGTAGCGTCCGGATCGGACGCACTCAACCGGAACTGCAGATGGGCGCCTTCCGCCACGGATTTGGCGCCGATCGGCGCCAGCACCGGCGGCTGATTCACGTTGTTGGCCGTGATCGCCACGATCTCGCTGTCCGCCAATGCGCCATCCGAGGCGATGAACCGCACGTTGTAGACGCCGGATTGCGTGAAGTTCGGATTGAAGTTAAACGTCGCTGTTCCGTTCCCGTTGCCGGTCAATGTCGCGTTCGCCGGCAGATTCTCCGCTGTGAAGGTCGGCAGCGTGCTGTCCGGGTCGGTGGCTGAAATCAGGAAGTTGAGATTCTGACCTTCATCCACCGACTGGGCGCCAATCGCCGCCAGAATCGGATTGCGGTTTACATTGTTCACCGTGATCGCCACCACTTCACTGTCGGTGAGAGAGCCATCCGAGCAGATGAAGCGGACGTTGTAGACCCCCGACTGGAAGAAGGTCGGGGTGAAATTGAAAGTCGCCGTGCCGTTCCCGTTGCCCGTGAGTGTGGCACCGGAGGGCATATTCTCGCCGCTGAAGGTTGGAATGGTACTGTCCGGATCGGTGGCCGAAATCAGGAAGTTGAGATTCTGATTCTCGTTGACCGATTGGGCGCCGATTGGCGCCAAGACCGGCGCCAAATTCACATTCGTCACCGTGATCGCTACAATCTCACTGTCCGCCAGCGCGCCGTCCGAGGCGATGAAGGTGACGTTATAGACGCCGGCCTGCGCGTACGACGGATCGAAGGCGAACGATCCCGCGCCGTTGCCCGAATCGACGATGGCGGAATTGGCCGGACGGTTCACCGCCGAGAGGAAGGGAATTGTCCCATCGGGGTCGCCGGCGCTGATCCGGAACGCAAGGTGCGCCCCCTCGGCGACGGATTTGGCGCCGATCGGCGCCAAAACCGGCGCCTGGTTCCCCGCCTCCAAGACGTTGATACGAACCAACTCGTCGTCGATCGCGCCGGAGGGGTCCTGAACGGCGAAGGTGATGAAATAGGTGCCCGACTGGAAGAAACTGGGATTGAAGACAAACGATCCGGCGCCGTTGCCGGAGTCGTGGAACGTCGCATTCGGAGGCAGAATGCTGGTGAACAGCGTGAGTACGCTGTCGTCCAGGTCCGTGGCGTGAATGCGGAATGACAGGACTGCCCCTTCGAACACCGACTTGGGGCCGATCGTATCGAGCACCGGCGCCTGATTCACGTTCGTCACCGTGATCGCCACCAACTCGCTGTCCGCCAACAAACCGTCCGAGGCGATGAAGGTCACATTGTAGACGCCCGCCTGGGCAAAGGTCGGCGTCCAACTCAATGACGCCGCGCCATTCAGCGAGTCGACGACCGCCGCCCCCGCCGGCAGACCAACCGCCGTCAGAGCCGGAATCGTCGCATCCGGATCAGAACCGGTCCAGCGAAACGACAACAGCGCATTCTCCGCCACACTCCGCGCCCGGATCGAATCCAACACCGGCGCCTGATTCACGTTCGTCACCGTGATCGCCACCAACTCGCTG
>JACQFV010000039.1 GCA_016199865.1 Candidatus Zixiibacteriota bacterium | reverse complement strand
AGCTTCAACTCGTGAACGCTGGCGTTCTCGGGATTCGGGATGAGTAAGCGACGCGCCACGATCCGACCATGGCACAATCACTTACAAAAGTCTAGAAAGTTCGGCCCACAATCGGAAAATATTTATGAGAACCGCTCTAACAGGTAAATGAAGAAAGTCAATATGCTGTGTGAAAAAATTCTCATAATTTGTCATCTTGTTTTCCACCTCGTGACACCGACCCAACTTTGTGACAAATTCTTCCTAACGAGGAATCTGGACGGTGGCTGTCCGACAGACCGTTGGTTTGAGCGATGCCGTCGCCTGCCGCATCGCTTTGTCCGCCAGCCGTTTGGCCAAGCGGGTGATGTCGTGCTCGACACCCAGTCCGAACAGCCACTCACCGTCGCTCCCGGTGGCATGAAAGGTCCCGGACCAGACGGTCGCGCCGCTGCGCGCCTCCGTCAATTGCAACGCGCATGCCACGGTGGGGATATGTCCGCTGTAGGGATCATCGACCGTCTTGTAGGCCAGAACTGATCCGACCAGGAAGTAGGCGGCGTTGAGCACCCCCGCCAGACGCTGTCGCTGTGTGTCGTCCATCAGATAGGGCTGGCGGACCCGTTGCCGCAGGACGGCATCTTCGACGGCCCCGGCGGGCACCAGCCGGACGTGCGGCGACTGCCCCAGTACGGTCTCCAGGAGCCGTGCCAGAATTCGCGACGCTTCATCGGCCCCGGCCAGATTCTCCAGAGGCAAGACCGCGACTTCGGGAGGGGACGGCAGAAGACTGATCCTTTGGCGGCAGATCTGATTCTGCCCGCAAGAGTCCGAGACACGCCACAGGCGAACGAGCATTGTGTCGCCTCGCTCCGATGACGTCAAAATCGAGTCGGAAAATGACACGACGCTGCCGCCACACCCACCGGCAACCGTCGCGCTTCCCGTCAGCGATGTATCCGTGCCATGGTCACAGGGGATACGCGCGTCGGGCGGGCAGGTGAGCGTCAGCGTCGGCAGGGTTTGCGCATTCGCCACCTGTGCGACGAAGACGGCGAGGCTGAGGGTCCAGACAGACCGCACAAAAATTCCGGCCGATAGTCCGAACCTTTGGGTCATCGCAACGTCCCCAAAGCCCGTCGGCAGAGTTTCGTGGCCAGTTCGCTTTCCGTGTGGGTTTCACCGAAGGAGAAAACCGGGAATTTGGGCCCGCCCCGTTCGCCCAGCGAGATGTCCCAGACGATTCGGCCGGTGGGAACATCGACCAGTTGCACCGAGAAGGCCACCATGGGAAATTCTTCCTGACCGACCCGTTCCATGCGGTAGTCGCGCAGCACGCCCAGAATGATGCCCTGCGCGCCCGTCTGGTCGCCGATCTGACTCAGGGCAATGCTGTCCAACGGCTGATCCGCCGTCAGATTGAGTTTTCCCCGCACGTCCGTTTCGACTTTCCCGAACTGACCGGCCCCAATGACTTTGAATTCATGGCGCTTGAGCAATTCCGTGACAAGAATGCGCTGGAGCTTCTGGCCGGCGCGGGGATCGTCCGTCAACGACTGGAAGGCCGCCACGCCGATGCGCCGGTAGAATCCCAGATCGGCCTCTCGATTCACGTAGGCGCTCGGCGCTGAACACGCCGCGACGGCGGACAACAGTATGGCCCCAATAAGTCTGCGTGTCGCGTTCATTGACAACCCTGCCCTTCGGTCAAAACTGTGTCGATAGTCCCAGCCCCCAGATCGTGTTCTCCAAGCCGCGTCCGTCGGAGCCGCGATTGTAATTGGCGCTGATCGTCGTGCGCGGTCCCAACCATACGAGAACGTCCGCCAGCAAAGTCTCCGAACGCGCCCCATTCCGGGCGCCGGGGATGGTGACACCGGAGACACCGGTCGGGCGGCGGGAGTAGTTCAAGCTGATGTTGGCAAATGATGGCCAGCGGCACGTCCCAGCGGCGCTCCAGACCGGATTCCAAGAGGTTGTCACCAGTCGGTTGCGCCGCCAGGAGACGCCCCCCGACACGCTCAGGTTTGCGGCGGGGGTGTACTGGGCATTGGTCGAGAAACTCTCCTCGCTGATATCGAAATTGTCCAGCGCCGTGGCAGCCGAAAGAGCCGAGTAGCCGATCTGCCACTGCCAACTGGAAGTCGGCTGCAGGCGGGTGTTCAAGCTGGCATTGCCCGCAAATCGTTTGGGTTGTGTGCCGTGACGGTCGGCCAACGCCAGTTCGGCGGAGAGTTCGGCATGCGCCTGTGGTTTTCCGCGCAGGGAGACAAAATATGCATCGCTGTACCGCGCGCCGCTGGGGGCCCCTGCATAGATGATGCGGTAGACCGTCGCCATCCCCCGGATCTGGCGATAGAACCGGCCCTCGGTCGATAGACGTCCCTGCCAGTAATCGGTCCGCCGGGTGCTGTCGCCGGCGCGCGGGTCGTTGGCTTCAACATAGCGTGAGAGGGCCAGAGAAGTCCCCGGAACCGGACCCAGTGTGGCCGTGGCAGAGGCGAGGTGGTCGGAGTAATGCGCGGCGCCCAGCTGTCCGGTCGGCGCCAGTTTGGTGAAACGGCCGCTGTATTGCGCCGACCAATTCAGGATTTGCCACGGCTGACCGGAAATTCCCGCTGTCGGCGTGTGTTGATCCTGCGCGCCCAATGCACCCGGGCGGCGTTCCCAAGTGCGATTGTAACCATACCCGAGACTCACCCGATGATGGCCGGGCAGCGAACGATCGGTGGACGAGCCAGTACGGTATGTTTCCAGGATGATCCCTGCTGAATCGCTCGTGGTCCGCACCTGGCGCGAAAATGTCCCCGACAAGGCGGTGGTACCGTGTTGCCAGTTGAGCGCGTAGGAATTCCACCGGTCCAAGGCAGCGTCCGATTGCCCACGCTCCTGTTTGTTGCGCTGCGTGTCATAGGTCAGACGTGGCCCGCCCTGTGGTTGCGCCAACAGTCCCGCCCGCAACAGCCGGTGGGTCTCGTCCAAATTCGGATCGCCGCGGCGGATAGTGTATGGTTCATAGGAAAGACGTCCCCCGTACCCATAGCCGGTCAGTTGCCATTCGTAGCGCGGACGAAAGTCGACCGGCTGGCCCGCTTGGGCCGTGCGGTAGGCGAAATGCCCAAGGAAGGTCGCTTCATTCTTGTAGAACAGCCGATCATAGATCCGCACATAGTATTGCTGTGCCAGGGTTCCCACCGTGGCCGCGGCGCTGTTGGTTGGGGCCGATTGATAGTCCAACCGCGCCGAGCCGCTCCATATCTGGGCGGTCGCGACACCGGGCGCCAGGACGAGCGGCAAGATCACGGCGACTCTCATCCAGAACCGCCAAAGTTGTTGCCGATGGATGGCTCCGTCCGTATCAGCCCCCCCCCCTTCCGCCTGACGATGGATTATGGACGTTGAATCCGCCGGGGCTTGAATAGTCGCGGCCGTGACAATCGTAGCAATGCTTCGTTTCATAAGAGCGGTGCGGATACTGCTTGGGGAGCGGCTCGGCCACGATTCCCTCTACCGTCGTGCCCGGCCCGGCTTGGTCCGGGTAGGCGTGGCAACCGGTACAGAAACGGCGGACTTGCACGGAATCATTACGGATGTCGGTCAGCCCGAACCATCCCGGACGTTGATCCGACAGAAGGAAGTCGTTGGGATGTTGTCCATCGCTGCCGGCGGAGCCATGCGGGTTGTGACAATCATAGCAGGGGAGACGGTCTCCCCGTTTGACGGCGCCACGCGTCTGGGTGATGGCATGTCCGGCATGGCTTGAACCGGACGCGGTCTGACTGTAGAAATCGGCAATGCGCCGTGACTCCGGCGAGAGCCCGGATGGGCCATCGGAGCCGTGGCAGGAGAGGCACATGTCGTATTCGACCGGCGCCGCCGAGGTGCCGGCGCCGGCGATGGGCCCGTATCGGCGCACCAGCTGGTCGTAGGGCGTGGCGCCATCGTGCGGGTCATGGCAGTTTAGGCAGGAGCCGTGGCCGGTGCCGTCCAGACGCGGCATGCCCTGACCGGCGTAGTGCCGGGAATAGGTGACATTCTCCCATGTCAGTCGTCCCGGCCAGCGCACGCGATTGTTGCTGCCGGTTGTTTTCTGTCCGCCGCTGTTGGCCTCGAAGTAACCGTGAAACGGATGCTGGTCGGCGAAACGGTCGGATTCCTGGGCCGGATATCCGGCGCTGCCGCCGCTGGGGCGGTTGATGTGGCATCCTTCCACCCCGTTGGTTGAGTAGCACAACATGTTGTCGTTCGGGGCAAACAAATTCTGCTCCTGCGGGCGTCGGCGTGATGAGGACAATGGTGACGCACAGGATTGTGACGGCCGCCGCGATTGTTGCCGTGGCCGCACGGGAAGGTCGACGGCGCCGGTTCATTTTTTCTGCTTCTCCTCGGGTGGTGGTGAACTGGTGTCATGACAGCGGATGCACAATTCGCGCGACGGGTCGCCGAGCAGAAGGGCCTTGTACGGCGAGCTGTGCGGCGAGTGGCACCCAGTGCACACCAGGGGGCCGCCCGTATGCGGGTCCTTTGCCTTATCGCCCATGGGGTGGAAATGAGTTGCCGCCGCTCCTTCATGGCATCCCTCACACAATTTCATGATGTCCGGCTCGGCCAGCAACTGGGCGTTGTCGCCGCCGTGCGGCGTGTGACAATTGGCGCAGTCTTCCGCGGCGGGGGGATGGACATTGGCCTGCGTCATGCTGATCGAGGGATGACAATTCAGACAGGCGGAGAATCCGCTTTGACGCAAGAGCGCCTGCGTGTCCCCATCATGGGGTGAGTGGCAGGCCATACATTCCGCCGAATCAGACAGCGCCGCGTGCTGGAAGGGTTTGCGATCGATCGCCGCCAGCGTGTTGGCATGGCAGGTGCCGCAGAGTTGCCGATTTCCGCGGGGGCGCGCGGCCTGACCGGGTGGGTGGCATTTCCCGCAGGTCCGTTCCGCAAACGGCGCATGCTGCACGGCCTTGAGCAGAGCCACCGTCCCCTTGGGCGCGGCGTGCGGGTCATGGCACGACATGCAATTCCCCGCTGCCGCTTGTACACCGCCGCCGGCATGGGCTGCGCGCCAGCGATCGGTCTTCACATCATGGCAGCGGCCGCACAACTGCGCCACGGGGGCGCGCAACATGGCGGGTTCGGATGATCCGTGACCATCGTGGCAATTCAGGCAGCCGCGATCGACCGCCGCGTGATGTTCCTCCCGCCCGAGACGCTCCTTGAGCGATTGGTGACAGCCCAGGCAGAGGGTATTGGCATCCTGCGCCAGCAGCGCCGGTGTCGCCGAACCATGCGGCGTGTGGCACTTCAGGCATTCACCCTTCATGAAGGGCGGATGGGGGTGCGCCATTTCTTTGGGTGCCTGATGGCACCGCCGGCAAAGATCGGGGGGAGCCGCCACCAGCAGTTTTTCTTCGTTGGCGGCATGCGGCGCATGACAGGCCGTGCACAGTCCATCACGGGCCGGCGGGTGCGACACCGCCCGGTGCAGTTGGTCACCCAGATCGTCATGACAGGTCAGGCACAACCCCGGCTGCGGTTCGGTCAATTCGGCGCTGCCGGCCTTCGTATGGCAGGATTCACATTCGCCATCGGCAAAGGGTGGGTGCAGATGCGGACGCAGCAGGCCGGGCTTGTCGGACGCATGCGGATCATGACATTGCGTGCAGTCCGTGGCTGCCAGATCGATCCCCTGGTGCGATCCGCCCGTCGGGAGTTTCGCCGGGTCGTGGCATGACTGGCACAGCGTCTTGGCGGACGCAATCAACAGATGCCGTTCGGTCGCCTGGTGCGGGGCATGACAGCTTTCGCAGTGCCCGTCCTTGACCGGCTGGTGGACAATCGGCTTGGCACTCCAGGCGTCGATTTGAGACTTATGGCAGGTCCGGCAGAGACTGACCCGTGTGCTGTCCAGCTTGGGGTACTGGAGGATCTCGCCGACCGGTGTCGACACGATCTGGCGACGCGGCCCCAAGAGTCCCGGCCAGGCGCTGCCATGCGGGTTGTGGCAGTTGGTGCAGTCGCCGGCGCCGTACGGCGCATGCACCGAGCCGCTGGCCGAATCGACATGCATGTCGTGGCAGGAAGCGCAAGTCTGCGATCCCGAGGCGAGCAGCAATTTGTCGTTCGGGGCCTCGTGTGCCCCATGGCAGGCCAGGCAACTGTCGGCGGGTGGATGTTTGACCGTGCTTGTGGTGAAGCGGGCAATGTTCTGGTGGCACTGGTAACACAAACCGGGAATCGAAGCCCGCAGATTGTTGCCGCTCCCGCCATGGGGGTCATGGCAGGCGGAGCAGTTCCCTTTCGCATAGGGGTCATGAGCCGCCATCCCGGCCTTGGGCTGCGGCGAATGACAGCGGCCGCAAGTGGCACGAGGATCATCGGCCAAAAGCGATGGCTGGGTGCTGGCGTGCGGCACATGGCAGTCCAGGCAGGCCAAGTCTCCTGTTTTCAGATGTTGAGAATGACTGAATTTGTCCTGGCCATGACAGGACAAGCAGAGATCGTCGCCCGGCTTCTTCAGGAGATTCTTTTCGTTGCTGCCATGCGGGTCATGGCAATCTTGACAGTGCCCGGCCGCCACCGGCGCGTGCACACTTTGCTGTCCGGCCAGCTTGGCGGCGGTCATGTCCTCATGGCAGGTCTGGCACAATTCCGCAACGCCGCCCCGCAGCAGTTTGGGATGCCGCGACTGGTGCGCCGAGTGACAGACATAGCACGCCCCATCACCGGCAGGCGGATGCACCACGGCGGCCGACAGTTTCGCACCGATCTCATCGTGGCATGTCCGGCATCCCGCCCAAGTGGAGTCAGCCGGGCCGGGGCGGTTGGATCCCGCCGCGGCTGGCGCGTGGCAGGCATCGCACTGACCCTGACCGACCGGTTCGTGCACATGGTCACTCACCAAGGCCGGGCGCGGCGAGCGATGCGGGTCATGACAGCCGACACAGGCAAGTCCATAGGTGGGCAGCCCACGGACGGCATGTTTGGTGCGAATGCCGGCGGCATCATGGCAAGCGGCGCACAGGGAATCGGATGGCTTTTTCAGCAGACCGGGAATGGTCGAGGCGTGATCGGCATGACAGACACCGCAGTCGCGTTCGGCAAATGGCGGGTGCTCCGTGGGATGGCCGGTTGTGTCCTTGAGATCTGCATGGCAGACGAAGCAGGCCAGATCGCCGTCGGCCACTCGCATCAATCCCTTCCGGTCCGAGGCGTGCGGGTCGTGGCAGGTCGCGCACAATCCTTCGGCAAAGGCGGGATGCAGATGCCCGGTGCCCGCCAGCTGAGTCGAATCGTACCCCGGATGGCAGGTCGCGCACAGCTCCCGCCCGCCCTTCTTCAATAGCAGGACATTGGCGAAGCCATGGCGCATGTGGCAGGCCTCGCAGTCCTCCTTGACGACCGGGGCATGCTGAAACTTACGCTGAAACTTGATCTTGGACTCAGGATGACACGAATAGCAGGACTTTTGCTCCGCCGCCTTAGTCTGGCTGGGCGGGCAGAGTATGACGAGAGCGCCCAACAGAGTGGGCAGATAACGTAAGAAGGGAGGCAGTCGATTCATGCTGTTCCTGCGCTCCGGCACAATTCCCCATCCGTGCCGCGAACACAAGACGGAATCCGACGCTGAAATTCAAGTGAAACATTTCCCAAACTGACAAAATTGCTCTCGTTTGCGAATCCGACGAAATGTCAATACACGCCGACCCCAACATTTTGACAGTGTCTTCATCCTTAGGCGTCGATGCAACGCAGAAAAACATGCGCGGATGACGATTTCGAGTTTACAATAGGCCACGTCGGCGTCCATCGTCTCGAGCGGGTTGCCGACTACCGTCATGAGAAACATGGCCGCCATCGTGTCCGCCCTCACTGTCTTGGTGCTCGCCGTTTTGGCCTTCGGCCAAGGCCGCAATCAGCCGGCCGCACCGAGGTTCAACAGCGCGACGACAACCCTGACTTCTGGCGACAGCGCCAAGGTCAACTGGGATTCCCTCTACAGTGAAATCCAGACGGGATTCGTACAGGTTCTGCCCATACTGGATAAAGGGTGCTTCGATTGTCACAGCACGAAGACCGATTACCCGTGGTACTACAAACTCCCGGTTGTCAAAGGCATGATTAATCGGGACATCCAGCAGGCGCGGAAACATTGTGACATGACCCGTGGTTTCCCGTTTGTCGGGCGTGGAACTCCGGCCGACGATCTGGATGCGATCCGTGACATGATCCAACGCGGCGAGATGCCGCCGTGGGAATACCGGCTGATGCACTGGAACGCGAAACCGACAGCGGCCCAATCCGACTCAATTGTGTCCTGGGTCAATCACGGTCTGGCCATGCTGGCGGCACACGGTCAGTACCCGACTCCGGCAACGCCCAAAGAGGATGACGATGAGTCAGGAGAAAAGCCGTGAAGCCGTACGGCATTCGCGCCGACATTAGAAGAGGGGTGCGGTTGTCCGCAAAGATAAAGTTGACCCAAATGTTTGGAATTCCGTACAAGTACAGTCAAGGCGGCCAGATGCCATGAAGCGACTATTCACATTCACATTTTGCGTCTTCTTCCTCCTGATAGGGGTGGCGCCGGCGCAATTGTTGCACCGCTGCCTTAGTCGTAACGGGCATTGTTGTTGTCAGCCGGGTCCGACGGGACATTCAGGCGGTTGCTGTGCTGCGAAACGTTCGTCGGAGGGCCAGGGGGAAGTCGCCGGCCCAGCCGACGTTGCGCCCGCCGTAGAAGCCGCCCTTAAACCCGATACACGTTGCTGCCTCCGCAGTTATCATGAACCATTCGCTCCGGCGGCAGCCAGTCTGAACGCCCAAAATGACGTCCGGCTGAAACCGTCGGAATCGAGTTCCCCAATCTGCATATCGGATCCCCCTTCGACCCGAACAAACGATTTCTACGTTCCGTGGCTGGATCGCGGATCGGGTCATGTAAATCGGGACACTCCGCTCTATCTTTTCTCTTGTTCCTTCCGTTGTTGATCCTCTCTTAGGTTCATCGTCTTCCGGGTCCGCGGCTGGGCATACGTCTGCCCGCGGGGACTGCGCTCGGCGATCGGGGATCGATCGGCTCGGCGCAGCCAATGGTCCCGAGACCCGGGGAAATGAAGCGGTGCGTTGGCACCAAAGAGGGGATTGAAGAAGATGAATTCAACACGGGTTACACCACTGTGCGTTTGGGTCGCCATGCTATTGTCGTACGCGTCGGCGTCGGCTCAGTCGATGGCGCCGGATCTCGGACGGGTGGGCCAGTCCGATACCCTCCGCCGGGATCAGGTGATCGCGGATGTCGTGCGCCACAACGACCGCGCGGCGGCGGCGCGATTCATGGAAGAGGCCGAGCGAGCCAAGATCGGGCCGGCGGGGGCGTGGGATGATCCGATGCTCATGGCCGGCGTGGTCAACCTGCCGAATTCATTCGATTTCCGTGAAGACATGATGACCATGACGATGGTCGGCGTGAGTCAGCGATGGCCGTACGCGGGGCAGAAGGGGCTGGAGGCGAAGGCCCAGGCGGCGCGCGCCGCGTCCGCGCACGAAGAGGCGAGAGCGATCACACAGGACCTGGTGACGGCGGCGACCTTGGCGTACGTCGACCTGTACTATCACCGGCGGATCCTCGCGGACCTGGAATCCCAACGAGCCATCCAGGAGGAGATCGTGGCGTCGACGCTGTCACGCCTGAGTTCCAATCTGGCCGGGCAGGACGAGGTCTTGGCGGCTCAGGCGGCGTTGTGGCGTCTGGATGCGGAGATCCTTTCGCACGAGGCCGATCTGCGAACCACCGCCAGCACGCTCAACGCCCTGCGCGGCGCCGACGTCGATTCGCCCTTGCCGGCGCTGGCCGATCCGACACCGGGCGAGTGGCCGGAGGGCACCGGATTGTGGCTGACGCTCGCGGAACAAGAGTATGCGCCCATGCGCCGTCTGCGGTCCCAATCGGACAGTTACGGCTTCAGTGCGCAGGCGGCGCGGCGCATGAGCTGGCCGATGTTGGATCTGAGCGCCAACTACGGTTTTCGCCGGGACATTCCGGAGGAAAAACGTCCGAGCATGATGGGCTTCTCGGCTACGTTCACTCTGCCGATCTTCGCCGGCCGGCAGCAACGGCAGATGGCGTTGTCGATGGCGGCGATGCAGCGCCAAAGCCAGTTGGAGGCGCAGCAACTTCGTCGCAACGTCGAGGCGACGCTCTCCACCCTGCATGAGCACGGGCGGCATATGCGCGAGTCGCTGGCCCTGTATCGCGATCGCATCCTCCCGGCCGACACGAACGCGTACCGGAGCGCCCTGAGCGGCTATGCGGCCAACCGGGTCCCGTTTACGGCGCTTCTGGCATACGCCACGGCCGTCTACCAGGATCGAATCACGCTCACGCAGACGGCCAATGAACTGGCTCGCCTGCAGGCCGAGGTTGACCGCTACACCAGTGATCCGGACCGCTGGCTCTCAACACAAGACTCTGAGAACGAACGCTGAGGAAGGAAAAACAGATGCCGTCACCAGATGAACGTTATGATCTGCATGCCCAGGAGCCGCGGCGCAAGCAGTCGATGGCGATCGTGCGGTGGGCCTTGTTCGCCGGCACGATGCTCTGCGCGCTGATCATTGCCTCGGGCGGGATTGGATTCACCCCGTGGGCCGCCGCCGAAAAGGCCGCACTACAATATCACTGCCCGATGCACCCCACCGTAATTTCCGACAAACCGGGCGACTGCCCCGTTTGCGGGATGCGACTTATACCCATGGGCAAAGATGCGCCAGCCAGCCAGGCCGAGCCGCCCAAGAAGAAGATCATGTATCGCTCGACCATGAATCCCGGCGAGGTCAGCGACAAACCCGGCAAGGACGCCATGGGCATGGACATGGTCCCCTTCGAGGTCACGGAGAAGGGCCAATCGCCAACCATACCCGGGCTGTCGGCGGTTTCGATCACGCCCGAACTGCGCCAACTCATGGGCCTGAAGTTCGGGGCGGTGGAGAAACGCGCGCTGGACCGCGACGTGCGAACTTCGTCGCGGATCGTCGTGGATGAGAGCCGCCTGTATCGAGTCACGGTCAAGGTCGAGGGTTGGATCGATACGTTGTTCGTCGCCGTGACCGGTCAGGAAGTGAAAAAGGGCGATCCGCTCTTGACCCTGTACAGCCCGGAGCTGGTGTCGGCACAGGAGGAATACTTGACCGCGCTGAAGGCAAAAGACACGCCCGGCGGTCAGGCGGTTCTGGACGCGACGAAAAGGCGATTCCAGTTGTGGGACGTAAGCGATGAGCAGATCCGCGAATTGGAGAAAGCCGGCGTCGCGCAACGGTATATGACCCTGTACGCGCCCGCGAGCGGCATCGTGTCGGACAAGCAAGTGGTGGCGGGTCATAAGATCATGCCCAACGAGCCGCTGATGACCATCGCCGATCTCTCCTTGGTCTGGGGCGAGGCGGACATTTATCAGTCCGACCTCCCTTATGTGACGGTCGGGACACCACTGGCACTCTCCTTGCCGTATTGGCCCGGACAGACGTTTGAAGGCAAAGTCATCTTCGTTTCGCCGACACTGGATTCCGAGACCCGGACGATGCGCGCGCGACTCGAAATTCCGAATCCCAAGGGGCTGCTCAAGCCCGGGATGTACGGCGACGCGCGGCTGTCCTACCAACTTGGCGAGAAACTCAGCATCCCGTCATCGGCCGTGATGTTCGGCGGCAAAGGCACCTACGCGTTCAAGGACGGCGGCGACGGCCGCTTGATCCCGATTGCGATCCAGATCGGCGCGCGCAGCGACGACTGGTATGAGTTGCTCGACGGGTTGCAGGAAGGCGATCGGGTCGTCGTGTCCGCCAATTTCCTCGTAGACAGCGAATCCAGCATGAAAGCGGCCATCGATGCAATGACCAACGGCGGCGACAACGCCGCGCCGGCTGACAGCGATCACACGGGAGACCCACAGTGACGCACCCGAACATGGATACGTCCTTTGCCTCCGAAGGCGGCCTGATCAAGCGGTGGATCGCGTTCGCCGCCTCCAATCGTGTGCTGGTGATCATGCTGACGACGGCGGCCGTCGCCTATGCCATCTACACGATGAAGAACATCCGGCTGGACGCGATCCCGGACCTTTCGGATACACAGGTGATTGTGTACACGAAGTGGGATCGCAGCCCGGACATCGTCGAGGACCAGGTGACGTATCCGATCACCACGGCGCTGTTGGGAGCGCCGAAGGTGAAGGCGATACGCGGCTTCAGCGATTTTGGCTTCAGCTACGTGTACGTCATCTTCGAAGACGGCACCGACATCTACTGGGCGCGCAGCCGCGTGGTCGAATATCTCCAGAAAATCACGGGCGCCCTGCCGGCCGACGTCAAACCTGCGATTGGCCCGGATGCGACCGGCGTGGGCTGGGTGTTTCAGTACGCGCTGAAGGACACATCGGGCAAACACAGTCTGGCGGAGTTGCGGAGTTACCAAGACTGGAATCTGCGGTACGCGTTGCAGAGTTTGCCGGGTGTGTCGGAAGTGGCCGGCATCGGCGGTTTCCAAAAGCAGTACCAGGTCACCATTGACCCGGACCGGCTGCAGAATTACGGCCTGGGCATGATGGAGGTCACGAAGGCGATCCGCAGCTCGAACAACGAAGTGGGTGGCCGGCTCATTGAATGGGGCGGCAAGGAGTTCATGGTGCGCGCCCGGGGTTACATCCAAAGCACCGAGGCGCTGGAGCAGGTCGTTGTCAAGACCAACAAGCAGGGGACCCCGGTGCTGTTGCGGGACGTGGCGACCATAGCGCTCGGCCCACAGTTACGGCGCGGCATATCCGACCTCGACGGCGAGGGCGATGCCGTGGGGGGAATCGTCGTGATGCGTCACGGCGAGAATGCGCTCAACGTTATCGCGCGCGTCAAGGAGAAGCTGAAAGAGCTCAAGCCGTCATTGCCGGAAGGCGTCCAGATCGTCCCGACCTATGACCGCTCGGAGCTGATACAACAATCGATCGATAACCTCAAGCACGAGCTGCTCGTGGAGATGCTCATCGTCAGTCTGGTGATCCTGTTTTTCCTCTGGCACATCCCCTCCGCGATCGTACCGATCATCACCATCCCGATCGCGGTCGTGCTCTGCTTCATCCCGATGTTCTACATGGGGATCACCTCCAACATCATGAGTCTGGCCGGAGTGGCGATCTCGATCGGCGTGCTCGTGGACGGGGCGATTGTTGAGGTCGAGAACGCGTACAAGAAACTCGAGCGCTGGCACGAGGGAGGCCGCCAAGGCGACTTCCACAAGGTGCGGCTGGAAGCCTTACAGGAGGTCGGGCCGAGTGTGTTTTTCTCGCTTCTGGTCATCGCCGTGGCCTTCCTGCCGGTCTTCACGTTGGTCGATCAGGAGGGCCGGTTGTTCAAGCCCCTGGCTTACACCAAGACGCTCGCCATTGCCGGCGCCGCGTTGCTGGCGGTGACACTCGATCCGGCGGTGCGCATGCTGTTTGCACGAATGGACGACTTCAAGTTCCGCCCGCGCTGGCTGGCAAGACTGGTGAACGCGTTCGCCGTCGGCAAGTACTACCCCGAGGAAAGGCACCCGATCAGCCGCGTGCTGTTCGCCATCTACGAGCCGCCGTGCCGGTGGGTCCTCCGGCATCCCAAAACGGTGATCATGCTGGCGGCGTTGATCGTCGCGACGACCGTCCCGGTGTACATGAAACTCGGCCAGGAATTCATGCCGCCGCTCAATGAGGGTACGATTCTGTACATGCCCACAACCCTGCCCGGGCTGTCCGTCACCGAGGCGCAGCGGCTGATGCAAATCGAAGACCGCATTCTGAAGACGTTCCCCGAAGTCACGAGCGTCTGGGGCAAAGCCGGTCGGGCCGAGACCTCGACCGACCCCGCGCCATTCTCGATGATGGAAACCACGGTGTTACTCAAGCCGAAGGAACAGTGGCGGCACGAGGAACGATTCTTCAGCAGTTGGCCCGGGCCGTTCCGCCGGGTGCTCGGCCAGATCTGGCCCGAACACATCTCGTGGGAAGAGCTCGTCAACGAGATGGACCGCGCCCTGCAAATACCCGGCAGCGTCAATGCCTGGACGATGCCGATCAAGGGCCGCATTGACATGCTCACGACCGGCATCCGTACCCCGATCGGCATCAAGATCTTCGGCGCGAACTTGGACTCACTCCAGCGCATCGGCGAACAACTGGAAGCGATCATGCGCCGGGTGCCCGGCACCCGCAGCATATTCGCCGAGCGCGCCGCCGGCGGCTATTTCGTGGACTTCATCCCGAAACGTTCTCAGCTCGCGCGTTATGGCCTGACCATTGACGACCTCCACGGCGTCATCATGAGCGCCATCGGCGGCGAAGACATCACGACCACCATTGAAGGCCGTGAGCGCTACTCGATCAACCTGCGTTACCCGCGTGACCTGCGCACCGATCTCGACCAGTTGCGCCGCGTTCTCGTCACCGCGCGCACCGGGCCAATGGCGGGGAGCAGCGACGGCATGGGTGATGACGGCACGAAAACCGCCACGGCCCAACCCATTCAAGTGCCGATCAACGAACTGGCCGATATCGAACTGGTCAATGGCCCGGCCATGATCCGCGATGAAAACGGCATGTTGGTTGCCTACGTGTACGTCGACATCACCGGCCGCGACATCGGCGGCTACGTCGAGGACGCCAAGCGCGTCGTCGCCAACCAGCTCAAACTGCCCACGGGCTATTCACTGGTCTGGAGCGGCCAATATGAAAACATGCTGCGGGTGCGCGAACGCCTGAAGGTCGTCCTGCCCATCACCATCCTCTTGATCTTCCTGTTGCTGTACGCGAACACGAAATCATCGTTCAAGGCGATGATCGTCATGCTTGCCGTGCCGTTCAGTCTCGTCGGCGCCGTCTGGTTCTTGTACGTTCTGGGCTACAACGTTTCCATCGCCGTCTGGGTCGGCATGATCGCTCTGGCCGGCCTCGATGCCGAGACCGGTGTCTTCATGCTCTTGTTTCTCGACCTCAGCCACGACGAATACCAGCGCGCCGGCAAGCTCGACAGTCTCGCGGGCCTCCACGAGGCGATCATCCACGGCGCCGTGAAGCGGATTCGCCCGAAGATGATGACGGTGATGGCGGCGGCGATGGGCCTCATGCCGATCATGTGGAGCATGGGCACCGGCGCCGACATGATGAAACGCGTCGCCGCCCCGATGGTCGGCGGCTTGTTCACCAGCTTCCTCATGGAGTTGCTGGTCTATCCCGCGATCTATCTCTTGTGGCGGCGTCATGAAGTGAAACCATCTCTGGCCGCACAGGAGACGCAGACGGCTTAGAGCATCCATCAAAATGAGAGGATTCGTGGCCAAAGTTCGTGCAGGTCTGGATCGCCGCTGTTTGGCCTCGTGCCGCTCTTGTGGGCGCAGGGGACGCGGCAATGTGCAGGTGGGACCGCAGTTGATAGGAAACAGTCGGATCGCAGATGCCGGCCGACCGAAGGGAGTCAAATCATGAAGCCATCAATACGATCACGTCTTGCAAGAACGCTGGGCGGGGCGGCCATCGCAGGTCCGCTACGAGTGGTTCTCGCACTCCTGTCCATCCTGTTGCTCTTCTCGCTACTCCCCATCTCAGTCACGTTCGCACAGGGCTGTGGTGGCATGAGTGGCCACGGTGGTGGGCACAGTGGCTCACACGACCAAACGCCGGCCCAACCGACCGTCACGCTCGTCTGGACGAACATTATTCACAATCACTCCGGGCTGCACCGAGCCGTCATTGCGAAGTCAGTCCCCGACGCGGTGTTCTATGGCGGACTTCTAAGAGACGACTTCAAATTGTTGAAGACCAATGCGCGCAGTATGTACCAGGGTATGGAGGGATCTCTCGAATCCGCGAACAATCGGGTCAAGCAGCTGACAAAGCAGATTCCGAAAGACCTGAAGGCCGATGACCAGTCTACGGCCGCCGCCGCCCTAAGGCATCTTGACATCGAAATGCAACGGGTCGTCGCACTGTTCCCGCCTGGCGCTCTTCCCGGTGATGTTGTTTCGACATTTCAGGCGCCGGATTCCCTTGACGTTGGCGACGAAGCCGCGGCGGCAGAGTCTGCCCCGACTCCAGCGGCCGCGCCGGTCGCGAAGTATACCTGTCCGATGCACCCCGAGGTGAATGCGGCCCGCCCTGGAAACTGCCCGAAGTGCGGTATGGCCTTGGTCAAGGAATGAGAAACGATCGGAATGGCTCAATGGTCAAAGACAAGGAACGCGTCGCGTTGGGCAAAAACAGAAGGCACGCCAGATCATGATGAAGTCGACGCGTTCGCGAATGGACGGGAATCATGGCGGCGGGATGATGGACCAAGGCATGGGCAATCTCATGGTCCGGTTCCACACCCGTTAGCGGACCATGCGCCGACAGTCCACCTTGGTTCTCGAGGATAGTATCGTGTCATCAAACCAGCCCCCGGCACGCAGTCGTGCGGGAAGTCTGTTCCGCCAAGTTAGGACTCTGATTCTCAGCCCCTCCCGTCGCGCGTGGGGTGGGTTGGTGCTGCTCACCGGAGCCATCACCGTCGCTCACTTCCTGATTTCGCCCGATCTGATGTTCTGGCACAACTTGCTTCGCCGCGCCTATTACCTCCCGATAGTCTGGGCGGTTTATTTGTCCGGATTGCGCGGGGGCGCTATCGTGTCCTCCGTAGTCGCGGCCATCTTCGCCATCCATCTCCTGACTGGATGGGGACATCACCTCAGATCCCAAATGGACCAGGTCTACGACATCGTGGGCCTCCTTGCGGTGGGTGTTGGAGTCGGATATGTGGTGGACCGCTCGCGCAAGGCAGCCGTCATCTCGGCGCAGCGCGAGTGGGACGGAGAATTGCGCCGTTTGATCTCCGCGTCAGTGCATGATCTCAAGTCTCCCGTTGCATCCACTCAAGAACTATGTGACAGTCTCCTCCGAGAGAACAAGCTGGGGACCTGGGAACACTCCATCGGAGTGCGCCTGCAGAGAACGGTCAGACGCCTCACCGATGTGCGCCATGATCTCGTTGGCGCCTCTCGAATTCTCCTCGATCGCGCCCTGCTGACGGAGACCGGGGCGTGGACGCAGCGCTTCGTCTCCGATTCGCACTTGGGTGGGCTGCACGGGTCGATCCGGGTAAAGATTGACACCGTCAGCCCACCTCCCTCTCGTTGGCCGGTGCCTCCCGCCGCTCTGGATGAACTCGTGCGCTGCCTGATCGACCAAATTCACGGTGACGGCGTGGTGCCAAAAGAAGGGGAGATGACTCTGAGCGGATCGGCGACGTCATTTGTGCTGGAGTATAGGGCGGACTCAGGCCGGCAAGCCAGACCAGCGTCTTCCATGTGGACCTACAGCAGCAGCCAACTCCGCGAGCGTCTGATCGAGGTGCTGTTGCGCCGCGTGAACGGAACTCTTGCGAATTCCGGCTCAAATGGAACACGCGGATTCCGAGTTGAGCTCCAGCGTTCCGGGCTCCGCATCGGTCCCAGTGGATCTGCCTCGGGATCATTCCCTGTTGATCTCACAGGAGATTCGCCATGATTCTCGATAGTCTCTTGGCCATGCGGGTATACTGCTCCCCACTTAGGCGGTCAACTTCTGCACGCGCTTCCGCATCCAATTGATCAACCCGCCCTGCAGGAACACTTCCACCTGACGCTCCGACATCGAGTGGCGCGCCGCAAATTCCGTCTTCGTCGTGAGGTCTTTCACCGTCAGAGTTTGCCCAGTGCCAAGTGACTTGCGAATCCCTTCGAGGCGCAGACGATCCCCCTGCTCAATGCGGTCGTACGCGGCCGGATCGTCAAAGGTCAGAGGCAGCACGCCGAAATTGACCAAATTCTGCCCATGGATGCGGGCATAACTCTTGACGATGACGACACGCAAGCCGAGAAATCGCGGCGCCAAGGCGGCGTGTTCACGGCTGGACCCCTGCCCGTAATTACGGCCGCCGACTACGGCATGCCCGCCCGCCTCACGCACCGTCAGGGCGCGGTCATGGTAAGTGGGATCGATAATATCGAAGGCGAACTTGCTGATCTCTGGGATGTTGCTCCGGAATGGCAACACCCGCGCGCCCGCCGGCAGAATCTCATCGGTGGAGACATTGTCTTTGACCTTGAGCAGCACGGGAATCTCGAAATAATCGGGCGGCGGTTCGATTTCCGGCAATGATGCGATATTGGGACCCTTGACCAGCTTGACTTTACGCGCCTCGGTCGCCGGGAGAGGGGCCAGAAGCATTTGCGTGTTGAGGATTATCTCGTCCGGCTCGGCCACGCGCGGGTAGGGGATGTTCAAGTCGCGCGGATCGGTGATGACGCCGGTGAGCGCGGAGGCCGCGGCAGTCTCCGGGCCCACGAGGCAGACTTTGTCCTCGCGCGTCCCGGAGCGGCCGGGGAAATTGCGCGGCACGGTGCGCAAACTGATTTTGTCCGTCGCGGGGGCCTGGCCCATGCCGATGCAGCCATTGCAGCCGGCCTGATGCAAACGCGCTCCGGCGTGGAGTAGCGGTGCAATATGGCCATCGCGCACGAGATTTTCCAGAATCTGCCGCGAGGACGGGTTGATGTCGAGCGACACACGGGTGTGCACGGTCCGTCCCTTGACCATCTGCGCGGCGATCGCGAAATCGCGGTATCCCGGATTGGCGGAGGAACCGATGTAGGCCTGAGTGATTTCCTGACCCGCCACCTCGCGCACCCGTTTGACATTCCCCGGACTGGAGGGCATGGCGATCAAGGGTTCCAATTGGGACAGGTCGATTTCTTCATCGATATCGTAGCGTGCATCGGCGTCGGCCAAGAGTTCAATCCAGTCGTCGCCGCGCCCCTGCCGCTTGAGGAAACGGCGCACTTCGATGTCGGAGGGGAAGGCCGAGGTCGTCGCGCCCAGTTCGGCGCCCATGTTGGCGATCACATGCCGATCCATGGCGGACAGGCGATCCAGTCCCGGCCCATAGTATTCGATGATCCGCCCTTTACCGCCGTCGACCCCATGACGGCGCAGCATTTCCAGAATGACATCCTTGGCGCTGACCCAGTCGGGGAGCGACCCGACCAGTTTCACGCCCCAGATATTCGGCATCTCGACGTGGAACGGTTCCGCCGCGATCGCCAGCGCCACTTCGAGTCCGCCGGCGCCGATGGCGAGCATCCCGATCGCCCCGGCCGACGGCGTGTGGCTGTCGGAACCAAGCATCGTCTGGCCGGGTTTGCCGAACCGTTCCTGGTGGACCGGGTGGCTGACCCCATTGCCGGCGCGGCTGTACCAAATGCCGAAGCGCTGACAGGCGGAGAGCAGGAACAGATGATCGTCGGGATTCTTGAAGTCCTCCTGAATCAGGTTGTGATCGACATACTGCGCCGACAACCGGGTCTTGGCGCGGTCGAGTTGCATCGCTTCGAGCTCGAGCATGACCAAAGTGCCGGTGGCATCCTGCGTCAATGTCTGGTCGATTCGTATGCCGATCTCGGCTCCGGGTACCATCTCGCCCGAGACAAGGTGCGACTTGATCAATTTCTGCGCGACGTTGAGTCCCATCCTGCCTCCGGCTCTACTGCAGTTTGTTTGCACCGACCACCCGCCGGCAATACGCGTAGAGCGCGTCGTAGACGATGAATTCTCTGGCCAAAACCTCGTGATCGTCCTTCAGGCCCAGGTATCGAAAACCCTCGGCGATGGCCTCCAGTCCTGGCGCCTCCGGACGTCCGTAAAGGTCGTGATCGACGTCGGCCCCGTGCACGATCTGCGCGAGCATTCGGATGGCCGGATCCGTGATACCGTACTTCTCGACAATGGCTTCAAAGCTGCATCGGCCGTCGTGGTGCCCCAGTTCGACATTGGGGACATCATACGGTATCGCACCCTCGCGCTGGGCGATTTCCGAGACTTTGTCAGCCGGTACAAACAGAAACTCGGCCGCTGGGTCGACCAATTTCTTGATCAGCCAGGGGCAGGCGACACGGTCGACCTTCACTTTTTCACGCGTGATCCACCTCACAATTCATCTCCCTTCGCCGGAGGCGCCATCGGGATCCGCCTCATCCTGAGTGGACTCTTCGTAGCCGGGACACGCGCGCACCGGGAGTGAAGGATACTTCGCGAACCGGGGATCGGCAAATGACAAGGTGCACAGATAGAAAGTGCTGCCACGATCCGAGGTGACGCGCTGGACATGGCGGCAGGAAGAACAGAGGCCGATGGGGGAGTCGTTTGAATCCATCTTCGGTGTTTGTCGAAGGGAGACGGCGCGGTCAAACTCCCGCCGCGCGGAGTCAACGAGCCGTCGATGAATTCACGGCCGTGCTCTCAGCAACAACCCGGAATTCGAATTTCCGAACGACGTCGGTGAATTCCTGCCCGTCGACCAGTACGTAAGGGTAGATAAAGTAATTGATCTTCGGTGCAGCCCCGCCTCCCGTGAGCGAGATGTCGCGTCCGATGGTGAAGGCGACCCGGCGGTCGTCGACGTGGCCGAAATAGTACCCGGATTTTCCGGGATTCCTGATCGCTTCGGAAGCGTCCACCGGGACCCACCCGGCCCCATCGATGTACAAATCCGCCCAACAGTGGTAGCCCTTGATTTCACCCGCCGCCGCGTTTTCGGGGATGGGGAAACCCATCACGAAACGGGCCGGGATGCCGGTGGCACGGGCCATGCCGATCAAAAGCGAGTGGATGTCTGTGCAGTTGCCGCGCCGTTCGTCGCAGGCAAACACGGCATCGCCCTTTCCCCAGCCGGTGCCGGTCTTGTCATAACGCATCGTGGCGAGGATATGGTCGTACAGCGCCCGTGCCTTGGCGCGAACACCAGAATGTCCCGTGACGACCCGCAGGGCTTCTGCCGCGATTTTGCCGTCGATCGGCACCAGTGCATCGGGGGACAAAAACCGTTTGATCCGGTCACGCACAACTCGTCCGGTGTCGTTTTCTGGCAAAGGCCACACCTCCGACCGGCGCGTCCGAAACGTCATCAGCAGGGGAATACTGTCCGGCAGGCGTGCGGCCGCCTCGAAGTAGAGGGCCAAGTTGCCATACTCGCTGTCTGTGACTTCGCGGTAGGGCAAAGGCGACGTCACCTTCAGATCCCAAATCGATTGTCGGTCGTCCGCTTGGGGGACCGGGACCCACACCTGCAGTGTCTTGGCCGCAGCGGGGATGTGGCGGATTGTCGCCCGGTAGGAGAATTCGAATTCTTTCGTTTCCGGTCCGACGGAGGCCGTGATCGGATGGCCGGTGATTGTTCCGGCGACGGCAACGAGCACGACGGGGGAAAAGAAACCCAACCATCGCGCCTTGGATGGTCCCTGCTCGTGAATCGGTCGCGGTCTCGGGCGGTGACAAGCGCCTACTTGGTCGGCAGGTCGACTTTGCTCCACACCCCGTCCTTCTCCGACCAGTTGTAGCGCGGCTTGCCGTCGACCTTGTGCACCGACACCTCGGTGGTTTCCAGGTTCTTGTCGCTGCCCTTCATGAACACGTCGAGGTCGTAGAGGTGCCCATCCGATGCCTGGAAGTCGGCGCAGGCGAAGTAGACGCCGTTGCCGAGCGTGGCCAATTTTTCCTCGTGCACCTTGGCCAGGGTCAACTGCAGCACCTTCTTGTCCTGTGGATCGAAGACCAGGAAGAAACCGCCTTTGAGTTTGGCGTCATCGGCGACGTAATCATGGATGGCCTTGGACAGCATCGGGATCGTCACGGTGTCCTTCTTTTTCTCCAGTCCCGCGGCCGGGTTCTGCGGATGTTCGGGATGTTCCTGCGCCTGGGCGTTGGCATACGCGACCAGGCCAGCCGCCACAAATGCAATCGGGAGCCATCGCCTGCAATTCCGTTTCATCGTTTTCTCCTTTCGCATGTCTGACTTACCTTTAGGTTTTGCAATCGTTCCCTCTGGCATGTTGTGAGTTAAGCGATTTCGGCGCGGGAAATCCAACTCAACCCAACCTTTGGAGTGTGAACCCCGTTCATAAGACGCGTGTGTCTCGACCCGCGGCCGTATAGATCAAGGCAAATGCGTTGTAGCCCGTGGCGCGCCATCGGAGTCCGCCTGATCCGGACTGATCTCTTCGAAGCCCGGACAGGAGCGCACCGGCAGTGAAGGATACTTCGCAAACCGCGGATCGGCAAATGACAAGGTGCACAGGTAAAATGTGCTGCTGCGATCCGATGTGATTCGCTGGACATGCCGGCAGGAGAGGCAGAGGCCGATGGGGGAGTCGTTCGATTTCATATCGGGTCGCTGGGCCGCGGAATGTGGTGCGGCTACCCTCCCAACGGCTGACATAATAAGTTTGGGGACATCCGCGTCAGCAACGTTCTTCGGACGCCGGCAGAAAACCCACTCAATGCGTTCACCCTGCACCACTTGTCAAATCCTGACAACCCGCGCTTCCACCACCGGCCGATAAACGTATAAGCAGACGGCTGGAGACGGCCACTCCCGTGGGAGTTGGCCGACCCGACGACAACCGTTAACCGATTGACGGAATTGCATTCCACGGGTACATTATGCTTATGGTGACCGAAACACTGCCGACCCTGACGCCGCCTTTGCCGTTCAAGTTCGAGCCGCGGCATTTCTCGCCCTTTGGGTACAATCTTGAATCGTCGATTTTGCGCGACATTCTGAAGTTTTCCAATCAGCCGGGAGTGATCTCGTTCGCCGGTGGCCTGCCCGCGCCCGAGCTGTTCCCAATAGAATCAATTCGTGAGGCGACGGACCGGGTCCTGACCCGTTTTGGCAGCCAGGCGCTCCAATACGGTCTTTCGATGGGTTATCCGCCGTTGCGCGAATTCATCGCCGAGCGCGTGTCCCGGCGCGGCGCGGCACAACTGACCGCGGACAACATTTTGGTCACGGCCGGTTCGCAGCAGGGGCTCGACGCGGTCGGCCGGGCATTCCTCGACCGGGGCGATTATGTCGTCTGTTCCCGCCCGACCTACTTGGGCGCCCTGCAGGCATTCAACTACTACGGAGCCCGGTATGCGCTGGCGGAGATGGACGATCAGGGAATGAAGGTCGAAACGATCGATCCTTTAATCCGCGAGCATAAACCCAAGTTCATCTACACTGTTCCCAATTTCCAGAACCCGACCGGGATCACGATGAGTCTTTTGCGCCGCCAGTTGCTGGTTCAGAAGGCGCACCAGTTCAGCGTGCCAATCGTCGACGACAACCCCTACGGAGAACTGCGCTATTCGGACGAGCCGGTCCCCTCGATCAAGTCGATCGGCGGCCAGGCGGTGATCCAACTCGGCACGTTTTCCAAGACGATCAGCCCCGGCCTGCGGATCGGCTGGGTGGCGGCGTCGCGGCAGTTGATGGGGGTGTTTGAACGCGTCAAGCAGTCGACCGATTTGCACACGAACACCTTCGCCCAGTACGTGATCTACGAGTACGCCAAGGACGGCGCTCTCGACCGTCACATCGAGGTCTTGAAAAAGGCCTACCATGAGCGGCGCGATGCCATGCTGCGGGCGATGAGCGAGTTTTTCCCGGACACGATCACATGGACCAAGCCAGAGGGCGGGCTTTTCCTCTGGGTGCGGTTGCCGGTGGGGATTGACTCAGCGCCCCTCCTGCCAGAGGCCATTGCACAGAAAGTCGCCTTTGTGCCGGGGCAGCCCTTCCATCCCGATGGCTCCGGGAAAAACACGTTGCGATTGAATTTCTCCAACGCGTCGTTGGAAAACATCCACGAGGGGATCAAGCGGTTGGGACGGGTTTTCGCGAAGGTCGCGTGATCGACGAGGCAAACGGGACGGGCTACGCCACGTAGAACCTGTTGCGGGCGGTCTCTTGCCGCCCGAAACGACCATGAGAAACGCGCTCACAAACCGGAATTGGCGTTGGGGAGGTCCCTCGTAGGATCGGTGGGCGATTTCGCGAACTCTGGCAGTGCTCAGGCCCGTCGATCCGACGGGCTTTTTGTTTGCCGGTGACTTTGTGCGCGGATCCGGGAAGATGTCATGGCCCCAATGAGAATTCGTGATAGACGTTGTGGTCGGGCATGGCTGTCGGTAACCTGTGTTCTTCGCGCCGGGTGCATCTGATGAACAACATACCCTTCGTCAAAGTTGAATCTTTGCAGAACGACTTCGTGATCGTTGAGAGTAAACGCAACGGCGTCCATTGGACCCGCCGACGGGCCGCATCCATCTGCGATCGTCGGCGCGGTGTGGGCGCCGACGGTCTCATCCTGCTGGGTCCCGCGACCGGGGGTGGAATCCGCTTTCGTCTGTTCAACAGTGATGGCTCGCGAGCCGAATGGTCGGGGAATGGGGTACGGGGCGCGGCAGCGCTCTTGACCCTGCGCCATCTCCGCAAGCGGGAATTCCACCTGTTGACCGCCGCCGGATGTATCCGCGTGTCGACACGCGAGGCCCGCTCTCGGGAGACTATCGTGACATTCGAACGCCCGTTCCCGAAAGTGGGATCGGCGGGGGGGGATCGCCCCATCGGCAGAGGTGGAGTGGTCCGCCCGATCGTAGTCGATGCCGGCAATCCGCATTGGGTGTACCCGGCTTTGACATTCGATTTTCTCTGGAAGGAAATCGGCGCCGCCTGTCAGGCCAGGGCCAGGTCGACCCACGGTGTCAACGTCGAGTTCGTTCTGATCAAGAGTAAACGCCGGATCGAATTGCGGATCTTTGAGCGTGGTGTGGGGCCGACTCCCTCCTCCGGATCGGGAGCGTTGGCGGCTTTCGCGGCATGCCGCCTCCGCAATTGGATCGGTGATAAGATCCATGTTCAGTCGCCCGGCGGCATACAGGAACTGGCCTGCGACCCTGACCACCGCCATGTTCGCCTGTCGGCACCGGCACGGGTTGTCGCAACCGGTGTCTGGCATTCTCGGTGATGATGAACTTGGAGGCCATTCGCAGTGCGTTGAAGGACTCGTCCTTGGCGGTCCTCTCTGTGGAGATTCCGGCCGATCTGCTGACCCCGGCGTCGGTCCACGTGCGCCTCGGTGGAGCCAAGTCCGCCACGTCGTTTCTGTTTGAGAGTGTCGAAGGCGGCGAGAACGTGGGACGCTATTCCTTCATCGGTGTCGAGCCCGCCGAAGAAATCTGCTGCCATGAACAAGGGGGCTGGATCCGGACGGGATTCGCGCTCCGCCGGTTTGAAACGAAGCAGTTGCTGAGCGTTCTCCGGTCGCGGCTACCGGGGCATCCCGCTCCTAATGATAATGCGCCAGACGTGCTGGCGGGGGGATGGGTCGGGTACTTCGGCTATGAATGCGCGCGGCTCTTTGAGCGGCTTCCCAACCACGCTGCGGACACTCTGGGCCATCCCTGGGTCTGGCTGGGATTGTACGACGAGATAGCGGTGTTCGACCATGCGCGCCAGAGCGCTCGCGTCGTGATGACCATCCGTGCCGATGGGGCTTCACGCACGGAACTGCGGCGCCGCTACGACCGGGCCCAAAGACGAATGGCCGCGGTACTACGCAAGTTGAGTCAGCCCGTCACGTTGCCGCCGCTGGCCCCGCCCGTTGAGCGCCCGGTCCGTTCCAATTTTTCCCGCCGGCGTTTCACCGACGGTGTGCGCACGTTTAAGCGCCACATCGCCCGAGGCGACATCTTTCAAGGCGTGCTCTCCCAGCGATTCACGTTGGGCGGCGCGGTGTCTGGGTTCGACGTCTACCGCCGTTTGCGCCAGACGAACCCCTCCCCCTACATGTACTTTCTCAAGTTCCGCGACCTGGCCATTGCCGGATCATCGCCGGAAACGCTGGTGCAGAAGAACGGGGCACTCGTCACCACCCGGCCGATTGCCGGTACCCGCCCGCGCGGCGCGACGCCGGCTGAGGATCTCAAGCGGGAGCATCAACTCATGGCGTCCCCCAAGGAGAATGCCGAGCATGTGATGCTGGTCGATCTGGGGCGCAATGATCTGGGACGGGTGTGCCGCCCCGGTTCGGTCGTCACGGATCAGTTTCGCTCGATCGACCGGTACTCCCACGTCATGCACATGGTCTCCACCGTGCGCGGCCGCGCGCGACGGGGCGTGGACGCGCTGGACGTTCTGGCGGCGACATTCCCAGCCGGGACAGTTACCGGGGCGCCGAAGATCCGGGCAATGGAGTTGATCGACTCGGTGGAGCCGGATCGACGGGGAGTCTATGCCGGTTCCGTCGGCTATATTGACTGGTGGGGGAACATGGACATGGCGATCGCGATTCGCACGGCGGTGATGGATCAGCGCGGCGCCTACGTGCAGGCGGGGGCGGGGATCGTCGCCGACAGCGATCCGGAGAGGGAATACCGTGAGACCCAGAACAAGGCCGCCGCGCCGCTGGGGGCCATTGGCGGCGAGTGGGGCAAAGGAGATCGGCCGTGATTCTCCTGGTCGACAACTACGATTCCTTCACCTACAACTTGTACCAGTATCTCGGTGAACTGGGCGCGAAGGTCCAGGTGCGGCGAAATGACCAGATCGACGTCGAGCGCATCCTTGGCGCCTATGATCGTGTCGTTCTCTCTCCCGGCCCCGGCCGACCCGCCGAAGCGGGTGTCACCTCGCTGATCGTGCGCACGTTGTCGGGACGATTGCCGATTCTGGGGGTCTGCCTGGGGCATCAGGCGATCGGCGAGGTGTTCGGCGGCCGCATTGTCCGCGCCTCCCGGCTGATGCACGGCAAGACGTCGATGATCACCAACGGCGGCACGGGGCTGTTCACAGGGCTGCCTAACCCCTTCGAGGCGACACGGTATCATTCGCTCGTCGTGCAGCGTGACACCTGCCCCGATTGCCTGGAGATCACCGCGGAAGCCGACAACGGCACGATCATGGCCCTGAAACACAAACAACACCCAACGGTGGGTGTGCAATTTCATCCCGAGTCGATCCTGACCCGAGAGGGAAAGAAGTTGCTGCAGAATTTCCTCGAAGGACGACTGTAGGAACGGTCGGTCCAATTCATGTTGATTCCATTCATCAAGGCCGCCGTGTCCGGGGAACACCTCGACGCCGACGCTTCGGAAGAGGCGATGGGGATCGTGATGCGCGGTGATGCCACACCGGCGCAGATTGCCGGCTGGCTGGTAGCCCTGCGCCAGAAGGGAGAAACGACCGGGGAGATTCTGGGCTTCGCGCGCGCCATGCGCCAAGCGATGGTCGCGCTGGCGAATGTGCCCGAGGGCGCGATCGACACCTGCGGCACCGGTGGCGACGGACTGTCGACCTTCAACATCTCCACCGCGGCGGCGCTATTGGTCGCGGCCTGTGGTGTTCCCGTCGCCAAGCATGGCAACCGCGCCGTATCATCACAGTCGGGATCGGCCGACGTGCTGGCCGCGCTGGGATTCGACATTGATCCGGGCCCCGAGGCGGTGCAGAGATCACTCGCGTCATCCAATTTTGCTTTCCTGTTCGCGCCGCGCTTTCATCCGGCGATGAACCATGCCGCCGGACCACGGCGTGAGATCGGCGTGCGCACGGTCTTCAACATCCTGGGGCCGCTGTGCAATCCGGCGCGTGTCCGGCGCCAGGTCGTCGGTGTTTATGATCCGGCGCGTCTGTTGCCGTTGGCCGAGGTGTTGGCGGCTCTCGGCGCCGAGCGGGCTATGGTTGTGTGCGGACCGCATGGGGCCGATGAACTCCTGCCATGCGGCGAGAATCGTATCGTGGAATGGGACAGCCGCACGACACGAGAGTATCGCCTTCAGGCCCATGAAGTGGGTCTGCCGGAATGTTCGTTGGCGGAACTGGCGGGCACTGACGCATCCGCCAATGCGAAAGACATCACGGCCGTCGCGGCAGGACAGACCGGCCCGAAGACGGACACCGCCCTTCTGAATGCCGGAGCGGCGCTGTATGTATCCGGTCAGGTGGATTCGATTGCCGACGGCATCATCGCCGCACGTCGGGCGGTCATAGACGGACGTCTGCACGCTCTTCTGCAGACTGCAGGATTCAAGTCGATCAGCGGATCATCCGCCGGGAGAGGGGCACGGTGATGCCACAGACTGCACCGTCGCAGCGTTCTCCCAAAGGAGAGATATTCTCTCGTCAGCAGACGACTGGTCGCCACTGGGGCATGCACTATTTGGACAACCTCCGCCGCATATCCGTCGAATCGTGGTGGTTTTTGTTCGGCACCATGCTGGTCAGCTTCGCCTGGCTGACCTTTATGCTCCTCTTCAACCTCTATATGAAGGAACGCGGCTTTCCCGAAGGGTTTATGGGGCGCGTCTTGTCGGCGCAGTCGTTCGGGACCATGGCGATGGCGTTGCCCGCGGCTTACCTCGTGAGCCGGGTCTCCGCGCGGCGGTTGTTGATTCTGACATCGTTCGGCGTGGCGCTCGGATTTGCCTGGGTCACCCTCGGGAACCAAGAGGCCGTGATCATGATCGCGGCCTTTTGCGCCGGGAGCATGCTGGCATTCCCGCGCGTCGTCAGTTCTCCCTATCTGATGAAGCACACGAGTCCCTCTGAACGGGCGCATGTCTTCTCACTCGCCTTCGCCGCCTCGCTGGGCGCCGGGCTGATCGCGCATTTCGGAGCGGGGTCGCTGCACCGACTCTTGACGTCGGCTTTGGGCTCGTCTCTGGCCGCCTACCGCTGGGTCATGTGGATCGGCTGCGCCTGCGCCGCGGCGGGTGCGTTGGCGTTTGCACGTATTCCCGCGGGAGTCGTCGGCAAACGTTCGCCACGCGCCGGCTGGCGGATTTTCTGGGCAACGAAAGGCCCGATGTTGTTCCGGCTGACCTGTCCCTACTTCCTCGTGGGGATGGGCGCGGGACTGATCATTCCGTTTCTCAATCTGTATTTTCGAGATCGTTTCGAACTCTCGACGCAGACCATCGGCATCTACTATGGGCTGGTGCAGGCGGCGATGGTGCTGGGCGTCATGCTTGGACCGGAACTGGCGCGACGGTTCGGGATGGTGCGGACAATCGTCGTGTCGGAACTGGCGTCGCTGCCGTTCATGGCGGCTTTGGCCTTCACGCACAATCTGCCTTTGGCCACCGGTGCTTTTCTCGCACGCGGGGCGCTAATGAACCTCGGCGTGCCAATTTCCACGAACTACATGATGGAACGAGTCGGCCCCGACGATCGCGCCATCGCCAACAGCGCCGCCATGCTGGCGTGGACCGGGTCCTGGGCGATCACCGCCGGCATCGGCGGCTGGATGATCGAACGCTGGGGATACGAGCTGCCGCTCTTGATCGCCGGCGCCTTGTATCTGATTGCCAGCGGCATGTACTTTGTCTTTTTCCGCAAACAGGAACTCCATGCGGGCGGTTCATTGGCCGACAGCATGCGCCCGGGGGATGAGTAGCAATGGACAGCCCGCCGCCCCAGCCCCCCATGACGAAGGCAACAGGTTCCGCCGTGCTGGATGCGATTATCTCGTCCACGCGAATTCGAATAAAGCGGCTCCGGTCGATGACCTCGATTTCAACTTTTTTGCGCACGGGTACAAGATTCCCACGCCGCTCGCTCCTGGCGGCGCTGCGCGCTCAGACTCCGGCAATCATCGCCGAAGTGAAGAAGGCATCGCCATCCAAAGGGCTCTTTCGCGCCGATTTTGACCCGGTGCAACGGGCCCGTGACTACGTCTTTGGCGGCGCGGTCGCCATCTCGGTCGTTACGGAGCCCGAGCATTTTGCCGGCGACGATGGCTGGCTTGAGGCCATTCGGAATGCGGTCCCAGTCCCCCTGTTGCGAAAGGACTTTGTTCTCGATCCGATCCAGGTGGCCGAAGCGGCGGCGCTGGGCGCGGATGCCATTTTGGTGATTGCGCGGCTTCTATCGGTCGAACAGATGCAGGTGATCGCATCCGTTGCCGCCGACGCCACCCTCGACATTCTCTATGAGGCGCACGACGAATCCGATTTGGCGAAAATCACGGTCGCGAATGCCCGGATAGTCGGGATCAACGCCCGCAACCTGGAGGATTTCACCGTCGACACGGGGTTGTTTGCCCGGCTGCGGCCGTTGATTGCCGCCGGCGCGACTTTGGTGGCCGAAAGCGGCATCGAGACGATGGCGCAAGTGCGTGAATGCGTCCGGCTGGGATATCACGCGTGTCTGATTGGCGAGACATTGGTTCGTGCCGATGATCCGGCGGCCATGCTGAGCCGCTTGCTCGACAAAGATACTCGGAGCGTACCATCTTGAAACGGACGCTCGTCAAGATCTGCGGCATTACGCGCGGCGAAGATGCTCTGGCGGCAGAGCAGGCGGATTGCGATGCCATAGGCCTGGTCTTCTGGCCGGGGAGCAAACGGTGCGTTGACATTGCGCGGGCGCGCCTGATTCGTAGCCAACTGTCCGCCGCCGTTGTGGTCGTGGGCGTCTTTGTCGAACCGGACGTTGAGATGGTCCGTCGACACATCTCTGAACTCAATCTCGATGCCGTGCAACTGTGTGGCCAGTTGGCCGAAGGGGCGTGGGATGAATTGTCAACGTCCGTCCGGCTCATCCGCGCCATCGGCGTCGGCAACCGTGAGATCGATCCCGCGGAACGGCTGGCCTTCGTCTCGGATTACATGTTGGATAATGGCGGTCAAGGATCGTATGGGGGAACAGGGCAACCATTTGATTGGCGATTGGGGAACGGTGTGCGCGAATGGGGACATCTGTGGCTTGCCGGCGGGTTGACGAGCGCGAACGTCGGTGAGGCGATCCGCCGGCTTTCGCCCTATGCCGTCGATGTTTCGACGGGAGTCGAAAGTCGGCCTGGCGTCAAATCGCCGGAACTGATCGGCGCCTTTGTTCAAGCCGTCCGTGAGGCGGACGCGATGGGACCGGGGCAGTGATTGAATCACCTCCGCAACGCGTCGGAGCCGGTTCCGTTCGCGGCGCCTCCCGACGGAAGATGGCGACGGGGCAGCCGTTTCTGCGCAAGCCGGATCGTCATGGTCGGTTTGGGCGGTTTGGCGGACGGTATGTTCCGGAGACGTTGATTCCGACGCTCGATCAACTCGCACGCGATTTCGATGCCGCTTGGCGCGACACGGAGTTCCGCCGGACCTACCGTCGCCTACTGGCCGAGTATGCCGGCAGGCCGACGCCACTGTATCACGCGGTTCGGCTCTCGGAACGGCTCGGTCGGGGGCAGATCCATCTTAAGCGTGAAGATCTCAACCATACCGGCGCGCACAAGATCAACAACACGATAGGGCAGGTGCTGTTGGCATTGCGGCAGGGGAAACGCCGCATCATCGCCGAGACCGGCGCCGGCCAGCATGGCGTGGCGGCCGCGACCGTGGCGGCGCGGTTCGGGCTCGCCTGCGATG
>JACQFV010000202.1 GCA_016199865.1 Candidatus Zixiibacteriota bacterium | reverse complement strand
GGACCGTGTGCGGGCACAAGCACCTGGGGACCCTGCGGGAAGCGCTGCAACGGGAACTCAAACTGGAGAGTGCCGCCCTGTCGAAAGCGGCGTAAACAACCATGGGCCGTTCAAACTTCAACTAACTTTGGGATTGACCCGCATTGTTGGACTAACGGAGTCCTCGTGAATACCTCCGATGGCAAAGTGAGTAAGAGCATTGATCTCTCTGACATGAACGGATTCTTCTCGTGGGAACTGTCGGGCAAGTTCCCATGCGTCAGGACGGTCTACCCCGGTCGCTTGGAAGGCGCATACCTTGCCTTTTACCCTGGATTCTCATGGAGCGACGTACGTTCTGTCTCGATAAATGCTGGGGGGCTTGGGGAAGACTATCAGGCCGCGCAATGGATTCAAATGGACAAGTAAAGTTAATCACCTTGCACCGGATGCAAAGTTGCTACCATAGACCTCGCCACGGTGGATGGCGATGAACGATTCGCGCAGCACTGATTCGCATCCTCAATTCAGACGGAAGACCGCGAAGTGCAGGGCATGTGCAGAATGTGGACCCTGATAACTCAGCATCTTGATGTTGTTACTGCGATTGCCTCAGCCTTCGCGACGATGGCAGCAATCGCGGGCATCGCTCTCGCGTTCCATGGAGCGCGAGCCGAACGAGAATACAGAAAATTACTCCTACAACCGAGCCTCGAACTGACTTCCCATTACAGGTACAAGGACCGGATGCCCGGGAAGAAATTTGTGGAGATATCTCTCCTGAACACTGGTCTTGGGCCGGCGCGTATCACGGCATTCGAACTGGAACTAGACGGCCGCCGGTATAACTCCTTTCAGGACTGGCTGGTAGCTGTTCAACTGCTCCCCCCTGGTAACCCTCTTAATGACCCTTCCCACAACGTCGAGCTTTTCGACTCGACACGATTCCAAGAGGGCAAGATCATCCCGTCTCGGTCGGCCGTCCAACTTCTCCAATACAATTATGATAACGTAGATCCTGCAAGTATTCCGGACTTTCTCTTGGAGCAGATGCTCGCCGGCTTCTTCTACAATCTCCAGCGGACGAAACTCCGATTCGCCTGTCAGAGTCTCTTGGGAGGAAGTCCTCAATCGAAGATTATCGAAGGGGCAGAGTGGAACATACCGCTCAAAATCGCGCTCGCACCGGTTCCACCGCCCACATCCGGCCAGTCGAGCATCTGAGCCATTTACCAAACCCAGGCGGGCGCGATAAATCGCGCCCCTACGGGAGAAACAAACACTGAATCATCACATCGCCACCATCGGAGGAGACGGGATCGGGCCGGAAGTGACCGCCGAAGCGGTCAAGGTCCTGAAGACCGTTGCAGCGAAGAACGGGTTCGGGCTGGAGTTCACCGAGTACCCGCACGGGACCGATCATTATCTGGCCACCGGCGAGCTCTTTCCCGATTCGGTCCTCGAGGAAATCCGCACGACCAAAGACGCCGTGCTCTTGGGCGCGATCGGCGATCCGCGGGTCGAGCCGGGGCTGGTCGAGCGGCCGATCATCATGGGGATGCGTTTCGGCTATGATCTCTATGTCAATCTGCGGCCGATCAAGCTCTACGCCGAGCATCTCTGCCCGATCAAGGAGAAGAAGCCGGAAGACGTCGACATCGTCGTCATCCGCGAAAATACCGAGGACCTCTACGCCGGCATCGGCGGCATTTTGAAGAAGGGCACGCCGGATGAAGTCGCCATCGCCGACATGGTCTTCACCCGCAAGGGGTGCGAACGGGCGATCCGTTACGCGTTTGAGGCCGCGCGCGCGCGGAACAAGAAACGCAAGGTGACTTTGGTCGACAAGGCCAACGCCATCCGCGCCATGGACATCTGGACCCGCTCTTTCGCCGAGGTCGGCGAGGAATATCCCGACATCGAAAAAGACCACGCCTACATCGATGCCGCGTGCATGTGGATGGTGAAGAATCCGGAGTGGTTCGACGTCATCGTCGTCTCCAACATCTTCGGCGACATCCTGACCGATCTGGGCGCGATGATTCAGGGCGGCATGGGCATCGCCGCCTCGGGGAACATCCATCCCGGCCAAATCTCGATGTTTGAGCCGATCCACGGCTCGGCGCCGAAATACAAGGGGAAGAATGTCGCCAATCCCCTCGGCGCCATCGCCGCCGGGGCGATGATGCTCGATTTCCTGGGCGAGAAGAAATCAGCACGGGCCATCGAAAATGCCATCTCGCATCTGCTTGTCACCAAGAAGATCCCGTCGCTCTCCGCCGCTTCGGGGTTATCGACCTCGCAGATTGGGGATATGGTGTGCGGGGTTATTGCCGAATCGTGAATGCCCCTCACCCTACCCTCCCCAGAGGGGAGAGGGGAAGTTCTTAGGACTGGGCATTAATTTGACCCCCTCTCCCTTTCAGGGAGAGGGATGGTCCCACTCTGCGGGATCTTCGAGGTGAGGGTTTACGGCCCCATGAAACTCCCGCCCCCAATTTACGTGTAATAACCACCCTCCCCCCCGCCTTGGGCCGGATGAGTGAATCATGGTTATTGCCGTCGCCGCGTTGCAATTCCCCTTGGGCGGGCCGATCACGCTCGACGACAAACTGCATTTGTTTCGCCACCGTCCCGATTTCGTCTGCTTGCCGGAGTACTTTTCCGTGCGCCCGGGCGATCGCACGTTGCGCGATGTCGAAGCCGCCATCCCGCAGCGTCAGGGCGAGTTGGCGCGGTTGTCACGGGACTTGCAGTGCGTGGTGATCGGCGGGACGATGCCGCATCCGATCGACGGTGGCTACGCCAACATCGCCACGATCTTCGACAATGGCGAGGTGATCGGGTCGTATCAGAAAGTGAACCCGCTCGGACGGGAAGAACAACGCGGGATCATCCCCGGACGAGACTATCGCGTCTTTGCGATCCGCGGCGTGCGTGTCGGCGTGCTGATCTGCGCCGACGTGCTCAATCCCGATTCGTTTGCCGCCATGAGTCGTCTCGATGCCGATATCATCTTCGTTCCAACTGTGTCGCCCTATCGCGAGAGCGACACGGTCTTCGAGAAAGATCGCCGTGATCTGGAAATCTTCGTCAACGGCGCCCAGCGGGCCTGCGCGTATGTGGTGAAAACCTGCGGGGTCAAGACTCTCTTCGGCAGCCGTCTGCAGGGACGTTCCGGCATCTTCGCGCCGTGGGGAATCCTGAAGCGGGTCAGCCCCGACCGCGAGGATCGCAAGCTGGTCTTGAGCGAGTATCTCGACGTCGACGAAATCCGCGATTTCAAACGCCTCATGCGCCACGATGACGGCCCGGTCGCAACTTCCCGGTCCGTCGAAGTCGTTTGCGCCTCCTGACCGACGGCCCAAAACTTCTGGCATCACCCGAGCGCCGCAACCTAAGTTGATGGTGTGGTGCCGTCGTCGATTCCCAAGCGCGATATTGCCGGATTGATCCTGATCGGCGGACGCTCGCAGCGTATGGGGCGCGATAAGGCGACGTTGGAGATCGCAGGAATTCCCCTCTGGCAACGAGCCATCGACATTCTGGAGCCATTGGTGGGCATGGTTTTTCTGGTGGGTTCAGTCCCCGGCTTTCGACCGCCAGCGCCATTCGCCCACATTGCGGATGACCCCCCTGGCCTAGGCCCGCTCGGCGGCATCGCATCCGGCTTGGAGCGTTCAGGATGTCAGCACCACATTGTACTCGCCGTGGATTATCCGCTCGTTCAATCCAAGTTGCTGTTGCTGCTTCTTGAGAAGTCTGCCGGGGTCCGCGCAGTCTGTGGCCAGGGCGAGCTGTACCTCGAGCCCCTCGTCGGCTATTATCATGCCCTCTGCGCGCCGGTCATGCGCGCGATGCTGTCCGAAGGAGAAATTCGCACGCACCGGGTGTTCGACCGTGTTCCATCGCACATACTCACCGCAGAGGAGTATGACGCTGCCGACCCACGTCGATTGTCGCAAATTAACGTGAATACGCCCGCCGACTGCGACCGCGTACATGCGTTACTGGAGACTCGGCCCACTCCATGACATCCCGCCGTATCCGCCAAGTCCGCCTCGAAACGCTGCAACGCCGCGTGCTGGCGGCCGTGCGACCGGTCGGCACGGAATCGATCCTGATCGAACGGTCGCGGGGGCGGATATTAGCCGAGACCATCCGCGCCACGGCGCCTTCGCCGGCAATGGACAAATCCGTCATGGATGGCTTTGCCGTTCGCCACGCGGATCTGACGGACGCCGCCGCGAACCATCCAGTTTCGCTGCGCATCGACGGCACAATTCCGGCCGGACACTCTCGATCGCGGCCGGTGTCACGGGGTACCGCTGTCCGGATCATGACCGGCGCGCCTTTGCCACCGAAAGCCGACTGTGTCGTCAAAGTCGAGGACACATCCGAAGCGGACGGAATGGTTCGTTTCACAAAACCGGCGACGCGGCGTCAGAATGTCCTGCGCCGCGGTACCAACATGCGCAAGGGGCAGATCATCCTGCGATCGGGCACAACGATCGCCCCGGCGCACATGGCGATGCTGGCCTTTCTGGACCAGAGACGTGTGACCGTTTATCGCCGCCCAAAAGTGGGCATTCTGACCACCGGCGATGAATTGGGCGAGGTCGGCCGCCGACATCCGGCGGGGCATGTTCCCGACTCCAATCGCTATGGGCTGATCGGGCTGATCGAGTCGACCGGATGTGAGCCTGTCGACGGTGGCCGTTGCGCCGATCTCCCCGAACAACTCGAACGGGCGCTGGGGTCCCTGGCCCGACGGTGCGGCTTCATCGTCTCAACCGGCGGCGTGTCCGCGGGCGATTATGACGTGGTGAAGATTCTCTTTCGCCAGAAGGGCGGCGTCGATTTGTTCCGCCTCCCGATGAAACCGGGTAAACCACAGGCATTCGGACATGTCCGCGGTACGCCATTTTTCGGTCTGCCCGGCAACCCGGTATCGTGCATGGTCGTCTTCGACGTGGTGATCCGTCCGGCACTTCGTAAACTGGCCGGCTCAAGAGAAACATCGCCGGTCGGCTGGCCGGCGGTCGCGGCGGCCGATTTTTCCCGCAAGTCCCGGCAGTGGGAATTCCCCCGCGTGCGCGCCGCGGAGCAAGACGGCCAATGGAGCGTTTGGCCAGTGCGTTCGCAGCGATCCTCCGACCTAACATCCATGACCGATGCCGACGGGTACGTCATCCTGACTCCTTCGTCGGCCGCGCCCAAGACGGGCGACACCGTGCGCTTCGTGCCGTTCGTCGTTTGATTCACGGTGATCGATTGGACCACCGATTCCGCACTTGCGGCAGACGGGCAAGGACGGTACCCTTGAGTGTCCACGCGGGAAGGCCCGTTGACCGAAACCAAGCCAAAGTTGCGCCCTGATCTGGTTGTCCGCGCCGAAGACGACGGCGGCCGGACAGTCTACGTCATCAAAGATCCTCTCTCCGGCCGCTTCTTCCGGCTGCGGGCGCCGGAATACTATCTTCTCACTCGCGCCGACGGCGAAACGTCGATCCCCGAGGCCGCCCGGCAAACGAACGAACGGTTCGGGGTCAAGATCCCGGTCGATGCGGCAATTTCCTTCTTCGCCAAGATGGAGCGGTTGCTCTTCTTCGAGGGCACAGCGCTGGAACGGGCCCGTGGACGTCTCGCTTTGGCCACCGCGTCAGCGCGCCGGAAATCGATCTGGACCATCCCCATCCGCGCCTTCGATCCCGATCCTTTACTGACGCGCTGGCTGCCGCGCCTGCGACTTCTCTTCCATCCGGCGAGCATTGGCTTGGGGTGCCTCTTGATGCTGATGGCGGCGCTGACTGTCTTGGGCGACAATGGGCTGGCGGCCGCGGGCATTGGCGATCTGTGGCGGCTGACGTCGATTCCGCTCTTCCTGCTCGCGGTTCTGTCGCTGGCGCTGGTCCACGAATTTGGTCATGCGTTGACGTTGAAGTACTATGACGGTTCCGTGCGCGAGATGGGGTTTCTGCTTTTGTATTTTCAGCCCTGCTTCTACAGCAACATCTCCGACACCTATCTTCTGCCGGGGCGGCGGCCACGCGTGTACGTCGGCCTGGCGGGGATCTTCTTTCAGGGGCTGGCCACGGCGGTCGCCATCATGTTGTGGCGCGTGGTGGAACCGGGCAATGCCCTGGCGGATTTTCTGCGCGTCTTCACCGGCGTGTCTCTGGCGATCGTGCTCTTCAACCTGAATCCCCTGATCAAGCTTGACGGCTATTATCTGTTGGTCGACCTCCTGCGCATCCCCAACCTGCGCGCCAAGGCGATGGCGTATTGGCGGAAAAACTTGAAGGCGTGGTTTATGGGAGGGATCGGAAACAGCGTCGGCTGGACACCACGATGGCGGCGCATTTTTCTCGTGTACGGACTGGGCGCGGCGACCTACACCGGCCTTCTCGTCGGGTGGATACTGTACCACCTGACTCGACTGGTTGCCGCGCACTGGGGACCGGCGGGAGTCGCGGGATTATACCTGATCATCCTGGCATTCGCCTTGTCCATGCGGGATCAATCCGGTGATGATCGACCCAAAGGTGAAAGGGCGCCCTCCGACTCAGGCAACATTGTCCAGTCCAGCAGCGTCGCGCGTTGGCGAAAGCCGCTCTTCGCCTGGTCCAGTGTGATCTTGATCGTCGCCCTGCTGGCGATCATCAAGGGCGAACGGCGAGTTGGATCCGACTGCGAGGTCGAGGCGGGGTCGCGCTTCACGATCACCTCACCGTCGAGCGGCACGCTGGAGTCCGTTTTGATGCAGAACATTCCCGGCGCGGCCGGGTCCCCGTCCCGCGCGAAGCGTGAACGGTCGATACTCCAGGCAACGGCGTCCAGCTTCTCGGTCGTCGCCTATCATCTGCGTGCCCGCGAAGGCGACACGGTGCACGCCGGCGACACGGTCGTGGTCTTGTCCTCGAATGAGTACCGTGCCAAACTCGGCATGGCCACGGCCGATCGCGACCGTCTCGCGGCGGAACGCAATCTCCTCCTGTCGGGTCCCAAACGCGACGCCGTGCTGGGGCTCCGGGCCGAAACATCGGAGGCGCAGGCCCAAGTTGAGAACAAACAGATTGAACTGGAGCGCGCCCGCCAGATGTGGGATAAGCAGCTCATCTCTAAAGAACAGTTCGATTCCAAGAGCACCGAGTTGGAAATGGCCAAAGCCAAGAAACGGGGGAAAGACTCCCAGTTAGCTCTACTGATCTCTGGTCCCAAGGTCGAGGAACTGGCAGCCAAAGACGCCGGGATCGCCGCCCTCGAGGCGCAGATCGACTTCCTCCGGACTCAGATCGCCGCGTCGACGATCATCTCGCCGATCAGCGGCGTCGTCGGCCGCGTGGAGCGGGGCGGCATCCTGATGGAGATTGTCGATTGCGATCCGGTCCATTTGCAACTGTCGGTCGACGAGAATGACATCGCCGACGTCACCGAAGGCGCGCCGGTCGGTCTGAAAGTGCGCGCCCTTCCCTTTCGCCAATTCCATGGATTTGTCACCCAAATAGCCGCCGATGCCGACACTGCGATCGGTCAGCGTCATTTCCAAGTCACCACCCAGATTGCCAATGCGGATGGCGTCCTCAAGCCGGGGATGAGCGGCTACGCGAAGATCGTCTGCAGTCGGCGATCACTCCTATCTTTGGCGGCGCGCCGTGTCGTCCAGTTCTTCCGGGTCGAGTTCTGGTCGTGGTGGTAAATTACTTGACCCAACCGTCCACACCACGGATTGTATCAGAAGCTCAATCGGCCCCAAGATGAAGCCCCACGGAGCCATACCCAAGCCGGTATCTCCGGTTTCACTTGACGGATTGCTCATCGGTCGTTAACTTCGTTTTGGCTCAGGGGATGGCGAGGGCGGCAAGCCGAATCCCCGGAGTCTGGCTGCGAGTTGGACTTACTCGCTGTTCTTACCTTCCGGTTCGATGGAAGCGGCGACCGCCCGGTCGTTGCGGACCTAAGTTGGCCGATCATGGAATCGGCGTGGATGATGTGTAAACGGCAAAATGCGACTTATCGCAGGGAGTGCGATCAGGACGGGAACAAGATCGACATAGAAACCGGGCCGGGGTGGTGTCCCGGCCCAGTCAACCACCGGTAACCCGGAGAAGGGAGGTGAGTTGATGGAGGATTACACCTTGGAGGTTGAGGTTCTGGAAGACAAGCTCGCCCCGATTGGCATCAGCGTGGGCGGACACTAACTCAACCATCCGTCACCGGCGGCCGTCGTGTATGCGACGGCCGCCAATTTTTTCCCCGTCACCGGTCCTTTCCAGTCTTAAGCCACCAACTGGTGAATGCGCTCACGCGTCTGCGCCAGCAATTCCGCCAGCGGGTGCGCGCAATAGCATTCCCGATCTTCGGCGTCATCGATCGTGGCGCTGACGGCCTCGAAGACGCGCGCCGCTTCATCGAGCGCCCGCAACGCGGGTTCATAATCGGCCTGATCGTGCAAGAGCCGTCCCTTCACCGTCAGGGCGCGCCAGAGCGTCTCCCAATTCCCCTCTTGCCGCAACTGCGTGACGGCATCGTCGGCGATGGCCAGCGCGCTGTCGAGATGTCCCTCGGATAACAGGCGCTGCGCCGTCCACAACCGATAGGCGCCGACCCAATGCCAGCGGGGATGGAGCCGCAGGAACTGGTCGATGGTCTCGCGGGCCGGCTGATCGAAGTCACGCGCCGTCGGAGGTCCGAGCCACACAAACGCCAGTTGGGCGCCTTTATGCATGGCCCCGATCGCCCGGGCATGCACCTTTCCTTCCTCCCATAATTGCCGCGCCGAATCGGTCGAGCCGGCATGCCGTGCGATCTGTAGCCGGAGGATCAGATTGTCCATCTGAAGATGGCCGTTGGCCAGGCGCTTGTCGTCCGGCAACGCCGCCTGGAGGACTTCCTGCGCGGCGTCGTAACGTCCCAGCCGCTCGTGGCGTGACACCTGAGTCAGCGCCAGGAGCGCGCGCAAATCGTCGTTCTTCAGATTCGCGACCGTCTCGTGTCCCCGTTCGAGAAATCGCTCGGCCGTGCGAAAGTCACCGGCCCGGGTAAAGGCCTCCGCCACCAGCGGCAGAATCTCCGCGGCGGTAGACATGTCCCCGAGCGCCTCCGCCTGGCCCAACACTTCCTGCCCCATGGAAACGACCGTGCGCAGATCGCCGCGCTCCAGCGCTACCTCGACCAGGTTGCGGCGGTTGAAGACCTCCTCGCTTTGCGCCCCCGCGTCGCCGTTGAGGATCGCCGCATCCTCGAAGAAGACCTCCGCCTCCTCCAAGACGCCCTGCATGAACTTGAGGGCGCCGAGATTGTTCAGCGTGCGCGCGGTCTCGACCGGGCTCTGGAGTTTCCGATGAATGGTATGGGCCTCTCGCAGGCATTGTTCCGCGCGGACGTAGTTGTATTCGACCAGATGGATCGCCCCAAGGTTGGACAGGGCCGTGGCGGCATATTCGTCCAATCCCAACTCCGTCTGCATCGCGCGCGCCTCTTCGTAATAGGCGCGGGCCTGCGGCAGATCGGCCGCCACCCAATAGACGTTACCGAGGTTGTTGAGCGTGCGGGACAACTCGGCCCGATCAGACAGCGACTCCCACAAACGGCGGGCCATCTTGAGCGCCCGCACCGCCTTGTCGAAATTCCGATTCAACCGGTAGAGGTCGCCCAGATCGCGCAACGTTTCCGCCAGGAGCCGACGGTCGCCGGTGCGGCGGCATAACGCCAGCAATTCGCGATAGGTGCGCCGCGCCTGGTCGATCTGACCTGACGCCTTCTCCAAGTCTCCGCGCACCATGCGGGCCCGTCCTTGCCAGTGCGACCGGGCCATCGGATCGGCGATTCGTCCGGCCGCCGTCTCGGCCACCTGAATATTCGCGATGGCCTGCGCGCGATCATCGGCTGCGATCGACAGAGACGCCGACCTCAAGGCCTGCTCGGTGGCCTTCTGCCAGAGACCGGCATCGGCAAAACAGTCGGCCAGTATCGAGGCACGCGTTCGTTCGGGATGCGTGATGCTCTTCTCAATGGCTTCTGCCAGGACCCTTGCTTGCTCTTGGTGGCGGACCGGGTCCAGTCGTGATCGCCACACGGCCGCCGCCCCGCGCAGACGCAGCCGCGTGTCGAAGCATGGCGGCGTCGATGGGGCGCCGGCGTACACGATCACACCGCGATCCCGCAACCGGTCGAAAGCAGTCTCGAACCGAGCCGGGTCGAGCCCCGACATATCGTGCAAGACCCGCTTGTTCCCCCAGGAACGTCCCAAGGCAAGCCAGCCGCACAATTCTCGCTCATCATTCGACAGTTCCCCGCAAAGGGTCGAGACAATCTCATGCGCTTCGTCACTTTGGGCCCACCGAGCCAATCCGGAGGCATCCAGCACCCATCCATCGGCCTCGCGGCGGAGATCACCGCCGCGAATCAGATCGCGCAGCAAGGATGAAATCGCGCGAGGAACGCCGCTGGTGCACTCGGATACGGGCGCTGTCCACTGAGCGACGAAGGATTCGTCCGGGATCAGATGCAGGAGGTATTCAGCAACGCGGTCTGAGTCCCACGGCAGTTGAGTCAATGCACGGACTTCGCCATCAACGGCTGTGTCCGCTTCCATGCAGGGATGGGGTAAAGGACTCCATTCAACAGTGAGAGCGCGACTCAAGTTGCCCACCCGGCATTCCGCTTCGACTCGGATGATGTCTGATTCACCACGCGCGGAGTACTGGCCGTTCGCCGGGTCGCGACCGCGAACATTGACGTCCCAGCCATTCTCCACCAGAGACGCGGCCGCGTGGCGGACGAACACGTCGCCACCGGCGCCCTGTCCGTTGATGCGCCAGTGGGCCGCAGGGATGGATCGGGCCTCTGCACTCATCTCGTCGATCACCATCCGGTCGTGCGCATCCCATCGGCGATCTTCACTCTGCCGGTGCCAATCCAATTGTTCGTTGAGAATCGCATTCGGCGCCAAGTCGGGGTCAAAATCCGCCATCCATTCCAGAAGGTTGATTTCGTCTTCGCCACGTTCGTCGGGCTGCTTCGCCAGCAGCCGCGCCATAACCTCCCGCACCCATTCTGGGGCGGGGCGGACCATCGGCCGGTCCATATCAGGCGCCGATTCCAGATGACCCGTGATTTCCATGGCCGGTTCAGGGGCGGCAAAGGGCCGTGCGGCAAAAACCCACTCATAGAGCATCGCTCCGACGGCATACCAGTCGGCCCGGCCATCGGCCGGTTCATTGCGCAGAAACTCCGGCGCGCAATATCCGATGGTTCCGGCGCCGCGTGGACGTCCGAGGTCGCCGACCGGACGGGCTAAACCAAAATCCAGAAGGCACAAGATGTTTCTGCCGACTGAGTCGGGCCGTGCTTCGCTCCCCGAGCGACCGAGCCGCCAGCGAAAATTGTCCGGTTTCAGATCACCGTGGACCCAGCCACGTTGGTGGAGAAACAAAAGGACGCGGGCCATTTGCCTGAGCCACGCGGCACAGTCCTCCGCCATCGGATTTTTGACATTCTCCCACAAGGTCGGACCATCGATCCAATCGGAGACCATGTACGGGCGACCGGCGTGGATTCCCAGATCATGAGCGACCGTGATTTGGGGGAAGACCAATTGCGATTGCACTTCATATTCACGGTAGAGGGCCGCCACGATGGGCGAGTCGGCGCCGGCTTCGGCGTCGACCCATTTCAGCGCCAGAGGGATGACGCCTGTGTCCTCAACCCGATAGACCGTGGCAAATCCGCCGCGACCCACCGGTTCGCCCCGGTATGGTCCGATCTGCGTCGCCATCACGGCCCCGATCTGGCTGTCTGGAATTCGCGCGCGGTGGCGCACTTAGCTTTCGAAGGACGAATAGGGGCGGTGCGCGGGCAGACGGAGAATGAAGGTCGTCCCCTCACCCGGCCGGCTGTCGGCGCTGACGGTGCCCCCGTGGTTCTGGATGATCGTGCGACAGTTCGACAATCCCAATCCATGCCCGCCCTTCTTCGTCGTAAAGCGCGGCTCGAAGAGACGCGCCATGACCAATTCCGGAATGCCGGTCCCGCGATCGCGCACCGCCATCTCCACCATCTGGTCGTCGGGACGGTAGCGGGCGACGATCCGGATCTCGCAGGGCTGCCCCTCGGGGGTCGCTTCGACGGCGTTGTTGTAGAGATTCAGGAGCACGGACTGAATCTGCCCGGCGTCGAGCTTGATCGTGGGGAGATCGGGGGCAAAGTCACAGGAGAAATGGACGTTCGTGAACAGGCGTAAGGGACGGATCGTGAACAGATGCTCCTCGATCAGGTCTTTCAGATTGTGCTCGACCAATTCCGTGTCGATCTGCGTGTAGTCCATCAGGCCGCGGGTGAAGCGCGCCATGCTGTCGATCGAATCCTGGATTTTAGTGCAACTTTCCGACAGGCGGTCCATACGGTTGGATTTCAGGTGGAGCGGCATGAGTTCGGAGTGTGCCGAGAGAATCTCCAGATGGTTGTTCAACTCATGCCCGATGGCGGCCGCCATCTCGCCCTTGGCCACCATCTTCTCGGACATGATGACGTATTTTTCCAAGACTACCTGCTCGGTGATGTCCTCGGCGATGACGATCAGTTTCGGCGATTCCCCCGGGATGCGGTTGAGCGGCGAGACTTTCAACGACAGGACTGTCTCCCGCCCCCCGATGGTGACGAAGTACTTGTCCTTGGTCATGGGTTTGTGGCTGCGCCAGACCTCAGCCATCGTTCGTTCCCACCAGCCACGATCGGCAGGCGGCAGGATCTCGGCCAGAGGGCGGTGCTCTTTCACCAGCGACTGGCCCGTCCAGGAATCCTCGGGGCTGCGCAGAATCTGCTCGGCGGCGTCGTTGAAGGTGAGCACGCGGAACTGATCGTCGACCACGCAGATGCCCACCGGGCTCTGGTTGATGATGTTCTCGTTGTAACGGGTCAGGGCCAGCAGCCGCTCGTACAGTTTCGCGTTCTCGATGGCGATCGCCGCCTGTCCGGCGAAGAGCTCAAACAGGCGCAGATCGCTTTTCCCGAAGAGCCCGGCGCGCGACTGATTGTCCAGATAGCAGACACCGATCACCTTGTCCTTGATCTTGAGCGGCACGCAGATGATGAAGCGCAGGTTCAATTCCGCCACCGACTTCTGATGCGCGTAGCGCGGATCCTCCTGGGCG
>JACQFV010000199.1 GCA_016199865.1 Candidatus Zixiibacteriota bacterium | reverse complement strand
GGGATCGCCGCCGGCCCACGGGCAGCGGGTGATCTGTTCCTGATGTGCTCGAATTTGATTCAAAATGCCGAAGGCGGGATTTGAACCCGCACGGGTTTCCCCACCACCCCCTCAAGATGGCGTGTCTGCCAATTCCACCACTTCGGCCGCGCCTTCAGGCGCTTGATTTGAAAAGCCTCTGGCTTCGATGTAGCCGATGCAGCCGACGCCGCCTGAGGGTCGGCGGCGCCGTATCAAGTTCACATTACTTTTTCCCGGAATCGCCCGGCTTGGTTTGCGGCTTCGCCTCGGGATTCAGCTGTTCGATCGGTGTCGCCTGCGCCGGATTGGGCTGTTGAGTCTGTGGCTTTGTCTGGGGCGCTCCCTCAGTCGCCGACTGGGTTGCGGGCGCGCCCTCCGGATTCGCGGTGTTCTGACGGGCCGCTTCCTCCACGGCGCTCGAACCCTGAACCGCCGAACGGTTGGCCCCGGACGGCCGTATGAACGACAGCAGCACCGCCGACGCAAAGAAGGCGATCGCCAGAACCGTGGTCGCCTTCGCCAGGAAGCTCGCTGCCCCCCGTCCCCCGAACACAGTGCCGGTCAAGGCGCTTCCTCCGAACCCGCCGGCCAGGCCTTCGCCTTTGGATGACTGCAAGAGCACAACGATGATCAAACCCAGACAGATGAACAGATGCAGCGCAATCATTACACCGTACACATGACCTCCCTCAATTCCCTATCGAATAATCTGGCGATGTCATTCCATGTCCCGTTGCCTTTTGCGGAACGAGGAATCCGCTCTTTGCTTCTCAGTTTCCGACTCATACCGATGCCCGAATGATCGCATCGAATTCATCTGCATTCAGCGACGCTCCGCCGACCAACGCACCATCAATATCCGGATTGGCCAGGAGGGAGCGGGCATTGTCGGCTTTGACCGAGCCGCCATAGAGGATGCGGATCCCGTTGGCCGTGTCCGTGTCGAATCTGGATTCGATCCACCCTCTCATAAATCGGTGCACTTCTCCGGCCTGCTCGACCGTGGCCACCCGGCCCGTCCCAATCGCCCAGACTGGTTCATACGCGATCGTAACCTTCTGCAGTTGCTCCTTTGTCAGGCCGGCCAGCGATCCTCGCAATTGCCCTTCGATGACCGCGTTGGTTTGCCCCGATTCCCGTTCCGCCAATGTCTCGCCGATGCAAATGATCGGTTTCAATCCTGCCGCCAAGGCCGCCTGCGCCTTGCGGTTGACCCCAAGATCGGTTTCGCCGAACAACTGGCGCCGCTCGGAGTGCCCCAAGATAACCATCTGGCACCCCGCGGTCAACAGCATGGCGGCCGACACCTCGCCGGTGTACGCGCCGGATACCGCCTCATGCATGTTCTGGGCCCCCAGCACGATGTCGCTGTCTTTCAGTGCTTCATGGGCCGCAGGCAGCGACACAAACGGCGGAAATACCGCCACATCCACCTTCTGGCCGTTGAGTGTCGGCCAGTGTGGTGATCGGGACACCAGCGCGTTGCAGAGTTCGCGCGCACGGGCCGAATCGCCGTTCATTTTCCAGTTACCGGCGATGAGGGGGAGACGGGTTTTCATCGGATCACTCGCGATCGTCCAACGCCGCAACTCCCGGGAGAATCCTGCCTTCGAGGAATTCCAGCGAGGCGCCGCCGCCGGTGGAAATGTGAGAAATTCGCTCGGCCACACCGGCCTGATGGACCGCCGCCACCGAATCGCCGCCGCCGACCACGGACACCGAACCATGATCGGTCGCCTCGGCCACAGTCTGGGCCAGCGCCACTGTTCCGGCGTCAAATGGCGGTTTCTCGAACACCCCCATCGGCCCATTCCAGAAGATTGTGCCGGCGGTTTTCAGCCGGGAGGCAAACGACTGAATGGTCCGTGGGCCAATGTCGAATCCAGCCAGGTCGGTCGGTATCCGTGCAGCGCCCACGGTGGTCGGTGCTCCCGTACCCGACAAATCGGGTGCGGCGACACAATCGACGGGAAGCAGAAATGCGGTTCCCTTCGCACCGGCGTCACGCAGAATCCGCCCGGCTGTTTCAATCAGATCATTCTCGACCAACGAACGCCCAATTTGGTGTCCCTGCGCTCTTAGGAAGGTGAACGCCATGCCGCCGCCGATCAGAAACACATCGACGAATTTCAACAAGTTCTCAATCACTTCCAGCTTCCCGGAAATCTTAGCCCCGCCAAGGATGGCGACAAAGGGACGCTTCGGATCGACCAACAGGCGACCCAAGTAGTCCAGTTCGCGTTCCATCAAATACCCCGCCACGCAGGTGTCGATGAAATGGGTCACTCCCTCGGTCGACGCGTGGGCTCGATGCGCTGAGCCGAACGCATCGTTCACGTAGATATCTCCCCAAACCGCCAGTTGACGCGCGAACTCCGGGTCATTTTTCTCCTCTTCCGCGTGGAAGCGGAGGTTTTCCAGGAGGCAGACCTGTCCCGGCCGCAGAGCGCCGGCGACTGCGGCCGCCGCAGGTCCGATGCAGTCGGTCGCGAACGTCACATCCTGTTTCGAGAGAGTGGCCAGGTGGCGGGCAACGGGGGCCAGTGAGAATTCCGGCGCCGGGCCATTCTTGGGACGTCCCAGATGCGACATCAGAGTGACCCGAGCGCCCGACTCCTGCAGCTTGCGGATAGTGGGCAGAGAAGCGCTGATCCGCGTATCTTCAATCACCCGTCCGTTTTCAATCGGCACATTGAAGTCGACACGCACGAGGACACTCTTGCCTCTGACTTGAGGCAGGATGTCGCCAATCGTCTTCTTGTAGATCACACAATGCTCAAGTTCAAGGGGCTGGAAGCCCCTTGCCCGCCGAAATTCGTTTTGAGCCGCCCTAAGGTGAAATTGCGTCGTCCAAGCGCCAAGTCAATCCCGCATTCGCGCCAGCATCTCCACCACGCGCATCGAGAATCCCCATTCGTTGTCGTACCACGAGAGGACCTTGACCAGATTTCCGTGCACCCGCGTCTGTTCGGCGTCGAAGACCGACGAATGCGGATCGCCGATGACGTCGACGGAAACGATCGGGTCCTCGCAGTACTTGAGAATCCCCTTCATGGTCCCCGAGGCGGCCTGTTTCATCGCCGCGTTCACGCTTTCGACTGTCGCCGCCTTGCGGGTCACGCACGTCAAATCGACCAGCGAACCATCGGGGACCGGGGCGCGGACGGCGATACCGTCGAGTTT
>JACQFV010000205.1 GCA_016199865.1 Candidatus Zixiibacteriota bacterium | reverse complement strand
TGAACTGCGCTCTCTCTTGGGTCGTTATCACGTCAACGGTGCGCCGGTGGAGATCGTGCATGCCCCCGACGTCGTGCGCATGAACGAACAGCCCACCGAGGTGTTTCGCCGCAAGGACAGTTCGGTCCGCGTGGCGATGCGGATGATCAAGGACGGAACCGGCGATGCGGTCGTGTCCACCGGCAACACCGGCGCCGTGATGGCGGCGGGCCTGGCTGATCTCGGACGTTTACCCGGTGTCTCGCGCCCGGCGATTGCCTGCCTAGTCCCCTCCGAGCACGGGGGCACGCTCCTTCTGGACGTCGGCGCCAATCCGGTGTGCAAGACACACAACCTGATGGAATTTGCCGTTATGGGTTCGGTCTACATGGAATCGGTCATCAACAAGACCCAACCCCGCGTCGCCCTCCTGTCGATTGGCGAGGAGCCGAGCAAGGGAACCGAGCTGACGGTCAGCACGCACCGCGCCCTGTCGGCATTGCCGCTCAATTTTGTCGGCAACATCGAGGGACGCGATATCCTCAGCGGTCGCGCCGACGTCGTCGTCTGCGACGGCTTCGTCGGCAACATCATGCTCAAGTTCGCCGAGTCGCTGCAGGGGTTTCTCACCAACGCGGTCCGGCGGCAGATTTCGCGAAATTACTTTTCGCACTTCGGAGCCATTCTGATGGGGCCGTTTTTGCGGCGGATGAAGCGCACCTTTGATTACGCGGAATACGGCGGCGCCCCGCTTCTGGGGCTGGAAGGGGTGTGCATGATCTGCCACGGTTCGTCCTCGCCCAAGGCGATCAAGAACGCCATCTGGTCGGCGGCGACCGGCGCCGCGCACCATGTGAATCAAAACATCGTCGAGGCGCTGGCTCTCTACCGTCCGGCGATGGAGGGGGCAGGGGCCAATGGAAAAGATTGAAACGGCGGTGCGCAACGCCGTCATCCGCGGCACCGGGCATTACATCCCGCCCACGGTGCTGACCAACGCCGATCTGGAACGGATGGTCGACACCTCGAACAACTGGATTGTCGAGCGCACCGGGATTCGTGAGCGGCGCATCCTCAACGGCGACAGGGAATGGGGGACATCCGACATGGCAGTCGCCGCGGCGCGGCAGGCGCTCGCCGATGCCCAGATGGATCCGTCCCGGCTGGAGGCGATTCTGGTGGCCACGGTCACGCCGGATTTTCCTTTGCCTTCGACGGCTTCCATCGTGCAGCTCAAACTCGGCGCCTCGCGTTCGGCCGTGATGGACGTTGTGGCCGCCTGCGCCGGCTTCATCTATGCCTTGTCGGTGGCGCGCGCCTTCATCGTCTCCGGGGTCTACCGCAACGTGCTCGTGATCGGTGTGGAACGTCTCTCCTCGATCACCAATTATCAGGACCGTAACACCTGTGTTCTCTTTGGCGACGGCGCCGGGGCGGCGATCCTCAGTCGCGGCGAACCCGGCGAGGAGGACAAAGGCATTCTCTCGACCTTTCTCTCCGGCGACGGCCAGTACAAGGACCTCCTGCACATTCCACTCGGCGGCTCCAGCGTGCCGTTAACGGCCAAGAACGTGGACCAGCCGGGGCGCTTCATCTACATGGACGGCCGCGAGGTGTTCAAACTGGCGGTGCGCGAGATGGCGGACGCCGCCGAACGCGTTCTGGCCGGAGCGGGAGTGTCGGCCGACGACGTCGACATGCTCATTCCCCATCAGGCCAATCAGCGGATCATCGAGGCGCTCGGCAAGCGCATGAACTTCGGGCCGGACCGCGTGTTTGTGAACATCGACCGGCTGGGCAATACCTCATCCGCCTCGGTACCGATCGCCCTCGACGAAGCCCGGCGCTCCGGCCGAATCGGCCCGGGGTCGCTGGTCTTGTCGGTTGCCTTTGGCGGCGGCCTGACATGGGGGGCGGTGCTCTATCGCTTGTAGCGAAGTGTAGACGCAATCTTAATGAGCATTGTTCTGATCGCGAATCGATCGGGAGGACGAGGCTCCCGCTTGTGCAGAACGAAATTGGCGCGACGGGCATCTCTTCTACGGCTGAGAGACTCGGACGAAATGAAACCACCGTGCATTTCGGGAGGGCGACGCTCCTGCGGAGCCGTCTTGGAACATGGGAACGGCAACGGCTCGGCGGGAGCCTCGCCCTCCCATCCGGGCCGTGCGTAACGGCCCCAATCCGTTCGGTGGGAAGCTCTAAGCTTCGCATCCGCCAGTGACACCATGAAAACCGCGCTCCTCTTTCCCGGCCAGGCCTCCCAGTATGTCGGCATGGGCGCCGATCTTCACGCCGTCTTTCCGACCATCCGGAAGATGTACGATGCCGCCGGTGAGATTCTCGGATACGATCTGTCACGCCTCTCCTTCGAGGGACCGGCGGACAAGTTGGTGCAGACGGTTCACACCCAGCCGGCGATCTTTGTCCATTCCTGCGCCATGTTCACGCTGGCATCGGAACGCGGGCTGGAGTTTGACTTGGCGGCGGGGCATTCGCTCGGCGAGTACTCCGCGCTGGTCGCCGCCGGCGTTCTCAGCTTTGAGGACGCTCTCGTGGCCGTCAAGAACCGCGCCCAGTTCATGCACGAGGCGGGTCTGGCCAACCCCGGCACAATGGCAGCTGTACTGGGGCTTGGATATGATGCCGTCGAGCAGATCTGCCGGGAAGCGTCCGCCGAAACGCGTGTCGTCGTCGCGGCCAATTACAATGCCGCCGCTCAGATCGCCATTTCCGGGAGCCCGGCCGGCGTCGAAGCCGCATCCAAACTGGCCACGGCGGCTGGCGCGAAGCGAGTTATCCCGCTTGCAGTCGGTGGCGCCTTTCATTCGCCGCTCATGCGTCCGGCGCCCGACCGCCTGCGCTCGATTCTCGACACATTGCCATTTCGCCCCGCCCGTCGGCCCGTGATTCTGAATGTGACCGCCGATCCGACCGTCGATCCGCATCTGATCAAGAAGACTCTGATCGATCAATTGACCCGACCGGTCCTTTGGTATCCCACCCTCCTTCGCATGAAAACGGGGGGTGTGGTCCGCGCCATCGAGATCGGTCCGAAGAAAGTCCTCTTGGGTCTGGCCAAGTCGGTCCTCGACGGCGCCGAGTTGATCTCATTGGACACCGCCGCCGATTTGGAGTCATGGAGCCAGAGTATCCCAGAAGTCTCGATTGCCAGGTAGGGGCGTATTGAATACGCCCCTTGTCCCATCCCAACATGCCAAAACCCTCCGAACTGACCGCGACCGCACCGTCGACCGCAGCCGAACGGACCGCGCGCACCGCGCTGGTGACCGGCGGCGCCAAAGGCATCGGCGCGGCCATCGCGCGACATCTGGGCCGCGCCGGGCATCGGGTCGCCATCGTCGGGCGCGATCAGGATGCCTTGCGGCGGCAGGGGGATACATTCGCCGAGTCCGGCATCGAGCACCTCACGATCCCCGCCGATCTGGCTGACCCGAAATCGATCGAACTGATCTTTCGCACACTCGAGGAACGGTGGGGGGGCGTGGAGATTCTCATCAACAACGCCGGGGTGACACGGGATGGTCTCGCCGTGCGCATGAGCGATGAGGATTTCAACCTGGTATTGGCAGTCAACCTGACCGCCGCTTTTTCCCTGGCGCGCCGTTCGGCCCGTGCAATGATGAAGGCGCGCTGGGGGCGCATCATCAATGTCAGTTCCGTCGTGGCGCAGGTCGGCAACCCCGGGCAGGCCAACTATGTCGCCGCCAAGGCCGGACTGATCGGGCTGACCAAGTCGTTGGCGCTGGAGCTGGCGCCGCGTCAGATCACGGTCAATGCCGTCGCGCCCGGTTTCATCTCGACCGACATGACCGCGGCTCTGACCGATTCGCTTGCGGAAACCTACCGGTCACGAATTCCCCTGGGGCGGTTTGGGACCCCCGATGACGTCGCGGCATTGGTGGGCTTCCTCTGTTCCCCGGACGCTGCTTATATCACCGGACAGACAATTCGCGTCGATGGCGGGATGGTACTGGCCTGAACCGGGCGGACGAAAGCGATTTTGGTTGCCCCCGACCCGCCTTTATGCTTAACTCCATCCGTTTGCAGCAGATACGGGCTGTAGGTTGAACCAGAAGAGAGGCCGGGAGGAGCTGGATGTCATCCATTCAAGAACGCGTCAAGAAGATTATCGTTGAGCAATTGGGTGTCAACGCCGAACAGGTCACCAGCGACGCGTCATTCGTCGACGATCTGGGGGCGGACTCACTGGACACCGTGGAATTGGTGATGGCGCTGGAGGAGGAGTTCGGTCTGGAAATTCCCGATGAGGATGCCCAAAAAATCGGCACGGTCCAGTCCGCCATCGACTACATCGAGCAGAAAGCGACGTGAAGAGTGCCGCCGACCCGGCATGGGTCGCGTTGGTCACGGGCCGGGGCCTGGCCGCCCCTGAGACGTTATGACGGGCAATTCCGACCATCGCTCCACCCGTCCCCGGCATCGTGTCGTCATCACCGGCATGGGGGCGATCACCCCCATCGGCAATTCGGTGGACGTGTACTGGGATGGGCTGTTGGCCGGACGGTCCGGAGCCGCGCTCATCACCGCGTTCGACACATCGCAGTATCCCACGCGGATCGCCGGTGAAGTGAAGGGATTCGATCCTTTGAGCGCCGCTGACAAGAAGGAGGCGCGCCGTCTGGATCGCGCCGAATTGTTCGCGTTGGCCGCCTCCAGTGAGGCGGTGACAGGTGCGCGTCTGGACTTTGATCGTCTCAACCGCGACCGCTGCGGTGTCGTGATAGGTTCCGGAATCGGCGGCATCGATACCTTTGAGCGGCAGCATCAGGCGCTGTTGAATCAGGGACCGGGACGGGTGTCGCCATTCCTGATTCCGATGATGATCATTGATATGTGCGCCGGGATCGTCTCCTTGCGTCATGGTCTGCGCGGGCCCAATTACGCCACGGTGTCGGCCTGCGCTTCCTCAGCCCATGCCGTCGCCGACGCGGCCCGGTTGATCGAGCGCGGCGATGCCGACCTGATGATCACCGGTGGGGCCGAAGCCACGATCACGCCGGTGGCGCTGGCGGGATTCTGCTCGGCTCGCGCCATGTCGACCCGCAACGATGAACCGGAGCGGGCTTCGCGTCCGTTTGACGCTGACCGTGACGGTTTCGTGATGGGCGAGGGCGCCGGCATTCTCGTCTTGGAGTCGTTGGAGCATGCCCGCAAACGCGGTGCGACCATTCTGGCCGAGATTCTCGGCACCGGCATGTCGGCCGACGCCTACCACATTACAGCCCCGGCGCCACAGGGTGAAGGGGCGGCGCGGGCCATGAAATCGGCCTTGGCCGACGCGGAAATCAAACCCGACGCCGTGGATTACATCAACACCCACGGCACCTCGACCGATCTGGGCGACGTCTGCGAGACGGAAGCGATCCGTTCCGTCTTCGGCGCCCACGCCGATCGATTGGTGACCAACTCGACCAAATCAATGATCGGCCATCTTCTGGGAGCGGCGGGGGGCGTGGAGTTGATCGCCTGCGTGAAGAGCATCCGGAGCGGGAAGATTCATCCGACGACCAATCTGGATAAACCCGATCCCAAGTGCGATTTGAACTATGCCGCCAACCACGTCGTCGAGCGGCCGGTTCGGGTGGCGCTGTCGAATTCGTTTGGGTTTGGCGGCCACAATGTCTGCCTGGCAGTCGGAGCATTTACGGACAACGGCGGCACGTAAAGGGGATAAACGACAGGCGGCATCGGCGCTCTGCGCGCTCTAAGCGCCCAGATCACCGATGGAATCTGCCGTAATCCCCCCCGTCGGCTTACAAAATGCCCAACGAAACAATATGTGCACGCCAGGCGCCCTCGCCTGGCGTTACGCCGCCCGAGGGCGGGCGGCGTGCACGGTGTATGTGAATGCCGGGAGCGACGTCCAGTAGGGGCCTGAGAACGAGTATCATTGCAGTTCACCTATCTTCTCGGTCGTAAGCATGCCCAATCTCTTGTCACGCTGGTTCTCACGGCGACGGCGTCGTTCGGCAGCGGATGAAGTCGCGGCCCAGTCAGTCTTGGGATATCATTTCCGCGATCCCGATCTCCTGCAGGAAGCGCTCACCCATCGCTCCTACGCCAATTCGGTGGAGCCCAGTTCGACCTATGAACGGCTGGAATTTCTCGGCGATTCGGTTCTGGGATTGGTGGTGGCGCGCTACCTCTACCTGAAACACGCCGAATTGGACGAGGGGGAATTGACCAAACTGAAGGCCTCATTGGTCAATCTCAAGACCCTGACGGCCGTGGCGCGGCGCGAGGGGCTGGGCGACGTGATCCGGATCTCCGTCGAGGAGGACAAAGCCGGGGGACGTCTCCGTGGCTCGATCCTCTCCGACGTTCTGGAGTCCATCATTGGCGCCGTCTATCTGGATGGCGGCCTCGACGCGGCTTCGGCCCTGGTTGAACGTGTCGTGATCCGCCCGCTCGTGGAACAGACGCCTGACCTCATGGAAGTCAACTACAAAGGCGAGCTGCTTGAACATCTGCAGGGGCAGGGACTGGGAATGCCACGGTACGAAGTCACCGACGAACGCGGGCCCGATCACCAGAAGATATTTACCGTTGTGGTGTACGCCCAGGGCCGTGTGGCCGGGGAGGGGACCGGCGCCAACAAGAAAGACGCCGAACAACAGGCGGCCCGTGCCGCCTTGAACACGCTGGGGATAATGCCGGAACGTGAGGTGGCGCCATGAACATTGTTGTTTGCATCAAGCAAGTCCCGGAAATCGCCCTGGTGCGATTTGATGAATCGGGTCAATTGGTCATCCCCGATGCTCCGGGAACGATGAACCCCTTCGACGAATACGCCGTTGAAGAGGGGTTGCGACTTAAAGAGAAGCACGGCGGCACCATCACGGTCATGGGGTGCGGCGATCAACGCGCTGCCTCTGGACTGCGCGACGCCATCGCGCTCGGCGCCGAGCGGGGTGTGCACCTGCTCGACCCGGCCTTCACGGGGTCCGATGGCATCGCCATCGCCGCCATCCTGGCTGCCGGGATCCGGAAGCTGGGAGGGATCGATCTTTGCTTATTCGGCAAGAATGCCGTCGACACCGATCGTTCCGTCGTTCCCGGCGCGACCGCCGGAAAACTGGGCTGGCCGCAGGCCCTGTTCGCCAAGAAGATCGAATCCATCGAAAACGGGATCGCCACCGTTCTGCGCATCACTGAGGATGGTTATGACCGGGTGACGGTTCCCCTGCCGGCTGTCTTAAGCGTGGTCAAGGAAATCAATGAGCCGCGTCTGCCGTCGTTGAAAGGCAAGCTCAAGGCCAAGAGCGCGCCTCTGGATGTCTGGTCGGCGTCCGATCTTGGCATTGACCCGAACCGAGTCGGTGTCCATTCGGCGACACACGTTCATGCCGTGCATGCGCCGCCCCCCCGTCAGAAATGCGAACGGCTCGAGGGCGAGCCCGCCCAGGTGGCCGCGACGTTGTTCCAGAGACTCCGGGACGCCAAGGTCATTTGACCCTTTAGTCCTCCTAATAGAATGACTGTTAACGTGAGGGTCAGCCCTTGGG
>JACQFV010000201.1 GCA_016199865.1 Candidatus Zixiibacteriota bacterium | reverse complement strand
GGCATCGGCCCCCGCTTCATCGAGTCGCATCGCCATGTTGGCCATCGAACTGTAGTAGGGACTCACTTTGACCGCGACCGGGATGCGCACGGACGATTTGACCTCGCTGACGACGTCGATGCAGGTCTGTTCAACCCACTGCCCGGGTATCGAGGGATCGGTGGGAACATAGTAGATGTTCAACTCGATGGCGTCCGCGCCCGCTTCCTGCATCTGGCGCGCGAAGGTCGTCCAGCCGCCGGTCGAGCTGCCGTTCAGGCTGGCGATGACGGGGATGCCGACCGCCGCTTTGGCTTTTTGGATGTGGGCGAGATATCCTTCCGGGCCGAGATGGAAAACCGGCGGCTCGGGGAAATAAGTGAGCGCCTCGGCGAAACTCTCGGTGCCCTGGCTCAGATGATGATGCAGGGCGAGCCGTTCCCGCGTCAGTTGCTCCTCAAAGAGCGAATAGAGCACGACCGCGGCAGCGCCCGCATCCTCCATCCGGCGGATGTTGTCGATCTCCTCCGACAATGGCGAGGCCGACGGCACCAACGGGTTGGCCAGCTTCATTCCCATGTAGGTGGTGGACAGGTCCATCGCACGCGCTCCCCGTGTTCACTCAAAGACGGTGGGCTGAGCCACCCTACGAAACTCACAAGCGGTGGGCCGAGCCCACCCTACGCAACCCTCTGTCTTCCCGCGACAACTGCGTCCTTTGCATCCTTCGCACCGTCCGATTTGGTCTCGGCGAGCCGTTGGTAGAGTTCCCAGCGTTGATTGACGTCGCCCTGGGCCGCTTTCCAGAGTGCCTTCGCCTGCTCCGGATGGCTCTTCGTTAGCATCTGATAGCGATTCTCCATGCGAAGGTAGTCGGCCAGGGGCATTTTGGGCGCCCCTGAGTCAAGCACCAGCGGATTCTGTCCATCCGCAGCCCGGCGCGGATCATACCGGAATAAAGGCCAGTGGCCGGACGACACTGCCGCTTTCTGATTCTGCAGCCCTTGCGTCATATCGATTCCATGCGCGATGCAGTGGCTGTAGGCGATGATCAAAGACGGCCCGGGGAATGATTCGGCTTCGAGGAAGGCGCGCAAGGTGTGCTCATCTTTGGCGCCCATCGCGACGCGCGCGACATAGACGTTGCCGTAGAGCGTCGCGATCAGGGCGAGATCCTTCTTGGCCGTCGCCTTCCCGGCGGCGGCGAATTTGGCGACCGCCCCGCGCGGCGTCGACTTCGACATCTGGCCGCCGGTGTTGGAATACACCTCAGTGTCCAGGACCAGAATGTTGACGTCGCGCCCCGAGGCGATCACATGATCCAGCCCGCCATAGCCGATGTCATAAGCCCAGCCGTCGCCGCCGACCATCCAGACGCTCTTTTTCACCAGCATGTCCGCCAATGACAGAAGATGACGCGCCGGCTCGGAATCGATCGTCTGCAGTTTCTCTTTCAGCAGTCGTACCCGTTCGCGCTGCTCGAAAATGCCGGCTTCATCCTTCTGATCCGCGCTGAGAAGGCCCGTCAGCAGCGCGGCGTCGAGTTCACCCTCCATCCGGCGCAAGAGGTCGCGGGCGGCCTGGGCTTGCTGGTCGATCGTCAGCCGGAAACCCAAACCGAATTCGGCGTTGTCCTCAAAGAGAGAATTCGCCCAAGCGGGGCCTCGTCCGTCGGCATTCTTGGTGTACGGTGTCGTCGGCAGATTGCCGCCATAAATCGACGAGCAGCCGGTGGCGTTGGCGATCAGGGCGCGGTCGCCGAACAACTGGGTCAGGAGTTTGATGTAGGGTGTTTCGCCGCATCCGGCGCAGGCGCCGGAAAACTCGAAGAGCGGCTCCAGCACCTGCGACTGGCGCACGGTGTTATGGTGCACCCGGTCGCGGTCCAATTCCGGGAGCCGCAGGAAGAACTCCCAGTTGATGCGCTCACTGTCGCGCAACGGCGGCTGCGGCGCCATGTTGAGGGCCTTCAGACGCGTCTGCGATTTGTTTTTCGCCGGGCAGACGTCGACGCAGATCGCGCATCCCGTGCAATCTTCGGGAGCGACCTGGATCGTATATTTCAACCCCGCCCATTCGCGGTCTTTGGCATCGAACGACTTGAAGGTCGGCGGCGCCTCCGCCAGATGCGAGGGATCGTACACCTTGATCCGGATCACGCTGTGGGGACAGACCATCGCGCACTTGCCGCAGGCGATGCAGACGTCGGGGTCCCAAACCGGTATTTCCATGGCGATATTGCGTTTCTCCCAGCGGGCCGTGCCGACCGGGAAAGTGCCGTCGACCGGCATCGCAGACACGGGGATTTCATCGCCGCGCCCCGCGATCATCATCGCCGTCACATCGCGGACAAACTCCGGCGCTTCGGCGGGCACCACCGGAGGCAGGTCACGGGTTGCGGTCACATGATCCGGAATGCGAACCTCATGCAGATTCTCCAGCGTGCGATCGACCGCCCGGTAGTTCATCTCCACGATCTCTGCGCCCTTGCTGCCGTACGTCGATTGAATCGCCTCTTTGATTCGATGGATCGCCTCGTCGCGGGGGAAAATCCCGGAGATGGCAAAGAAGCAGGTCTGCATCACCGAGTTGATCCGTCCCCCCATTCCCGATTCCTTCGCCACGCGGACGGCATCGATGACATACAGGCGCAGCCCCTTGGCCAGAATCGTCTCCTGAACCGGGCGGGGCAGTTGGTCCCACACGGCGTCCGGCTCATATGGGATGTTCAGCAGGATGGTCGCACCCGGCGCGGCCTGACGGAGAACGTCGTATTGCTCCAGAAAGGCGAATTGATGGCAGCCGACAAACTGGGCCTCGTCGATCAGATACGCCGAGTGAATCGGCTTGGGTCCGAAGCGCAGATGCGACACGGTCACCGAGCCGGCCTTCTTGGAATCGTAGACGAAATACCCCTGCGCGTAGTTGTCCGTCCCTTCGCCGATGATCTTGATGCTGTTCTTGTTCGCGCCCACGGTGCCGTCGGCGCCCAGGCCATAGAACACAGCGGAGAAGCGCCCGGCGCCGTTGGTCCGGTACGATGGGTCATGAGTCAAACTCGTGTGGGTAACGTCATCGACGATCCCGACGGTGAAATGGTTCTTGGGGCGTTTCGCCGCGAGTTCATCCAGGACGGCTTTGGCCATCGCCGGCGTGAATTCCTTGGATGACAAACCGTAGCGGCCGCCGATGATGGTCGGACGTTGACGCAGATGCGGGGCCGTGCCGGCTTCATCCTCGCGAATGGCCGCAACCAAGTCGAGATAAAGCGGTTCGCCCATGCTCCCCGGTTCTTTGGTGCGATCCAGTACGGCGATCGCGCGCACGGTGGGCGGCAATGCCCGCACCAGAAGATCGGCCGCCAGGGGGCGGTATAGACGGGGAATCAACAGGCCGACTTTTTCACCTTTTGCGTTGAGATCGTCGACCGTTTCACGAACGGTATCGGCGCCGGAACCCATGATCACGATCACGCGTTCGGCATCCGGCGCGCCATGATAATCGAAGAGCCGGTACCGACGGTCGGTCAACTTGGCAAAACGATCCATGGCCGCCTGCACGATTCCGGGCGTGGCGGCATAGAAGGAATTGCATGCCTCCCGCGCCTGAAAGAAGACATCCGGGTTTTGCGCCGAACCGCGCAGCACGGGGTGGTCGGGGGAGAGCGCGCGGGCACGGTGGGCGCGAACCAAATCGTCATCGATCATCCGGCGGATCACGTCGGTGCCGAGCAATTCGATCTTCTGAACCTCGTGCGAGGTTCGAAACCCGTCGAAGAAGTGGAGGAAGGGCACGCGGGATTCAAGCGTTGCGGCCTGGGCGATGAGCGCGAAATCATGCGCTTCCTGCACCGATGACGACGATATAAGGGCAAACCCCGTCGTCCGGGCCGCCATGACGTCGGAATGATCGCCGAAAATCGACAGCGCCTGCGCCGCCACCGAACGGGCCGCGACATGAAAGACCGTCGGCAGCAATTCCGCCGCGATCTTGAACATGTTGGGGATCATGAGCAGGAGCCCCTGCGATGATGTAAAGGTCGTCGTCAGCGCTCCCGCCTGCAGCGCGCCATGCACCGCCCCGGCGGCTCCGGCCTCGCTTTGCATCTCGATTACGGATGGGATCGCGCCCCACAGATTGGGCTCAGACACCGCCGACCAGGCGTCGGAAAGCTCCCCCATCGGCGATGACGGCGTGATCGGATAGATGGCGATGACTTCATTGAGGCGATACGCAACGTACGATGCCGCCTCGTTCCCGTCGATTGTTTTGAACGTCCTGGCCATGCTGTCGGTCCTTTCGGAGCCCGTGTTGTTCATCGGCGCTGTGCCTGCCAAGGAACAGGAATGGGTAAACGCTCCGTGCCCGCAACAGTCTACGCTTGCGGCTGTCGGGCCGGTGTCAAAAACAGCCGCCGCTGTAGCTTATGTGCAAGATGAGATTTCTCTCCCGGGACGCTGGGCCAATTGCGCTCCGGGCCGGCTGATCGAAGGCATTACCCAACCCTTTTCGTCCGATATAACCCGTTGCCACAGCGGCGGCTGCGAGTTATTATGACCGCGGTCGTGGCACGTATAAAGGACGACGGTCGGACGCGATGGCAATCTTGAAAGTGGCAAAACTCGGGCACCCGATCCTGCGGCAGGTCGCAGCGCCCATCCCGCCCGACCAGATCACCGGTCCGGATATCCAACGGCTGATTGCCGATATGTTTGAGACGATGGAAGAATATGGCGGCGTGGGGCTGGCGGCGCCGCAAGTGCACCAGTCTGTCCGGCTCCTGATCACCGAGGATATTCCCGATCCCGAACAAGAGGGGGAGTTCCTGGCGCGACGTAGCGTCGCCATCAATCCGGAAATCACTTTCCTGACCGACGAGGAAGTCGCCTTTTATGAGGGGTGCCTGTCGATCCCCGATTTCCGCGGCCAGGTGCCGCGTATTCGCAGGATTCGCGTGCGCGGGCTGGATGAGAAGGGGCGAGCTTTCGACCGGGAGATTGAGGGATTTCCCGCCGTGGTCTGTCAGCATGAAATCGACCACCTCAATGGCGTCATCTTCCTCGATCGGATGCGCGGCCTGTCGACTCTGGCCTACCAAAGCGAGTTTGACCGGTTTCGAGCGGCCAGCGCCGCCGGAGAGCCCTCATGAGTGATCCGATGGCGACCATCGATGATCGCACGCTCGGCCGTCTGTTGGACCGGGTGCAGAAACCAGGGCGCTACATCGGCGGCGAACTGCACCGGGTCGTCAAGGACCCGTCACAGGTTCAAGTCCGCGCCTGTCTGGCGTTCCCCGATTCGTACGAAATCGGCATGTCGCATCTGGGGCTGCGCATTCTCTATGCGCATCTCAACAAGGACGATCGGATCTACGCCGAACGGGCCTATTGCCCCTTCCCGGACATGGAAAATCGTCTGCGCGAGGCCGGTTTATCCTTGTTCTCGGTTGAGACGCGTACGCCGCTCTATCGATTCGACGTCGTCGGGTTCTCGCTGCAGTCCGAGATGACCCATTCAAACGTCCTGACGATGCTCGATTTGGGGCGCATTCCTCTGCATCGCTGGGAACGGCGGGAGGGCGATCCAATCATCGCCGCCGGCGGGCCGGTCGTCTTCAACCCCGAGCCGATGTCGGATTTCATCGATGTCTTCCTGATTGGCGACGGGGAGGAGGCATTCGCGGAGTTTCTCCTTCGCAATCGCGAATTGGCCGATCAGAATGTCCCGCGCGCCGAACGTCTCCGGCGGCTTGCCAACCAGATCACCGGCCTGTATGTGCCGGCGCTGTATGAGACCCGCCTCGACGGCGCCACGGGATTTGTCCACGTTAATCCGACTCCGGGGGCGCCCTATCCGGTTCGCAAGGCCCTGGTCGATGACGTCAATCGCTTCCCCTTCCCCTCGGACATCTTGGTGCCGCAGGGGGACATCGTGCATGACCGTGTCGCCGTCGAAATCGCCCGCGGCTGCACCGAGGGATGCCGTTTCTGTCAGGCGGGAATCATCTACCGGCCGGTGCGGGAACGGAGCCCCGAATCAATCGTGAGCACGATCGTGGCGGGTATCGACAAGACCGGATTTGATGAGGCGTCTTTGACGGCTTTGTCCACTGCTGACTATTCGTGCGTTACACCGCTGGCGAAGGCGGTCATGGCCGAATTGCAGTTGCGCCGCGCCGCGATGTCGGTGTCGTCGCTGCGGGTCTATGGCGTCACCGAGGAATTGGCGCGCGAAATCGCCAAAGTCCGCAAGACCGGTTTCACCATCGCGCCGGAAGCGGGTACCCAGCGCATGCGCGACGTGATCAACAAGGGCATCACCGATGCGAATATCGACACCGCCGCCGACATCGCCTTCTCGAACGGCTGGACCCGTTTGAAACTGTACTTCATGATCGGGCTGCCGACCGAAACCGACGAAGACGTGATCGGCATCGCCGAAACTGCGATTCGGGTCTGGAAGATTGGACGGAAACTGGGGCCGCGAGGGATCACCATCGTTGTGTCAGTCGCATCGCTGGTGCCCAAGCCGCACTCCACCTTCCAGTGGGTGCCCTTCGATGCGCCGGAGAATCTGATCCGCAAGCAACGGATGCTGCACGACCGCCTGCGTCCCTTCAAGGGAATCGATCTGAAATGCCACGAGGTGCGGCTCTCACGGCTGGAGGCGGTTTTCTCGCGCGGCGACCGTCGCTTGGGGCGCGTCATCGAAACCGCTTGGCGCTCCGGCGCCCGTTTCGACGAATGGACGGATCATTTCCGCGAGGAGATCTGGCTGCGGGCCTTTGCCGAATGCGACATCGACCCCAGGCAGTTCCTGCCAGCTCTGCCGATCGAGGCCGAGCTGATTTGGGATCATATCGACTCGCGTGTGACCAAGGAGTTCCTGCTCAAGGACCTCAAGAAGGGGCTGGCCTCGCGTTTCTGGCACCCCTGCGAGAAACCCTACCTGCCCAAACGGCACAACCCGCCGCGGCACAAAGATGGCGTCGTCAAATTGGTCTGCTACGATTGCGGCGTCGATTGCAATTTGAAAGCCATCGCCATCGAGCGCGAGACCGCCGGGCAGTCCGCCCTCAATCTGGTGATCGAGAAAGAAGCGATGCTGGACCGCGTCGGCCGCGACAATCTGCCGATCCCGGTCACCCGCGAGCCGGGGGAGTTCCACGAGGGACAATCGACCCCGCGCGCCCAGGACAACGCTGCTGCCGCCGTACGCCCCTTCGAGCCGACGGCCGGTCCACTCTATCGCTACCGCGTTTGCTACGGCAAACTGGGCTTGTCGCGATTTCTCTCGCATCTGGAGGTTGTGCGCCTGATCGGACGCGCCGGACGTCGCGCCCAGTGGCCCGTGGCCTTCTCGGGGGGATTTCATCCGCATCCGAAGTTCTCCTTCGGCGCCGCGCTGCCGGTGGGTGTGGCCGGGGAGAACGAGTACTTCGACGTCGAGCTGAGCGAACCTTGGCCCTGTGAGCGGATCGTGGAATCAATGAACGAGCATTTGCATGAAGGATTCCAAGTGCGTAGCGCCTGCCTCTTGACGGCGGGTGAAGCCTCCGTCGAATCCCTGACCGACCGCTTCGACTACCTCGTTTCATTCGATACCACCGCGCTGCGCGAACTGGTCGGGAGCGTTACGGAGTTGCAGGATCGGCTGACTTCATGTCTCGCCAACGGCGGCTGGCTGATCAACCGCACGGTCAAAGAGAAGAAAAAGACGATCAACGCCGCCGAATTCGTCGCCGACTGGCGCTTCAGCACCGACAACGGCACGACCCACTGGCATCTGACGATCGTTTCCGTAGATGGCCGATCAGTCAAACCGCGCGAGATGGTCGAGTCGCTCTTCGGCGACTGGCCGGAGGGGACATTGATTACCCGCCAGCGGCTGGGACGCACCGTCGACGGACGATTTATGACGCCGATGGAGACCGTTACGGCATGAACGGTCTGCGGCGTGTATCTTTCCACACGCTGGGCTGCCGCCTCAATCAGGCGGAGACGGCGTTG
>JACQFV010000200.1 GCA_016199865.1 Candidatus Zixiibacteriota bacterium | reverse complement strand
TCGAAGCCGGATGCAGAAAGGCAATCCGATCATTCTCCGCGCCGGGACGGGGTAACGCATCGATCAGCCGAATGCCGTGATCGGCCAGATATTCCAGCCGCTTTTCGATGTCTTCCACCTCGAAGCAGACATGATGCAAGCCGGGTCCGTGCCTGGCAAGAAACCGGCCGACGGGTGAATCGGGCTCGGTCGGAGACAACAGTTCGAGCTTCGTGTCTCCGTCCAACTGGACAAAGGCGATTTCGACCTTCTGCGACGGCAGGAGACGCCGTCCGACGATGCGGGCGCCGAAGACGTCGCGATAGAAGTCACAGGCCCTGTCGAGATTGCCGACGGCGATGGCGACATGAGCGATGGATTTCAGCATGGCGTCGTTCCTTTGTATTCTCCCCAGACACGGCGAAAGACGTCGGCGATTTCGCCCACGGTGGCGTGCGCTTCAACACAGACGACGATTTGCGGCATCAAGGGTTCGTCACTACGGGCGCGACGTTCCAATTCCGACAGGGCTTCGCCGACGGCGCGATCATTGCGGGATTGGCGCGCCTCGGCCAGCCGGCGGCACTGCTCATTTTCGAGTGCGGGGTCATGCGCGGCGATGGGCACCGATGGCTGGGACTCGCCGGTTGCGAAGCGGTTAACGCCGACGACGACTGTTTGCCCGTTTTCGACCCGGCGTTGGTGCTCGGCGGCGGCTTGTTGGATTTCACGGGCGAAATACCCCTGTTCGACGGCGGCGACGGCGCCGCCCATTCGGTCGATGGTCGCCAAGAGCGCCTCGGCCCGCTGTTGCAATCGATCGGTCAGGGTTTCGACGTAGAACGAACCGCCGAGCGGATCGACCGTGTTGGCGACGCCGGATTCGTAGGCAATGACCTGTTGGGTGCGCAGAGCCAATTCGGCCGACGCGGCGGTCGGGAGCGCCAGGGCTTCATCGTAAGCATTGGTGTGCAACGATTGCGCGCCGCCGAGCACGGCCGCCAGCGCCTGCAGGGTGACGCGGGGGACATTGACCAGCGGCTGCTGGGCCGTCAAGGTCGAGCCGGCAGTCTGGGCATGAAACCGGAAACGCATCGACTCGGGCTTCGCGGCACCGAATCGTTCTTTCATGATCTTCGCCCACAAACGCCGCGCGCAGCGGAACTTGGCGGCCTCTTCGAACAGGTCATTGTGCGCGTTCAGAAAAAAAGACAATCGCGGCGCGAATTCATCGATCGAGAGTCCCGCCTCGAGGGCGTTGTCGACATAGGCGATGCCGTCCGCGAGCGTGAAGGCGATCTCCTGCGCGGCTGTCGAACCGGCCTCACGGATGTGATATCCGGAGATGGATATCGGATTCCATTTCGGCAGGTGTTTGCCGCAGTATCGGAATGTGTCGGTCACGAGGCGCATGGAGGCGCGGGGTGGATAGATGAAAGTGCCACGGGCGATGTATTCTTTCAGAATGTCGTTCTGGATCGTGCCTGCCAGTGCCTCCGGCCGCAACCCGCGCCGACGGGCCACCGTGACCACCAATGCCAGGAGCGTCGCCGCCGTAGCGTTGATCGTCATCGAGATGGACACCTTGTCGAGGGGAATCTCTTCGAGCAGAACCTCCATGTCCCAGATGCCATCGATGGCGACACCGGTGCGTCCCACTTCGCCTTGGGCCAGATGGTGATCGGAATCGTATCCCATCTGGGTCGGCAGATCGAAGGCGACCGACAAACCCGTCTGTCCCTGCGAGAGGAGATACCGATAGCGCTGATTCGACTCGCGCGCAGTGCCGAAACCGGCGTATTGACGCATCGTCCAGAGCCGTTCTGAGTACATGCCGGGGTAGACGCCGCGCGTGAACGGGTATTCCCCCGGTTGACCCAGATCACGGGCGGGGTCAAATCCCTTGGGCCAGCGATCGTAGAGAGGCGCGACCGGGAGATTCGACGGAGTGCGCAGATGGTGTTTGATCTCACCTGGCATGGCGTGCGTCGCTGGCTTCAATCGTAGGGTGTGTGCTGCGCACGCACCATTCGATATGTGACATGAAAAGAGGTGCGTTCTGAGAACGCACCCTACATGCGCTCGGCCTTCCAAGCGGCGAAATAGGTCTCCACTTCATCGACGAAGCCGCCGTGGGCGGGCTGCCATCCCAACAGCCGGACCGCTTTGCGCGAGTCGACGTGCTGGTCCAAGGCAAGGCACTCGGCGTAGCTGCCCAGAGTTTTCGACGCCTCCGAC
>JACQFV010000025.1 GCA_016199865.1 Candidatus Zixiibacteriota bacterium | reverse complement strand
GATCGTCGGCTGGACAAAATATCCTCGCAGACCGTCGGCGCGCCCGCCGCCCGTAACCAGATTGGCCTTCTCGCGTTTGCCGGTGTCGATGTAGCGGAGGACACGGTTCATCTGCGTTTCGGAGACGAGCGCGCCCATGCGGGTCTTGGGATTGAAAGGATCGGCAGGAGCAAAGCGCGACGCTTTCGCGACGACTTTTTCCAACAGTTCATCATGTACCTTCGAATGCACGAGAAGCCGCGAGGTGGCGGCGCAGACCTCGCCTTTGCCATAGAAAATGCCGGAGAGTGAACCGCGCATCGCCGCATCGAGATCGGCATCCGCCAAAACGACCAAGGCCGATTTGCCGCCCAATTCGAGGGTCACCCTTTTCAGGGTATCGGCGGCGCGGCGGGCGATTTCCCTGCCGACTTCGGTTGAGCCGGTGAAGGCGATCTTGTCCACGCCGGGCGTGTTGCCGCAGCATAAGGCCGGAGCGATCTTCCAGATCGCCATCAGGAGCGGAAAATTCCACGGGACGATCGCGCCCACCACGCCGACCGGTTCTTTGCGCGTGTAGACGAGATGATTCCCCTCGACCGGGATCGTGTCACCCTGAATCTTGTCCGCCCACCCGGCGAAATAGCGCAGGACACCGAGCGCCTGATACAGGTCGATCTTCGATTCGAAAATCGGTTTGCCGTTGTCGAGCGTTTCGAGATTGATCAAATGCTCAGACCGCGCCTCCAGTTCATCGGCGATCTTCCAGAGCAAACGTCCGCGCGCGGCGGCGGACATTGTGGCCCATGGTCCGGTCGTGAGCGCCGTCCGTGCGGCCTGCACCGCCAGATCGACTTCGGCGGCATCGGCTTCCGCGATTTCGGCGATGGGGTCGGTTGTGATCGGGCAGATCGTGGTGAAGGTCTTCCCCGACCGGGCCTTCTGCCATTGGCCGCTGATGTAGAGGTCGGTGAAACGGGGTGTGATGGTCATGGGTTTATTCCGTTTCTCACGTTCCCAAGTTCCCAGGGCTTGCGCCCTGGGCTATGTTCTGTCGCGCCTCCGGCGCTGATCTGCGTCTCCCGGAGGGAGGGGGAATTCGAATCTGTCGCCTCAATTCCCAGGGCTTACGCCCTGGGCTAATTTGTTTCGCGCCTTCGGCGCTATGAATTATAGGCCCGTGAATTGCGGGACGCGCTTTTCTACATAGGCCGCGAGACCTTCTTTGGCGTCGGAAGACATGAACAATTGCTGCTGCAATTCGCGTTCGATGGCCAGCCCCTCGGAAAACGGGACTTCGCACCCCGACTGGACCGAGCGCTTGATCCGTCCCACCGCCTTCGAGGCCTTACCGGGAGGCGCGAACTGACGGGCGTAATCATAGACCTGCGACATGAAATTGTCGCGCGGGAAGATGTGCGAGATGATCCCCCACTCGAGCGCCTCCTCGAATGAATAGGTCTGGCCGGTGGCCATGAGTTCGATGGCCTTGGCCTTGCCGACCAACCGTCCCAGCCGCTGGGTACCGCCGGTGCCGGGCAGAACGCCGAGCGTGACCTCGGGCAGGCCGATTTTTCCCGCTTCCTTGCGGGCGACACGGATGTCGGCGGCCATCGCGATTTCCAGCCCGCCGCCGACGGTGTGGCCATTGAGGGCGCCGATCACGAGTTTGGGGGTCTGCTCCAGCCGATTGAGCGTCTCGTTGGCATGGAGGCAGAAGTAGTACTTGAACTGGGGCGTGACCTCGGTGAGCATGCGGATATTCGCCCCCGCCGAGAAGAACTTCTCCCCCGCGCCGGTCAGGACGATCACATGGACTTTGTCGTCGAACCGCTCCTGCAGGATGGCGTCATCCATCTGGCGCATCATTTCGTGGGTGTAGGTGTTGGCCGGCGGATCGTCCATCGTGATCGTGGCGATGCCATCTGCAACGGTGTAGCGGATCAATGCATTGGCCATGCGGTTCCTCCAAAACCCTTCTGTTTGTCTCTCAATTTCCGATCACAACGAGGGGCAATTTATCGCCCAACGCGACGCCAAGTCAACAGCCAACGGCCCGTGAACGTCCCGGAAATGGCATGCGCGGCCCCGGCGGGTGTGCGTATAAGTGTGGGGGTGCAAGCGAAATCGAATGTCGACGTGATGAAGCCGCTGCGACAGACATTGATCGGTGCCGCGATCGTCTCGGCGGGCCTGATGGCTACGGCGGCGCGGGGGGAAAATGCGATTCGTTTCTCCGACGCCTCGGGGACGGCCGGGCAATCGATTTCCGTTGATGTGATCATCGAGAACGATGTTATCCTCGCGGGCGCCGTAATCTACTTTCGCTGGACTTCGCCCGATCTGAATTTGGATTCGATTGCGTTCCTGCCCGGCCGTTGGCTGGGAAATGTCACGGCGCTGCGCACGCAGACCGATCTGACCAAGAGAACATCGGGAATTCTCGTCGCGGGCATCTCGACCAACAGCGGGCCCGGGTGGTTCCCCGTCGACAGCGCCCCGGTGGCGCGGTTGTACTTTACAATTTCACCGAACTCGTCCGACCAGTATTGCTCCGTGGACTCGGTCTACGAGGTCTCAGGCGGCGTCGCCTTGCGGCAGGTGAGTTTTTCGGATTATCCGGGAAATCTGATCCGTCCGAATGTATACCCAGCCCTGATCCGGATTGGCAGCCCCGCCTCGATTGAGGTCCGGGCCTTGCCGACGGCGCTCCGGTTTGAGGGCATGGTAGGCGGAGTGCCTCCGGCACCGCAGACATTGTCGATCGGCTCCACCGGAGACGTCCTGCTCGATTGGGGGGCCACGTGGAGCTCATCCTGGCTTGCGGTTGGGCCCAGCTCAAGCATAGCGCCATCCGTGGCGCAGGTTTCGGTCGATTTGTTCTCCCTGCCCGGCGGGTTGTATCGGGATACCATCGTCATTCACTCCCCAGCGGCCGCGAATTCGCCGTTGTATGTGTTGGTGACCTTGAAAGTCGATACAGTGATCACTCATCCTCCGCCACCGCCCGAATCGACCGCCTTTATGTCTCAGAACGGCCCAAACCCGTTTGTGACCTACCGCGATCAATTGACGGAGATTCGGTATGGCACGGCAAAGACCGATCATGTTCAGATTCGGATCTACGACACGCTGGGCAGGCCAGTGCGGACACTTTTGTCGGGACAGGTGCCGCCCGGTGAATCATCCGTGCAGTGGGATGGTCGTGACGAGAATGGAAATCTTGTTGCCTCGGGGCGGTATTTCTACCGAATGATATCGTCGACGGGGGCGATCACCAAGCGGATGATCGTCATAAAGTGATTGTTCGTCTAATTGTCTTAACCGTCAAACCCACAACAAGATAAAGCGGCGGGCACAGCCCGCCCTACAAAATCATAACGGCTGGCGGCCACGAAAGCCGGACTCGAGGTCATGCCAGTAGGCGACCGTCTTCTCGCCGATCCGCCAGCAGAGAAAGACCTCCTCGTTGTCACGCAGGTGCGGGAAATCGACCAGGCCGTTGTCGATATCCTTTACGAAAATCCCCTTCTCTTCCAAGGCGGCGGTGAGGCGGGCAATCGCCTCGGAGAGCCCCACCAATTCGGCCCCCTTGCGCGCGCCGCCGTTGCCGGGCGCGGCGTGATGCAGCTTGTCCAGTTGTTTTTCGCTCTTGGCCAGTTCGGTCTGCAGGGCATGTATCCGCTCGAAGACCGAGAGAACATGCGGCAGCATGGCGTTGGCCTCTTCGACGGAGTAATGTTTTTCAAATCGGGGCAATGTTGGCGGTCCCTTGGAGGTCAATAATGTACGGAGGATTGGCCGAATATTCCAGAAAAGAGGCGGGCAGAGCCCGCCCTACGGTGCTTCATCGGGAAACATTTTCCCCGGATTAAGAATGCCGTCGGGGTCAAAAGCGCCCTTCAGGCCACGCATGAGGGCCAATTCGGCAGGTCCCAGGGCAATCGGCATGTATCGTTTCTGCACCCAGCCGATACCATGCTCTCCGGAAATCGCGCCGCCCATCGCCACAACCTTCTCGAATAACTCGGTGATCGCGCCCGGCAGACGCTCATCCCATTCCTGATCGCTCAAGTCGCGTTTGAGGATATTGACATGCAAATTGCCGTCGCCGGCGTGGCCATAGGTGATGGCCGACAGGCGATGACGGGCGCAGATGTCGCGCACGATCCGCACGAGCTCCGGCAATCGGGCACGGGGCACGACGGTGTCCTCTTCTTTGTAGATTGAAACCGATTTGACCGCTTCGCTGATCCCGCGTCGCATCTGCCACAAATCATCCATCTTGGCGCGCTCGTCGGCCAGGAGGACATCGCGCGCGCCTTCGGCCAGACAAATCTCGCCGACCGCCTCGGCGTCCCTCTCCAGGAGGGTGCGATCATTGCCGTCGAGTTCCAAGAGCAGATGCGCGTCGGCGTCCGACTGCGGGAAGGACTTGCCGAACTTCGCTTCGGCGCAGCGCACGGCGGCGCCTTCAAGGTACTCCGCGGCTGAGGGCGTCAGGCGCGCCATGAAAATCTTCGTTAGAGCGGTCGCCGCTTTCTCACCGTCGTCGAATGGCGCAACGACCATCATCCGATGTTTGGGCAAGGGCACCAGCTTCAACGTGATCTCGGTGACGATTGCCAATGTGCCTTCCGAACCCACGAGAATCTGAGCGAGATTATATCCGGTGACGTTTTTCAGGAGTTTGCCGCCCCAGCGGATCCGGTCGCCATTGGGCAGCACGGCTTCGACGCCCAAGACATAATCTTTCGTCACGCCATACTTGAGCGCCCGCGGCCCGCCGGCGCATTCGGCGAGATTGCCGCCCAACATGCACGATCCCCGGCTGGCGGGATCGGGGGGATACATCAGCCCCTGCGCCTCGACCACCTCCTGTAACATCTGAGTAATGACGCCCGGTTGCACAACCGCCACGAGATTGTTGGTGTCGACTTCGAGAATCTTGTTCATCCGCTCCAGCGACAGGCAGACGCCGGCATGCACTGGCAGCGCCCCGCCGGACAGGCCGGTCCCCGCCCCGCGCGGTGTCACCGGCAGCCGACGCGCCGAGCAATACCGCATGATCGCCTGCACCTGCACGGCCGTCTGCGGCCGCACCACGACCTCCGGCGGAAAGCAGAGGTCCTCGGTTTCGTCGGCGCCGTAGATCGCCAGGTCGGGTGAGTCGGTCAGAACGAAATCGGCCCCGCAGATGGAACGAAGAGCAGTGAGGTCAGTCTGGTCGAGAGTGCCGAACGACGGAGGTGGCATGGAAATAATAGAATTCGTCCAAACGATTCATGTGCACGCCACCCGCCCTCGGGTGGCGTCCGTCGCGCCACGCGGGGGCGCGTGGCGCGCACTGATCACGGGCCAGATTACATCTGCCCTACAAATGAAAATCCCCGTGCTTCTTGATGTGTTCGACCAGGCCGCCGTCGGCCAGAATCTCGGTCATGATCGGCGGCAGGGGCTCGAAACGGCGCTCGATGCCATTCGTGTGATCGGTCAGGCGGCCGGAGCCGAAATCGATGCTCAATTGGTCCCCTTCGTTGATGCCGTCGGTGTTCACCTCGATGGCGGGCAGGCCGACATTGATGGCATTGCGAAAGAAAATCCGCGCGAATGATTTCGCGAGAACGGCGCGCGCACCCGACAACTTGATGATCACCGGCGCCTGCTCGCGCGAGGAACCCATGCCGAAATTGTCACCGGCGACGACAAAATCGCCGGGCTGAACGGCGCCGGCATAATCGCTGCGGGCATCTTCCAACGTGTGCTTGACCAATTCGGGCATGTTCGACAGAAGATGCACATAGCGGCCGGGAAAGATCAGGTCAGTGGAGATGTCACTGGCGAATATCCAGGCGCGTCCGGTGTTGTTGGTCACAGAACCTCCCGTGGATCGGTGATCACGCCGGTCAGGGCCGAGGCGGCGCAGGTCGCCGGGGAGGCCAGATAGATGAACGCTTCCGGGTTGCCCATCCGTCCCTTGAAATTGCGATTCATCGTCGACAGGCAATTCTCGCCGGAGCCGAGTATGCCGGTCTGGATACCGGGGCAGGCGCCGCAGCCGGGGGAGTTGACCAGACCACCCGCTTCGATGATCGAAGTCCAGACTCCCTCCTTCAACCCTTCGAGATAGACGCGGCGCGACGCGGGCGTGGCAACCAGACGTGTCCCCTTCGCAATCTTGTGCCCTTTGAGAATGTTGGAGATGATCCGGAAGTCTTCGATGCGGCCATTGGTGCAGGTGCCCAAATAAATCTGATGGACCTTGATGCCACGCGCCAGTTTGTCGGTCACGCCGACAACACGGTCGACCGTGTGCGGCAGGGCGATCTGCGGCTCCAGCGTGGCGGCATCGACGGTCATCTCAAACTGGCAGGGGGCATTGTTGTCGCCAGCCAATGGAGAATAATCTTGCGGACGGCCCTGGGCAGTCAGGTACTCTTTCGTCTTCGCATCGGAGGGGCATAAGCCGCACTTGCCGCCGGCTTCGACGGCCATGTTGGGCAGAACGGCGCGATCGGGCAGCCCCCAACTGTCGATGGCCGAACCGACGAACTCCATCGAGCGATAGGTGGCGCCACCGGCGCCGATCTTGCCGACGATGTGCAGCATGACGTCCTTGGAATAGACACCCCTGGGCAACTGCCCTTTGATCACGAAGCGCATGGTCTCCGGGACCTTCAGCCATGTGCGGCAGAGGTACATGGCGATGGCCACGTCGGTCGACCCCACGCCGGTGGCCAATGCGGCCACGGCGCCCCCCGTGCAGGTGTGCGAATCACCACCGATGATGATCTCGCCCGGCTTCGCATAGCGTTCCATCACGACCTGGTGGCTGATCCCCTCGCCGACGTCAATCAGTTCGACTCCCGATTGAAGGGCGAAATCGCGGATCGTCTTCTGCTCGTTGGCGGAGGCAACAGTTGAACTGGGCGAAGCGTGGTCCAGGAAGAACCGAACTTTCTCCGGATGTTTGAATCCAGAAAAGCCCAGCGCTTTCAGTTGGGAAATCGCCAAGGGCCCGGACAGGTCGTGGGCAAAGACCTGATCGACCGGGACCATCACCAACTGCCCCGGACAGACCTCATGGCCGACTTTGGCAGCGATAATCTTTTCGACGAGCGTCATCGGCATAGTTATACCCCCATCCCCCGGAGAACCCTGCCGAGTCAAAACGTCTGACACCTGCAGACGTCGTGCCCGCCGCCCGCCCTCGGGTGGCGGAACGCCAGGCGGGGGCGCCTGGCGTGCGCAGGAGTCTCCGTTGCGTCATCGTGTTGCGGGCTCCCAGTCCAATACGCGACATAATGAGCACAGTATAGGGCGAAACAACGTCGTTCACAACCGGATTGGCTCTCCTCTATTCGCCGCCGGATTCGCCGGCGGGTGGACAGTCGATCAGCGCCGCCGTCCGCTCAAACAGGTCGGCGTTGCGACGGAAGGCGCCGAACTCAATCGCTCCCGTATAGACTCCGCCGATGATCGTGAGAATGGCGAGAGAGTAGTGCACCCAAGCCGGCATCCGGCCGAAGAGCGCACCACCGGCCATGATCATCGTCACCGTCGCCAAGAGCGACAGAATGTAACCGCGTCCCGAGACACTCCGCTTGATGGTCAAGGCCAAAGCGGCCACATCGTCGGATAGCCCATGTTTCGTACAGGCGCGCCGTAGCGCGTTGCGCATGCCGACAAAGTAGTAGATCGTCATCACCTGCGCGAGCGCGAAGAGCATGCTCGAGAGCAACCCGATCAGATAATGAGTCCGAAGCGAGACTGTGTCGCCGATGCAGAACCCGATGACCCCGGCTGCAACCATGCCCAGGAGTCCGAGCCATTTCGCAACGATCAGGAGTACTGCCAGCATGTCAGCGTGGGCATTTCATTTGGTGGGAGCCGCCGCCCGATAGATCATTGACGTCAACTCGACCGGGGGCAGACTGCCCATCGCCCGCGCCGCGGCGGCGATGATCGATTTCGTCGTCTGCGACCGCACGCGAATCGACCACTGGCTCCAGGTCCCATCAAAGGCCACGACCCATTGATTGTCCTGCCAGAGCATCGTTCCGGTCACGTCGGGATAAAGGCGCTCCGACCAATGGACCGTGTAGGTCGAATCGCCGGCCCCGCGACTGATCGTGCCTTTACCGCGGGACACGACGACGGTGTCATCCAGATCGACCAGAACGCGGCGCACGGACAGGATATGTCCCAGACTGTCAGCCGAAAACACCAGCGTGTCCGAGTAGGGCGTCATGAAGTAGCGGGCCGAGCCGATCCAGGTCATGCCGCGTGATCCGGAGAAAAAACGAATCGGGTCGGCGCGGAAGCAGCTGAGCGAATCCTGCGAATGCGCCGGCGACGCATAGAGAACGATCGCCGCCGCGGCGATCAGGACAGCGACGCCGGCTCTTCGTAGGGTGGGTGCTTTGCACCCACCCTTTTTCTGATCGCTGCCAGCGTGGTGGGTGCGGAGCACCCACCCTACATATATTCTCATTCTCCCACCACCTGCACGCGTACCCGCCGCGAACGGGGACGGTTGTCGAATTCCAGGAACACCACTTGTTGCCATTGGCCCAACTCCGGTTCGCCGTCGACCACGGCCGTTGTGTATGACGTACCGATCAGAGCCGAGCGCAAGTGCGCATATCCGTTGCCGTCACCCCATGTGGCATCGTGTTTGTACGTCGCATGGGCGGGCACGAGTTTTTCCATCAGAGTCGGCAGATCCGCTTTCAGACCCGGCTCGAATTCGATGGTCGTCACCGCGGCGGTCGATCCGACGGCACAGACGCTCACCAGGCCGTTATGGACGCCGCTCTGTTGTATGGCGGCGCGCAGCCGCTCGGTCAAATCGATGATGTCGCCATCCCCTTGGGTTCGGAACTCGATAATGGCGGAAGAGACCATGATCCAGTGTCATGCCGGCAATTTCGCACGGAGAGATTCAACAGTTAGTTCAGATTGGGGGATCACCATTTGTACCTGCGTTCGGGGCCCCCTCACCCTACCCTCTCCCCGATGGGGAGAGGGGAACTATTGCGCTCGTACAATTTCTGCCCCCTCTCCCTTTCAGGGAGAGGGCCGGGATGAGGGTCACTGGACGGAGAAAATGCTTCATGTCGCGGCTCGTTGATCGGCATCGGCCACGTCACGCAGCACATGCCGCTTGATCTTGCGGGTGGAGGTTTTCGCGAACGGCTCGTGGCGCAGTTCCCATTCGGTGATGCGTTTGAACGGGGCCATCCGTTCGCAACAGCGTCGCACCGCGGCATCCATGCATTGCCGCAGCACGGATTCATCGTCCAACGCCTGTCGCATCGACACGGCGAGCCAGTCGAAATCGGGAACAATGATCGCGGCGACCAGCTCACCGATTTTCCCCGGCCGTGTGAGGCCGTAGACGACCGACTCGGCGATCTCCGGCTCGATACCGAGCACGGCTTCGATCTCTTCGGGATAGACGTTTTTGCCGGCGCCGCTGATGATGACGTTTTTCGAGCGCCCGACGATCCGCAGATGGCCATCAGGCTCAATCAATCCCAGATCACCGGTCAGAAGCCACCCATCCCGCAGAACCGCGGCCGTTTCCTCTGGTTTGCGCCAGTAGCCGCGCATGACCATCGGGCCGCGCACGGCGAATTCGCCGACACCATCGGGGCGCCGGTCGCGCAGCCGGACTTCCACGGTCGGGAGAGGCGGCCCGCACGTGTCGTAACGGTATGCTCCCGGGCGGTTGACCGAAACTACAGGGGAGGCCTCGGACAATCCATATCCCTGCAGCAGGGGCAGACCGACCCGGTCGAAAAACTCGGCGACCGGTGCCGGGAGGGCGGCGCCACCGGATACCAGAATGCGCAGCCCGCCCAGCCCGGCAGCTCGCCGCAAGGGCCAGAACAGAACACGCCCGGCGCGGCGAATGCCGACCGCATGCGCCCCCTTCACGAGCGCACTCAGAACGAGAAACATGATCCTTCTGATCCAGTCGGCTTCGCCGATCCGGCGACGGATTCCCTTTTGCATTTTTTCGAAGAAGAGGGGCACACCGAGCATGACGGAGGCGCGTGTCAACCGCAGGTCCTCCAGGACCTCGTTGGACTTCAAGCTGCGCGCAAAGGCAACCTGCGCCCCGATCGCGAGCGGATAGAGAAAACCCGCCGTGCACTCGAAGGCATGATGGATGGGCAGAATCGACAGGAGCACGTCCTCGTGGTCCAGAAGCCCCATCATGCGAATGGCGGCGATGTCACTGACGATGTTCGCGTGCGTCAGAACGACGCCTTTCGCGCCTCCGGTCGTGCCGGAGGTGAACAGGATCGAGGCGGGAGTCGACAGGTCGATCGTCGGCGAATCGATCCCCGCATCCGGCGCGATCTCATTCACGCTGGGCCAAATATCCTGAATCAGGACGACCGGCACCGACAAACCGGACAGGGATAGAGCCGGGCAGGCGGCATCCGCAATCAGAAGCGAGGCCTCCGAGTCGGCGAGGATGGCGGCGATTTCCGTGGGCGTCAGGGATGGGTCGATGGGGACTGCCGTGGCGCCGGTGTGCAACACCGCCAAGTAGGTCAACCCCCAGGTAAATCGATCCGGCACCCAGATCGCGACGCGCCGGTCAGGGACGGCGCCATGCGCGGCCAAGTCACGTGACAGTGTCGCGAGAGTGGCTTGCAAGCGACGGTAGGTCAGGGGCTCAAACTGTGAACCCGACCAGCGCCAGAGCGCCGGACGGTCCGGCCAGGTACGCGCCGATGCGACGATCAGATCAGGGATGCTGCCGACTGTATCGATCGCCCTTGTACGAATCTCTGCCACGGCCGTGATTATACCGGCAGAGACGGCGGTGCGTCAACAGAAGCGGGTCGCGATCCGGCGAGAGAAAGAGCGAAGAACCAGGGTCAAAACGGGCGGGGGTCTTTCGAGCGCCGTTTGACCCTCTCTTCGATGTTGAGAATCTGGGCGCGGTCGTGATACGAGACGACGTCGAACCGGTTGAGGAGTTTCATCTCGGTCAATACGGCCGAGATGGTGAAGACGGCGTTTTCGATCAACTTCATCGCTTCGACGAGTCGGGCATCGGGATCGGACAACAGGCCGCGGCGCACCGCCAATTCGACGAGTTCGGCATTCCCCATGATCGTCGTCGTGGCGTTGTTGATATGATGCGAGAAGGTCCCGCAGACGGCGTCGATGATCTCTTTGGCCAGTTTGTCACGGTCGCCGCCGGGAGATTCCAGAAGGGCGCGCTCGGTTTCCTGGTAGAGTTCATACAGCCTTTGGTTGGCGTGGGTGAGAATCTCGACCGGGGAGCCGACCTGGATATCCAGATGAACGGCGATCGCCGAGAAATTTTCCGAGACCCAGCGATCGACCATCGACAGATCGGCTGGCCGCAATCCGAGCACCCCGACGATACGATGTTTGAGTTCGATTTGCAGTCGAGACACCGGGCCATGCGGCTCCACGCCAAGGTGCCCAACACGATCCGCCAGCGACACTAACAGGGCCAGACGATCGAGATTGGGGCCTTGCGCTCCCAGAGGTGGATCGTGGTGCTGCCCGACGGCCTGCACCAACTGCTCCGGCAGCCCCCATTCGGCGAAGAGGATGGCCGCGGCTTCGGGATGGTCAATGCCGAAACGTTCGCGTTCGGACGCGCACCAATCCTCGACGGATGACGCGGCGCTGACCACTTGGCGGTATTCATCGCCGAAGGCCCGCGACATGATGAGAAGTCCCAAGTCGTGCAGGAGGCCGGCAACGAAGGCCTCCTCTTGCGGCTGGTACCCGATCCGTCCGGCCAACAGTTGCGCGATCCCCGCGGTTTCGAGCGAATGCTGCCAGAATCCGGTCAAATCATAGGCGCAACCGGTATCCTTGTTGCCGAAGACGTCGAACAGCGCAGTGGACAGAACCAGCGACTTGATCGAGCGAAACCCCAAGAGCACGATGGCCTGATGGACGGTATTGACACTCCCCGCACGGCCATAGAACGCCGAATTTGCCATGCGCAGGACGCGGGCTGTAATCGGGCCGTCGCGCAGGATGATCCGGCTTAAGTCCTGCGCCGAGGTTTGTGGCGAATCGGTGACACGCAGCACCTCAACCAGAGTTTGAGGTAATGTGTATAAGTCTTTTACTTGTAATATTTTATCGCGAGTTTTCTGGTCGACCATAATGACGCCTCGCCGGACATGGCTCGGCAGCGCCCGCCAATGCGGGCACCGCCATGACCCATACTCTCATATCGGACAAATGATCTTGCGGCTGCAGGGCTACGCGGAGGTCACACCACTGTGAGACGGCGTTCTCCCCCGTTCTGACGAAGCCAACCGTCGCAGCAGGCGGGCACGACGATGGTGTAGTCGTTCCCGGACATAGGCCTCGACCGTATCACCAACGCTGTCGCGAAAGTCGAGTGCCCTGAGCGCGCGCTCGACCACCGCCAACGCGGCGTGGTAATCACGCTGCCGGTGTTCGAGGTGCTTGGCGATTTCCTCGGCGACGTCCGGGCGCCCGGGCATCGACGCCGCCACCTGTTGCCACTGGACATGCGCGTCGCCGTATGATTGTTGACGCTTGAAGACCCGGGCCCGCAGCTCGCACAGACGGGCACGCTGGGCAGGGTCCAAGACGCGATTTGAAGCGACATCGAGGGCGCACAGTGCGAGCGTAACCATCCGCCGATTAAGCCAGAAGTGCGCGAGAGCGAAGAGATCGTCCGGATCAGCCAAAGTTGGCCGCTCCGGCTGGGTCCGTTCGTCCATCCAGAGCGAATAGACAAACAGGGAAACCACGTCGAGACGGTTGTGCTCGAAGACGGCATGCAACCTTGGACTGTGCCCCTCGTGGAGGTATTGAAAGTAGACCTGCGGAATCTCAGCCCCCGGCAAATCCTCCACGCGAGCAAATTTGAGCAGTTGTTCTTCGACTTGGCCCAATGAGCATGATTCGAGGCGATGCCGAAAGAGCGCCCGTGTCGGCCACAGAAGATCCAGATGGGGCAAATCGCGAAATGACGGTTCCAGCCGCCAGAAACGAAAGCGCCCTTCCAGGAGGGGCAGATCGAAGGCGCCGCCATTGTAGGTGACCAGCGCCGCGGCGCTGGCGAAACGACGGGAGAGTCGATGCAGGACGGACGCTTCGTCGCCCAGATCCGGCAGGAAATACTGGTCGACCCAAAAACACTCACCGTCGAACTGCCCCACGGCGATCAGGAAGGCAACGGTGCCCGCTCCGCCGGACAGGCCGGTCGTCTCACAATCGACGAATAAACAATCGCGCAACGCAATGCGTACGGCCGGTTGGGCAAAGGGAATCCGCAGGCCACGGCCGGTGATCCGGGCACAGACCTCTTCGATGAGCGATTCCCCCCACGGTTCCTTCACATCGTAGCCGTCACGACGGTGCCAGAAGCGACCGTGTTGTGAGCGCACTTCCGCGGCGCCGACCGAGTCGGGTCCGATCAGCCGCGATGGTTCGGCTTGGGCTTCCTGAGTGAACTGCGCGGCGTAACGTTCCAAGCGGGCACGCAGTTGGTCGGCGCGGTCGGTCATCGGACGTTGGATACCGTCGCCGGGCAGCGCGGTCAATCGCTTTCGCGCGCAAGTTCCCCCCCCCAGAGATGCCGCGGGCGAGATGACGTAGCGGCGGATTGATGTTTCGCCTCAGTAAGACAAGTCGAATGACGCTCGACAACGCGTAAGTTCGGAGATCCAGCAACGGGAAGACCTCTCTCGCGGGCAGCCGGGGCCTGTGCGCGCCACCCGCCCTCGGGTGGCGCCGCGTCACGCGAGGGCGTGTGACGCGCACGTTCTAAGAGCGTCTAACAGAATGAAAAGGCCAATGGATATTAACCGTCGTCCCCGAGTGATGTCGAATGTGCTGCCCCTCACCCTACCCTCTCCCCTATGGGGAGAGGGGATCATTCTATCCCCCTCTCCCTTTCAGGGAGAG
>JACQFV010000193.1 GCA_016199865.1 Candidatus Zixiibacteriota bacterium | reverse complement strand
TTCGGGCTAAACGCCAATATATGTCATCCGGCTTCGGCGCAACACTGCCGGTGGCATTTGGCTGTCAATTTCCTTCGCCTCAATCTTCTACGCGGTTTGTCCGTCCTGGTTGGGCGTGATCCTCAACGGGCATCTTGACTCCATTATCGGATACGGAGCCATAAGATGTGACTGGGGCTGCGCCCGGACGTATTCGCGACCCCGTATCGTTTGCCCCAGCCCGGATCGGATGGTTTATTGCGTCTTCGGCCGCAGCCTGAGAGCGTTAGCCGTGTCCAGCGGCCCAGTCACGCAAGCATGGAAGGTGAATAATGCACTCCTTCATCTGCGAATTGGTGACGATCGAAGAGGACTGCTTCATCTCCCACGGCGTCATGTTCACCAATGACCGTCAACCCCCCTCGCCGCGCGAGCAATGGGAGCCGACATTGGTCAAGCGCAAGGCGATGATCGGCACCGGCGCCGTGCTCTTGCCGGTGACCATCGGCGAGGGCGCGGTCGTGGGCGCCGGCGCCGTGGTGACCCGGGATGTGCCTGATTATGCGGTCGTGGTGGGGAATCCGGCGAAGGTTGTAAAGCGGTTAAAGTGAGGGTCGGACCGTCAGCCATCCCTTTACAGCAGGGTGCCATGCACAAGAGTCCAGACGGTTCCGCGTCTGGACTCTTGTGCGTGAAGAGTGCGAGTAAGTCTGGAGCACACACACACAAGTTTGTCCGTGGCACCCCCATTAATCGAACCTACGCTCGATCTTGATTTGATCCCCGTCAACGTGCATACTCGTCCGGCCCATGAGCGAAAAGTCTGCTGACCCCAAGTGTCAAGAACGACATGCCCAACCCCTCCTCCAGCATCGCCCGCACTTGGGCCCAATTCGCCTCCCGCCTGCGATTCGAGCAGATTGACCCGCAGTCGGTCATTGCCGCCAAACGGTTCCTGCTCGACTCGTGCGGATGCGCGTTGGGCGGATTCCACCATGAAGACGTTGCAATATGCCGCCGGACAGTGCGCGAATTCGGCGGCAACCCGGAGGCGACCGTCTGGACTTCCGGCGAGAAGACCAACGCGTACTTCGCCACGTTGCTCAATTCACTCGCCGTCCGGGTCATGGATTACAATGACATCTATTGGGAGGCCGATCCCTCCCATCCCTCCGATCTGATTCCCGTGGCAATCTGTTGCGGTGAGCAGTCCGGCCGCTCCGGGAAAGAAATCATCACCGGAATCGTGTTGGCCTACGAACTGGAGATGCGGCTATGCGAATTTGCCGTCCCGGGCATCCGCGAACGGGGCTGGCACCATGCCTCCCTAACGCAGATCGCCTCGCCCGTGGTGGCGGCTTACATGATGGGGCTCTCGGTCGACCAGACGGTCAATGCGATCGGCATCTCCACCTGCCACAACATGACCCTGGGCGCGGTGGTGGCGGGCAAACTAACCATGATGAAGAACACGGTCGACCCCCTGGCGGTCGCCTCCGGTGTGTTCGCCGCCCGTCTGGCCCGGCATGGGTACATCGGCACCGAGGCGATTCTCGAGGGCAAGGAAGGGTTCTGCCAGGTGTTGGGTCCCAATTGGGAGATGGGCCGTCTGACCGATGGCCTCGGCGAGTCCTGGCGCATCGGACGTTGCGCGTTTAAGCCATTTCCGACGGAGGCCTTGACCCATTCGCCGATCACGGCGGCGCTCGATCTGGTGAAAACACATGACATCAAGCCCGACCAGGTCGCGCGCGTGCGCGTGCGCACCATCGCCCGCGCCAGGGACATTCTCGCCGATCCCACCAAGTATCATCCCGATTCCAAGGAAACGGCCGACCATTCACTTCCCTATGTCATCGCCGCGGCGATTGCGGACCGGATGATCACGCCTCTGCAATTCACGCCGGCGCGGATCGCCGATCCCACACTGCGAGCCCTCTTGCCGAAGATTGAGGTGGTCGCCGACGCCGACTTTGAACGGCAGTTTCCCGCCAAGAAATGCTCGGCGGTGCTGATCACCACGGCCGATGACCGTTCCCACGAGCGGCAGGTCGATTTCCCCCGCGGTTACCCGCAGAATCCGATGACCAATGCCGATCTGGAGGAGAAATTCCGCGCCTTGACCGGCGAGGTGATGGACAAGGCGGCACAGGATCGTGCCATCGCCGCGGTGGGGAATCTGGATTCCGCTCCCGATCTGGGTGAATTCCTGGGGGCGATGACGGTGGCCCACTCGTAGGGGCGTATTGATATACGCCCTCTGCTCCCCATGCGTATCATCCGCACCGCATCATTGCGTCCACTCGCGGGAAAGACCATTGCGATCCTCGGATATGGGTCGCAGGGACGGGCTCAGGCGTTGAACCTGCGCGATTCGGGGTTTGCACCTCTGATCGGTCTACCCACGCGCAGCCGTTCGCGCATTACCGCCCGGCGCGATGGCTTTCGAATCACGAAACCAGCTGACGCTGTCCAAGCCGCCGACATCATCTTCGTGCTCGCACCCGATCACCTCCATGGCGAAGTGTATGAACGCGAGATTTGCCCGCACCTGCGCCAGGGGCAGATGCTGGTCTTCGCGCATGGCTCATCGGTGCATTTCGGATTGGTTGCGCCGCCACCGACGGTCGATGTCGTCTTGATCGCGCCACTGGGGCCGGGGCAACGGCTGCGTGAATTGCGCGGGCAGCGTGATGGCGTCGCCTGTTTCCTGGCGATTCATCAAAATGCTTCACGCCGCGCCCGGCCCATAGCGCTGGCTCTGGCCAAGGCAATCGGCTGCCTCCCGGCCGGGGCGATTGAAACGACCTTTGCTCTTGAGTCGGTCGGCGATCTGTTCGGCGAACAAGCCGCCCTCTGCGGGGGCCTCTCGGCCCTCTTGCAGGCGGCGGTCGATACGCTTGTGCGGCATGGATTCAACCCCCACACCGCCTATCTGGAATGTGTCTACCAGTTGGATTTGATCGTCGATCTGATCAAGAGCGAAGGGTTGGCGGGTATGTTTGCGCGCATTTCGCCGACCGCGGCCCACGGCGCCACCGTCGCCGGGCCGAGGATCATCACCGCCGCCGCCCGCCGGGCGATGGACGGGCTTTTGGCCGAGATTCAGTCAGGACGATTCTTCCGCGAATGGGCCAAGACCGCACATCGTCGAACCCTCGCCCCGTCGATTTCGCCCGCATTCCGCCGCGGCGAGGCGGACGTGCGTAAAGCGCAGAATCGGAGACGTTCACGTCCCCGGCCTTCCGTCTAATCGACGCCGTAACATCTATCTCTGGTAGGGTGCATTCTCTGAACGCACCATTTTTCACCGGTGCGTGCAGAGCACACACCCACAAGCCTGCGAAGATATCTCCGGCATTCCGCCGTGGTGAGGCGGACGTGCGCAAGGCGCAGACCCGGCGACGTTCACGTCGACGGCCTTCCGCCTGACCGACGATGCACCCCTGTCCTTGGTAGGGGCGTTCTCTGAACGCACCATTTTTCACCGGTGCGTGCGCAGCAGGCATCCTACAAGCCCAATTGATCGGCCACCGTCGCCATGGCGTCGCGGACGAAGGCGATGTGCGTATCGAGATCGACTCCCAGATCGGCGGCGCCGTTGGTGATGTCCTCGCGTGAGACTTGGGCCGCGAACGATTTCTGTTTCAGTTTCTTGCGCACCGACGCCACTTCGACCGTGGCGATTTTCTTATCGGGACGGACCAGGGCACAGGCGGTGAGGAAGCCGCAGAGTTCATCGACGGCGAACAGCGCCTTGTCGCGACGTGTCTCGCGCCGGACGCCGGAATAATCGGCGTGGGACAGGATAGTCCGGATCCAATTCTCGTCGACACCGAGGCCCCGCAGGACTTCCGCACCTTTGAACGGATGTTCCTCGCGAGTGGGGTATCGTTCATAATCGAAATCGTGCAACAGCCCAATTGTGCCCCAGGTGTCTTCGTCTTCGCCGAATTTGCGGGCATAGGCGCGCATCGCCGCCTCGACCGCCACCATGTGTTTGACCAGCGCCGGGTTCTTCGTGTATTCGGTGAGTAAGGCCCAGGCCTCGTTGCGGTTCATGGAAGATTACCCCGGGTCGATGCCGTTTCGGAGAATGCTCTTGCAATCGATTGTCTCGAAGATTGGTAGCGGGGCTGGGATTTTCCGCCTTGGGCGGACAGGACCTTCGGGTTATGAGCCCGACGAGCTACTCCGCCGCCGGCGGACTCCATCCCGCGGCCACGGATTGAAGATAACGTCGTCCCGCGCCTGTCTTCAGCCAGAGTTCGCGCTTCATGGCCTCGCCTCGAGTTGGGAATTCCTCGGTGTAAGCGACCCGCCAGTTGGCGCCGGGCTTTGTGGTTTTGCACATCCCTGAATTGCGCTCGAGGAGACGCGCCTTCAGATCACCGGTGTGGCCAACGTAGCGTTTGTATTCTGAAGAAACGATGGCGTAGACAATAAACAAGGGAGGCTTTGTGGCTCACGTCCAGCGATGGTAGCGGGGCTGGGATTTGAACCCAGGACCTTCGGGTTATGAGCCCGACGAGCTACCAGACTGCTCCACCCCGCGGCCAATGACAATCAAGGGCCCAGCCCAGCCGAAGTCAAGGTATTCTCTGACCCTGCCCCATCAACCTGCCATGGCAGAACTTAAGTTGCGCAAACTCGTCGGCGAAGAGATTGACATGATGCCCGTCACGCTGCTATACTGGCCCCATGGCGGCCTCAGCGCCGTCGGTCGGCCGTTAAGGGATGGGCGCCGTTGTCAGTCGGGCGGTCATGACCCGACCGGTGCCGGAGGCGGTTTCGCAACAGGGAGGCGCAACGCCCGCGACGTATCACATCGACACAAGACTCGGCATCGTCTTCACTGTCACCTCCGGCACATTGACCGACGCGGATCTCTTGGAATACCAGCAAGCCCTGGCCAAGGATCCGGATTTTCGTTCCGATCTGTGGCAGCTTGTGACACTCGCGCGATCACGGACATGAAAGTCACCGCCGAGGGGATCCGTGCGGTCGCCGCGAATAACCCCTTCGACCGGGGCGCCCGGCGCGCGTGTTTCGCCGCCACCGAGACGATCTTCGGCTTGGCCCGCATGGTTGAACTGGGCCGTGTGAACCCGAAAGATGAGTTCCGGGTGTTCCGTTCGATGAACGAGGCGCGTGCCTGGCTGGGCCTGCCGCCGGAGGGGGCGGCGGACGAATAGTAGGTCAGGAGCCCCGCCCACGTTGAGATTGTCGAAGCGCTGTTGACCTCGTCGAACGACTTGGAGAATTCTTCTTGCAATCGATTCAAGTTGCGCAAGCCCTGACCGGGGTGGCCTGTTGAAAAAGCCCCATTTCTCGCTCCGCTCCACGGCAGTGGCGTCACACGTCCTCGTGTGACGCCTTGAATGACAATGGGCTGCCATACGAGGACGTGTGGCAGCACTCCCTCGGTCGGGCAACGTGGCCCCGACCCCCGGGGCCTGCTGAAAAAACCCTCTGTTACAGGAATCGTGCACAGACAAGAATGTCTGTGCCACCAATTACACAACGAGTTGCCCCAAATCTGGTGGGGCAGACATTCCTGTCTGCCGGCTTTTTCAACACGCCCCCCCGCTCAGGGCTCGCGTAACTTACGTTCAGACGCGCGCAAACGCCAACACCGGCGATTTATTCTTCAGGGCCACATAAGTACGTCCGGCGCGACAACTCTCGATGTCGGACGCCCCTCACCCTACCCTCCCCAATGGGGAGAGGGGAAATTATGTAGAATTTGAAATCAATCTTGCCCCCTCTCCCTGTCAGGGAGAGGGCTGGTCCCGCTGCTCGGGATCTTCGAGGTGAGGGTTGAAGGCCTGATAACACTCATCAATAATGGGACAGGCATTCCTGCCTGCCCAAGAGTCGCAGGCAGGAATGCCTGCGCTACCGAAAGCCATTTTGACTTACGCCGTCTTCGCCGCGCCGACCAGCGCCGTCACCAACAGTGACGCGCCGAAGAGCGCGACGATTGTTGCGCCGGGTGGCCAGTTTGCGAAGTACGACAGCGCCATCCCGGCGACGCAGACGATGACGCCGAAGATCCAGCCGAAGATCAGGCGAGACACCGGATTGCGGTATCCTGCGAGAATGGCGGCGGTGCCGGGCACGACCAAGAGCGCGAATACGAGCAAGACGCCGACGATGCGCACGGACGACGTGACGACAAACGCGAACGAGCCATAAAAGAGAAAATCCCACAGCCGTACGGTGAGTCCTTCACGTTTGGCGGCTTCGGGATCGGCCGTGATCTGCCACATCGGTTTGCGCCAGTGCCAGTGCAGAAAGCCGATCAGGGCGTACAGCACCGCAGTCTTGCCGACGGCGAGCGGCGTCACGGTCAAGACCGAGCCGATCAGGAGCGCCTTGATGTGCTCGGCGCCCTCGGGCTGGCGGGCCACGGCCAGGATCGCGGCGGCGGTGGCGACGGCATAGACGATGCCGATGATCGCCTCCTGCGGAATCTCGCTTTCCCGTTTGCGCGCCAGAGCAAACAGCACCGCGCCGACGAGCGCGAAGGCGAGACTGATGAAATAAGCGCCGACCGATTCCAGATCGAGGCCGAAGAGAAAGGCCACGGTTGATCCGAAGGCCGCCACCTGCGCCAGGGACAGATCGACGAAGATCACGCCGCGGCGGATGACATGCGCGCCGAAGTAGACGTGAATCCCGGTCAGAACGATGCAGGCCAGAACCGGCCAGAGCATGATTTCGATGATCTCGGACATGTCAGGTTCCCTTCGTCGCGGCCAGTAGTGTGCGGACGATGGTGTCGATCAGATCCTCATATGTGTCGGTTCCCGGCGCGCCGCCGGTGGACGAAGGCAGCATGATCGCCCTGCAGCCGGTTTTCTCCGCGAGCATCTCCGGAATGCGTTTGTCGTGGAACGGCTCATACGCCACGATCGGAATCTTCTCGGCCCTAATGCGATCAATCAGCGCCGCCAGATGCGACGGCGACGGTGACACGCCGGCGAATTCCTCGACGAATCCGACGCTCTTGCAGCCGAAATACCGGCAGAAATATGGCCAGGTATTATGATAGGAGATAAAACGCACGTCGGCCATTTGCGGTTTGAGCGAATCCCACATGGCTTTTCGCACCTGGAGCCGCGCCAGATAGGCATCCCGTCCGGCTTCATACGCCCCGGCGTGCTGCGGATCGCCGGTCGAGAAGGCCTTCGTGATCGTGCCGCAGATGGCGGGCACATTATCGGGATCGACCCAATAATGCGGATTGCCGAACCGGTGCAGATCGCCGTAGCGGGCATCCGCCTTGAACTGCGGAACCTCCATCGGGACGATGTCCCCGGCGCAGTTGATGACGTGCAGGCGCGAGTTGCGCGATCCATCGACCAGGGGCGCCGACCACATGTCGAGTTCCAGCCCAATGGTCAGGTAGACGTCCGCTTTGCGCAGTTTCAGCATGTAACTGGGTAATACCTCGATGTAGTGCAGATCGCGGTTGCCGCCGGCGATGAACCCGACGTCGATAAGATCGCCGCCGATCTGCTTGGCGAAGTAGGCCAGAGTCGAGGTCGACGCGACCACCTGGAGCTTTCCGGCCTCTGCGGGTATGGGACGGATGGCCACGGTCGTCAGAGCGATCACAAGGGCCAAAACGCGGGGAATCGATCGTTGCATGAACTCCTCCTAAAACGAATGGGGTTTGTGTGGCCCCAGTGAATAAATCAGTTGAAGAGTCGCCGCCCAGAAACCGTCACCGGCGGCGGGATCACGTTGATAGTCGACCAGCAGGCGTACGAGCGACGTCTCCTCGACCGGGGCAAAGCCGACAAATTCGCCGAGGCGCCAGATCTTTGCGGTCACGTACTGCGGCAGCTGCGTCCATTCACCCACCCCGCCGAAGTTGAAGCGCTGCCGGAACTGATACTCGGCGTAACCGAAAAGACCGTGGCGGGTGGGATGATCGTCGCCGGGGCGCGTATCCGGGGGCAGAGGGTAGAGCTGCCGATTGAATGTCCATTCGACCACGGAATTGAAGGACTGGTATCGATTGGGACGCCAATGGAATTTGCAATCGGCGCCGCCGATCCAGCGGCGTTCACCCTCGGCGGGAATGCCGGTCACGGCCGTGGCGCCCAGATTCAGAGAGGTGTATTCACCGAGCGTGAAAAACGAATTCCAACGCGCCGCGAAGGCACGTTTGTTGGGACGCGACGTTGCATCGGCCGTCTGAGCGCTGACCGGAATCGCCACCACAGCGGGAAAATCGAGGAAATCCCCCTTCAAGAGATCGGCGGAGACGGATGTTTCAACGTTTCCCGTCGGCAAAGCGATCGAGGCGTGGATGCCGACGTCGCGCAATCCCTCATCGCCGAAGAACTCCTGATTCGGCAACGGCTGCAGGATAAATGAATAAGCGTGGGGATGAGTCGGATTGATGTGTCCGAACCCAAGCCGGTACTGGCCGGCCTTCACTGTCAGTCCGAAGGGGATGCCGCGGGTGAAGGTCACATACGCTTCCTCGACTTCGGTCTGCTCGCCATGCCAGGAGATGAAGACGTCGGCGCGCGCATACGGATTCAGATATCCGCTGACGGCCACTTCGATTTCATCCAGATTCAGATTGAGTTGTTTAGATTGCGGATCGGCCTCATTGTTGTTCCACAACGACTGTAGATTTCCGATGAGCGAGATGTCGGGGTTGAGTGTCGTCTGCGCCCCGGCGGCGCCGGCCAGAAACAAAACCAGGGCGGCCGCCCACGCGAGATGACTGACGGACACACTGACAATTGGGCGAACATGCCTTCGCAGTACCACTCGGAACCTCCCATCGCAACGCAGACGCGGCTTGTCAGCCTGCTGGCGAGAGTGAAAACGAATTACCTGTTCTGCGAGTGAAGGATCAGAAGGGCGGAGCGCGTGGAGAAAAGAGAGTGCCGAAGCAGAGTGAGTGGCCTTCCTCCAGAGGTGCCGCGAGGATCGCCACCAAGAGCAAGAGAATCGGGACGCAAAAGGCGCCACCAGGCAGGGCGGTTGTGCCCAAGGCCGACTGGCAGAGTAAACAATGCTCCTGCCCGCCCTCGCCATGTCCGTGGGTGTGGAACGCGGCCGCCGAGAAGATGCCGACAGCCAACAACGCCATCAATGTGGCGAGGAGTTGGAAAAGGCGGCGGTTCGGGGCCATCATTGCGACTCTACAATCAGAATAGTAAACGGGGTTTAATCAATCAAGTTCCATCTGAACATCATGCCGGTGTGGCCACGACAAGTTGGCCTGTTGAAAAACCCCATTTCTCGCTCCGCTCCACGGCAGTGGCGTCACATGTCCTCGTGTGACGCCTTGAATGACAATGGGCTGCCACACGAGGACGTGTGGCAGCACTTCCTCACGTCGGGCATCCGTAGAGTTTTTCCACAGGCCCAATTTGTGTTGGTGACGATTTGTATTGCGCCTGCGGGATGGCTGGGGGATAGGGATTCGAACCCCAATACCGCGGTCCAGAGCCGCGTGTCCTGCCGTTGGACGATCCCCCAAGGGGGTATTGCAAAAGTGGCCGTCCGTAGACGGCCGGGCACGCAAGAAAATCCCGACGGTCAACCAAGTCAAGCGGGGCGCCACACGGGTAGTGGGTCAGTTTGAAAAACCAGTGCTAAAGCGCTCTGGCATTGCGTATTGTGTGTGTCATGCCGAGGAAAGCCAAGCGTCCCCGCGATCCAAACCAATTGGCCAAGGCCATCGTGGACAATGCTACGGGAGAAACGCTGCCAGAGTCAGAAACGAAGCCCGAAGATGAAGGCAAGAACCCCGCAGCCGTCGAATTGGGACGGTTGGGGGGACTCAGGGGTGGCAAGGCAAGGTGGAAAGACACGACCAAGAAACAGAGATCAGAAGCGGCTCGAAAAGCGGCCATGGCCCGATGGAAAAAAATCAAATCGAAGGAAGTGATTGGTCAGTGATCGGTTGCCCGGTCCGAAGTTGTGTTTCGATGCATGACAGTTCATAATCGGTTAGCGGGTCAGAGTCGATCTT
>JACQFV010000001.1 GCA_016199865.1 Candidatus Zixiibacteriota bacterium | reverse complement strand
TCAGCTTCAACTCGTGAACGCTGGCGTTCTCGGGATTCGGGATGAGTAAGCGACGCGCCACGATCCGACCATGGCACAATCACTTACAAAAGTCTAGAAAGTTCGGCCCACAATCGGAAAATATTTATGAGAACCGCTCTAGAGGGCATTAGAGTTCGTCCACCGGCACGTTTGACCGCCCCCAGTGGCCGGATCTTCAACCCCCCGCCGGTCGTATCAGTGGATGGACGGGGTAAGGGCCCCAACTGGTAACGATCCATGTACAATCCAGCCGTCACAGGCCGCGGCCCACGCCGCGGACGTCCCGCCGGAGTCGGCCCCCGCGACCGACGCCCTCTGCCCAATCCCTTTGGCCAAGGGCAGGCCCGGGCCGTCGCCTACGATCTGGCGCGCCGCGCCGTAGCCGGCGCCGACCCGTTCGATCAACTCTGGCACTCCGACCCCGGCTTCCTGCAATTGGCACCACGCGATCGGGCGCTGGCGATTCATCTGTCCGCCGGGGTGCTACGGCACCTGCGTCGATTGGACGCTCAGGCGCGCCTGCTCACCGATGGCAAATCCGACGAACTGAGCGATGCAGTACAGTGGATTTTACGTCTGGGATTATTTCAGGTCCTCGACTGCGACCGCATCCCGGCCCATGCTGCCGTGTCCACCGCGGTCGACGCCGCCAAAGTCGCCGCGCATCAAGGGATTGCCGGATTGGTCAATGCCGTCCTGCGCCGGGCCGTCCGGGAGAAACCACAGTTGGTCGCGTTTTCGAACGTGGAAGCCACCGGCCCCGACGATCTGGGGGCTTGGACAGATCGACTCTCGATGCCGGAGTGGCTTGTGAGTTTACTCTTCGACCGCTTTGGTGTCGACGCCGCGTCTCGAATCGCGCGTTGGGCGAACAACCCCCCCGCCTATTATTTTCGCTTGGCGCGAGGCGGGGCGGGCCTGTCGCGTTTGGAGGAACTGGTAGCGGTCGCTGGGCTCGGCACAGTGCGGCCGCACCCCGATTTCCCCGAGTATGTTGCCGTCAGCACGGCAGCCCTGACATCGGGCTCACCACTGTTTTCGGAGCCGCTGGGATGGGTGCAAAATCCCGCCGCCGGGTTGGTCGTTCGTCTCTTGGATCCCCAGCCGGGAGAGACGGTGATCGATCTGTTCGCGGCTCCCGGCGGCAAGTCCCTGGCCATCGCTGAATGTGTCGGACCATCAGGGCAGGTCTTGGCGGTTGACAAAAGCGAGAGCCGGCTTCAACGTGTCCTTGTGAACAAGATGCGGATGGGCTTCGAACAGATTCTTCCCGTCATGGGCGATGTGACCGGGCTGGGCCAACGCCCCGGTTCACGGGTCTTGGCGGATGTCCCCTGTTCGGCCTTGGGGACATTGCCCAAGAACCCGGAAGTCCGTTGGACCAAGACACCAGCCGACGTCGACCGTCTGGCCCGCTCCCAACGCATCTGGCTGGCCGCCGCGAGCTCGCATGTCGAGCCGGGGGGGGTGCTGGTCTATTCCACCTGCACTTTTCCTCCCCGGGAAAATGAACAGGTCGTGACTGCTTTTTTGTCCGGCAATCCCACTTTCCGCTTCGAGCCGGCCGATCCGTCGCTGGTGCCGCCGCGTTACATCTCGCCGGAGGGGTATCTGCGCACGGTCCCTCCTGACGATGGTCTGGATGGGGTATTCGCGGCCCGATTCCGCCGGTTACCGTCGTGACGGCAGGCGGACTCTGGCGCCGCTGGTGGGGGCGTGGCTGGATCCGGCGTCCCATCAAGTCTTTGATCATCCCGCTCCTCGTCGTGTACGGTCTCATCGAAGTGGTCGACTCGGTCGTCATGCCCCGGCTCACCCGCCATGGGCAGGAATTCCCCGCACCGACACTGGTCGGAATCACGATGGAAAGGGCACAAAGCGATCTTCTGTCCTTGGGCTCGACCATGGAGATCGCCGAACGCCGTTACTCGGCCGATCAACCCGATGGCACAATCCTCGAGCAACGTCCAGCGGCCGGGGCGCCGATCAAGCAGGGACGCAATTTCAAGGTCGTGATTTCACGTGGCTCTGAACTCGTGGAGGTTCCGCGAGTCCGCGGCTTCACGGTGCGTCAGGCCGAACTCATTCTGGTCGAGGCGGGCTTCGCCGTCGGGGGGCGGGCGCCCTCTCCCGATTCCTCGGTCCCTTTGGGAAACGTCGTCGGCACTGTACCCGCGCCGGGGAGCCGTCTCCCCAAAAGCGGCGTGGTCAATCTCTTGGTGAATCAGGAGCCGCGTGAAGATTACACGTGGTGCCCCAATCTGACCGGCGTAAACATCGAAGCCGCCCGTGATCTATTGCGCGAGCGCGGATTGCTGCTGGGGATGGTCGGCCGCCGCTTCGATTCCACTGCCGCCGCCGGGACCGTCGTGGAGCAATCGCAGGCGCCGGGCGATGAAATCCCACTGGGATCCGAGGTCGATCTGGTCATCTCACGAGAGTCAGAGACCACATCGGCACGGTCAAGCGACTCTGTGGCAACGCGATATCGCTGACGCTCGCCTAAGGACCGTCGCGACAGCGCCATCTGCCTATTGAAAAGACGATCCGACTTGTGTAAGTTACAAGATTGCGCCGGGCGGTCCATTAGTTGTTCGGCCAACACGGGTTTTCATCGCCCGTGGGTGACTTTGATGCAGATGCTCGTGGCCATGGTATGGGAATCATGTTTGGTGAACTGACCGATCGCTTCGAAAGCATCCTCAAGACCCTCCGCGGTCACGGGAAGGTGACCGAGAAGAACGTCGAAGAAGCGCTCAAACTCGTGCGTCGCGCGCTCTTGGAAGCGGACGTCAACTATAAAGTCGTTAAAGAATTCTTAGAAGAGGTTCAAGCCGAGAGTCTGGGCAGCAAGGTCCTGCAATCGGTCACTCCCGGCCAGCAGATCATCAAGATCATCCATCACGGCCTCGTGAACATCCTGGGCGGCCAACATCGCCCTGTCCGCTTCGCACGAAGCCCCGGTCCGACGATCTGGATGCTCACCGGCCTGCAGGGGTCAGGGAAGACAACGACGTGCGCCAAGCTGGCGGCGCGGTTTGCCAAGTCCGGGCGGACGCCGTTCCTCGTGGCCTGTGATCTGGCGCGGCCGGCGGCGATCCAACAATTGCAGCGTCTGGGGCACGATATCAAAGTCCCGGTCCACACTGGTTCGGGGCGCCCTCTCGACGTCGCGATGGCCGGTTTGGTGGCGGCGCGTGCCGCGGATCGCGATCTGGTCATCATCGACACCGCCGGGCGACTGCATGTCAACGATGAATTGATGCAGGAAGTCGCGGCGCTTAAAGCATCGGTCCAGCCGACCGAGACATTCTTCGTTGCCGACGCGATGACCGGGCAGGATGCGGTCAGTTCGGCGTCCGCATTCGCCGGCCGCGTGGGCATCGATGGCGTCATCTTCACCAAGATCGATGGCGACGCGCGCGGCGGCGCCGCCCTCTCGGTCGTCAAGGTGACCGGCGCACCGATCCTCTTCACCGGTACCGGGGAGAAGGTCGACGATCTCGAACCGTTCCATCCCGACCGCATGGCCGACCGCATTTTGGGGATGGGGGACGTTGTCAGTCTGGTCGAGAAGGCCCAAGCGGCCGTTGAGGCCAAAGACGCCGGTCGCTGGGAGGAGAAACTCCGCGAAGGGCGGTTCGATTTCGAAGATTTCTTGGAGCAGCTGGAACAGTTGAAGAAGATGGGATCGCTGGAGTCGCTCCTGGGCATGATCCCAGGCGTGGGCAGGCAATTCAAAGGTTTATCCCTCGACCCGCGCGCCCAGAAACGCATGGAGGCGATGATCCTGTCGATGACGCCCTCGGAGCGCCGTCACCCCGAGATTCTCAATGGACCGAGGCGCCTCCGGATCGCCCGGGGCAGCGGCAACTCGATTCAAGACGTCAACCGGCTGATCAAGCAATTCGGCATGATGCAGAAGATGGTTCGCTCGGTGAGCCGCAGCGGACGGCGGGGGATGCCGCGCCTTCCCATTGGCATGCCCCAGATGTGATGGGCGATATGGAAGGTCAATCGATCGTATGAGGTATAGTTAATCATATCATCAGAGGAGGACGTCGTTGCCTGCAGTCATTCGTTTACGTCGCGGCGGTCGGCGCAACCGGCCGATCTACCGTGTGGTCGCCACCGACTCGCGCATGCCGCGCGACGGGCGGTTCTTGGAGGTCCTGGGTTGGTACCGTCCCCTGGAGCGGCCGGGGAAAGTCGAACTGAACGTCGAGCGCACGCTCGGCTGGCTGCGCCAGGGCGCCGTCCCGTCCAATACGGTCGCGGCCCTGTTTGTGCACACGGGAATGGCCCAGATCTGGCAGAAGGCGCAGCGCGGGGAGGATTATGGCTCCGTCACGTTGCTGGATTCCGTCCGCGAGAAGCCGCACAAGGTGAAGGCCCGGGCGCGCGCCCGGATGTCCGAAGCCGCCGGCGCGCAGAAAGAGGGCGGGGCTGCGGCTTGACCCTTTCGTCACGAGTCGCCCTGGGTCGGATCGGGCGGGCGCACGGCATAGCCGGCGCGTTTCATGTCTGGCCTTACGGCCAGGACGTGGAACGTTTCCATCGGCTCCAAGCCGTCACGTTGCGGCGGGGCGACCGCAGCGAGTCAGCCAATGTCCGCTCGGTTCACATTGCCGGAGGGCGGGTTCTGATCCAGGTCGACACCGTCACCACTCCGGAAGAGGTGCGCATGTGGCTGGGGGGGGACTTGGAGATTGACGCGCAAGAGCGCATTCCCCGGCCGCCGGGGCAGTTTTTTCACGATGAGATTGTCGGGCTGAGAGTAGTCTCGCGCGATGGCTCGGCTCTGGGAGAGGTGACTTCGGTGCTGAAATGCCCGGCCAACGATGTCTATGTTTGCCGGGGGGAACGGGGCGAGTTCATGATTCCGGCCGTTGATGTTTTCGTAGAATCGATTGACCTGGCCGCCGGACAAATGGTCGTGACGCCGATCCCAGGAATGGTGGAGTGACCAAAGATCATGGGATTGTCCATCGACATTGTCACGGCGTTCCCGGGTATGTTCACCGGCTTCCTCGGCGAGTCGCTCATGGCCCGGGCGATGTCTCAGGGCGTCCTGACCGTCCGCGTCCATGACTTGCGCGATTATTCCGATGATCCTGTTCACCGCTCGCTGGACGACACCCCCTTCGGCGGGGGCGGGGGCATGATCTTGAAGGCCGAACCGATTGCGCGCGCCGTGGAAGCCATCGGTCCGCAAGCGACCTGCATCATCCCGACCGCTCAGGGTCCCTTGTTCAACCAGCGGGTGGCCGATGATCTGGCGGCATTGCCGCATTTGATTTTCGTCTGCGGACACTACACCGGCATGGATGAACGAGTCTTCACTCACCTGCGTCCGTGGCGATTGTCACTGGGCAACTATGTTCTCTCCGGCGGCGAGCTCCCGGCGATGGTGATGACCGAGGCGATTGCGCGACGTCTGCCGGGTTTCTTGGGCAACGACGACTCGGCACGGGGAGATTCATTCGTGCGCGCGCAGGGCGGGCTGGGGTCACCGCAGTACACGCGTCCGGCGGAGTGGCGCGGCCTCAAGGTCCCGGACATTCTGGTATCCGGACACCACGCCCAAGTGGCGGCGTGGCGCGACCAAACTGCCGAGGAGATGACCCGGCGCTACCGTCCCGATCTGCCGCTGTCCGCCGCCGCCTCACCGGCGGACCGATCGGGATCGGGCAAAACTGGGCAGCGAAATGTCTATGACCATGACCGCGACCATGACGTCGGCGGTGAAGGTTGAGTTGAAGTTTCGGATTGGTACATTGATACATAAGGGAGCCAATGATGATCAACCTATCAACACTCGGAATTCCCGAAGGGACCACGGCGCCGGCCGTATTCAACCCCGGCGACGTCGTGCGCGTCCACGTCAAGATCAAGGAAGGCGACAAAGAACGGATCCAGGTGTTTCAGGGAACGGTCGTTCAGAGACGCGGCGCGGGCAGTGATGCCACGTTCACGGTCCGCAAGATTTCCGCCGGCATCGGCGTCGAGCGCATCTTCCCCCTCTATTCCCCCAATCTCGCGAAGGTGGAGTTGGTCAAAGAGGGGAAAGTGAGGCGTGCCAAGTTGTTTTATCTGCGCGAACTGACGGGACGGTCGGCGAAAGTGAAAGAGAAAGAGAAGAAGTCCGACGCCGAGAAGCCGACGCGCGCTGACGCGGCCGAATAATCGGCCGATCAGAAGCCGTCTACCGATATTCCTCACCCCGACGTCTGGGGTCGATGCGGGCCGATCATGGTGTCGCCCCAGCCAATATCCGTGGATCGGTGGCGTCATGAACGCCACTTCTGGGACAGTGGTCTGTCACGCGTGGCCGGTCTCGATGAAGTCGGCCGCGGGCCTTTGGCCGGGCCGGTCGTGGCGGTGGCGATCATCCTCCAGCCCGACTGCGACGATCCCGGCATCGCTGATTCCAAGTCTTTGACCGCCGCGCAACGTCTGGCTCTCGTTCCCCACATCTGTTCCGTCGCCGCCGGCTGGGGGGTCGGTCTGGTCGAACCGGCGGACATCGACCAGATCAATATCCTCAACGCCACCTTTCTGGCGATGCGACGGGCCCTGTTGGACCTGCCGGTCATGCCCGAAGGGGTCTTGGTCGACGGGAAGTTTCACATCCCTGAGGTCGATCTGCCGCAACGCGCGATCATCGGCGGTGACCGTGACAGCATCTCCGTCGGCGCCGCCTCGATCCTGGCCAAGGAAATCCGCGACCGGATCATGGAGGAATACGATTTGCAGTATCCGGGATATGGCTTCGCCCACCATAAAGGGTATGCCACTCCCGAACACCAAGCGGCGCTCGCCCGTCTTGGCCCGACGCCGATTCACCGTCAGAGTTTCGCCCCGGTGCGCGACTGGCGGCAGAGTTCTCTGGGTCTGTCGTGACACGTGCCGCACCAACGACGTTGAAACTGCCTCTTGTGCCGAAGCCAAAGCGGCGTCAATCAACCAAATCGCGAACCAAGAAAAATACGAAGTCGTCGCCCGCGCTACGGTTGGCGCGGGCAGGCGAGGAGCTCGCCGCGCGGCATCTCGAGGGGCTGGGCTATGAAATTCTCGCGCGCAACTGGCGCAGCCCGCAAAGTCGAAACGAACTGGACATTATCGCCCGCGATGCTTCATGCCTGGTCTTCGTTGAGGTGAAAACGGCGCGCTCGCTGCGATTCGGCCATCCGGTCGAGTGGATCACGACCCGCAAGCAGAAGGCGATTATCCGCGCCGCGCAGGCGTATCTGGAAGCCCTGCATCCCACCGCGCGAGAGTTCCGCTTCGATGCGATTGCCATCGCGCCGCCGGGAGTCATCGGGGAGCACGCCCTGACCCACGTGAAGGCGGCCTTCACACTCAAAGACGAGTGGAGCGCGTGATTGTGGACGACAGACGGGGGAGTACTAG
>JACQFV010000195.1 GCA_016199865.1 Candidatus Zixiibacteriota bacterium | reverse complement strand
CGGTCCCCCAGAGAATGCCGAATACCGTGAGCGTCGTCCGCATCTTTTGCGAACGAATGTCACGGAGAATCTGGGTCAGGAAGATGCCGAGGGGCATGGTGTGAGTCAGTCAAAGGCGATGGTCGACAAGGCACGGTGCGGCGTCGCTGAGCAGGATAGTGCGGTCCCGCGAAAGGCGGCGCCGGGCTCTCACGGGGCGATCCTCAAGGGCCCTCCCCGCCACCGGCAGGGGGGCTCTCCTGAGCCTGTGGAATACTATAGAGAAGATTGCCATCGGCGTCGAGTAGTGCGATGCGCGGGACATCGGCCGAATCTACAGAGAGTCTGATGCGTTCGCGGCCACTCTGATCGAACAGTACCAGGAATGCCGTTTTGTGTGCGGCAGAGACCCCCATCGCGATCCTCTGGGCTCCGGTTTGCCCGACGGCGGCACTAGCGGGAGGCTTGTTGAACATAGAGATTTCGACCTCGTCCTGGTACTTCGTCAAGCACATTGCTTCGGCCGTCTCATAGTCGAAGCACAGCATCCTTGCCTTTATATTGTCTTCAATACCTAGACCTCCCACCTCATTTCCGAGAGAATCCTTGAATTGCAATCCATAAACGTTCGTTGAACGCGGGAACTCTGTGCCCCGGACAACCGGATTGGGCAGTGGTGTGGCGACGGTCAGTCTGGACCGACCCTGCTCGTCGACAAAGTCGATCCTTCTCACGCGCAGCGTCTCGAGGTGCTTCGTCCTTGACTGGGAATAATACGCTAAGACCACCAAGGCGATGACCAGCACGGCGGACACCCAGCTCAGAACAGCCACTCTTCTTTCTAGCGAGCGCCCACGCTTAAGCGTTTCCATATCAGGTCGACCTCCCTCCGGCTCCAGCAATCCTATTCTATCTTCTTGGGCGGCCTCTCGATAACCTGCTGCCCCGTGTCGAGACCGGCCAGAATCTCCAACTGGAGCCCATCGGAGAGTCCGGTCTTGATCGAAATCTCTTTGGGTTCGCCCAGTTCATTGGGGATTTCGACATAAGAAGAATCGGACCGGAAAGTGACCAGACGCTCGGGCAGAACCAGAACGGAATCCTTGCGATTGATCACGATCTCCGCGTTGGCGGAGTAGCCGGCGCGCAGGACGGTCGTGTCGGCCACCTCGGTCAGGTGGATCTCCACGTCGAACAGGACGGTGTTGTCCTCCTTGCGCGCCTTTGGGGAAATCTTGTAGAGGATCCCCTTCACCTTGGCGCCGGGAATCGCTCCGACTTTGATGTCGGCCGGCATGCCCACTTTCAGTTTGCCGACGTCGATCTCATCGACCGTTCCCTTGAAGATCAAGTTCGCCATCGAGGCCAGCGTGAGCAGTTCCGTGCCCTCCTGATAGGTCGTGAGCGGGACAACCGGATCGCCCTGGTTGACCTTGCGCGCCAGGATAGTTCCGGTGATCGGCGAGCGGAGGATCGATTCGACCGACTTGTCGGCCACAGTGGTCTTCCCCTTCTCGATCAAAGACAGCCGCTCCTCGGCCAGTTTCCGTTGCAGGTCGGTTTCGTCCAGTTTCTGCCGGGCACGTTCAAATTCCTGATCCGAGATCAACTTCTTGGTCAGCATCTCCTGGGAGCGGTCGAAGTCGCGCTTGGCGTTGTCATAAGCCAAAGCGGCCAGTTCGACCCCGCGCTTGGCCTCCGCGTACTCCAAAGGCGTGGGATCGGGGGCGATCTCGATTAAGGGATCGCCGGCGCGGACGGAGTCGCCGATCTCGACGTAGATTTTCTTCACCAGTCCGGAGATCTTCGATTTGATCCCGATTTCGTTTTCCGGATCGATGCGCCCGATGGCCAGCGCTTTGTCGACAATCGTGCCGCGCTCGACTTTGACCAGTTTGAACGAGGCATCCGTGTGGCCGGCGCGGTTCATGATGATGAAGATGACGCCGGCAACGACGAGGATTCCCGTCAAGCCCAAGCCAATCTTTTTGACCACGGTCATGGCTCCAATATATGTGGCTTCCGATGTGTGACATGTCCCACCGCGGCAACGAGCCCCCGCGGGGCCACTCTTCTGGCATTACGGAAGCCGGGCGGAAAAGTTGCGGATGGGCGCCCTACTCGTACCGCAGGGCTTCGATCGGATTCAGGAGCGCCGCCTTCCGGGCGGGGTAAAATCCAAAGAATATCCCAATTCCAATTGAGAATCCGAAGGATAACACGATGGAGAAGGCCGTGATAATCGTGGGCCACTTCACCACGTGGGAAATAATCCGGGATCCCGTGACACCCAGAAGAATCCCGACCGTTCCTCCCAAGAGACTGAGCACGAGCGCCTCAATCAAAAACTGGGTCAGGATGTCCCGCGAACGGGCGCCGACGGACATGCGGATGCCGATCTCCCGCGTCCTCTCGGTGACCGAGACCAGCATGATGTTCATGATCCCGATGCCACCGACCAACAAAGACACCGACGCGATGCTCGCCAGGAGAATGGTCAGAATGTCGGTTGTCGCCGTGGCGGCCGTCGCCAGATCGGCCTGATTGCGAATCGTGAAATCGTCGGCATCGTACGAGGCGATCTTGTGACGCATCCTGAGAAGTTCGGCGACCTGGTTCTGCGCGATGGGGATGTTCTCGGAGCTGGTGGCGGAAACGAGAATCTGCCGTAAGTTGGTGAACCAAGACAGCCGTCGCGAGACGGTGGTGTAAGGAGAAAGAATGATATCGTCCTGATCCTGGCCCATCGCGTTCTGCCCCTTTTTCGCCAGGACACCCACGACCTTGAAGGGCACATTCCGGATTCGGACGGTCTGGTCGATCGGGCTCGCGTCGGGGAATAGATTGTCCGCGACGGTCTTGCCGAGGACGCATACCTTGGTCGCCGTCTTAATATCCTGCTCCGTGTAGAAATCGCCGTACTCGACCTTCCACTTTCGGATTTCCAGGTAGTCGGCGCCGGTTCCCTCAATGCCGGTTGACCAATTTTGGCTGCCGGCGATCACCTGTCCGCCGGCGCGCGTTCCGGGCGACACCAAGGCCACGGCGGGACACTCTTTCTGAATGGCGAGGGCGTCATCCGCCGTGAGCGTGGTGGCGGAGCCGGCCGCCACCCGGATGCCACCCGTCTGCTGAGTGCCCGGCAACACGACGATAACGTTCGTCCCCAGGGAACTAATCTGCTGTTCGACCGAGTACTTGGCTCCCTGCCCAATGGCCAGCATGGCGATGACGGCGCTGACGCCAATGATGATTCCCAGCATCGTGAGGAACGATCGCATCTTGTTGCGACGGAGCGCCCGGAACGCCGACAGGAGGGTGTTCGTGAGTCTCATTCATCCCCCTCATCATCAATCACCGGCATTTCCCTGACGGCTTCCGATGCAATCTTTTGGGAGCCGTTGGCCTTGTCGGCTCGGACCTTGCCGTCGCGAAAGACGATCTGACGTTTCGCAAATTGGGCGATGTCCGATTCGTGCGTAACCAGGATGATCGTAATTCCGTTATCGTTGAGTCGCTGGAAGACCTCCATGACCTCCACGCTGGTCCTGCTGTCGAGGTTCCCCGTGGGTTCGTCGGCCAAAACGATGCTGGGGCTGTTCACCAGCGCCCGCGCAATGGCTACACGCTGCTGCTGGCCGCCCGAGAGTTGCGAAGGATAGTGATGCGCGCGGTCTGCCAACCCCACGGTCTCGAGCGCATCGGCCGCCTGCCAGCGCCGGTCCCTATGTGATGTGGACCCGTAGAGCAGCGGTAACTCGACGTTTTCCAGCGCGGTGGTCCGGGAGAGCAGATTGAACCCCTGGAACACGAAGCCGATCTTCCGGTTCCGGATGCGCGCCAGTTCGTCCCGCGTCAATTGCCCGACGTCGATTTGGTCGAGCCGGTAAGTCCCCTTCGTCGGCTTATCCAGACACCCAAGTACGTTCATGAAGGTCGACTTGCCCGAACCCGAGGCGCCCATGATCGCGACAAACTCACCCTGTGATATCTGCAGCGAAACACCACGCAAGGCGTGGACTTCGACCTCGCCCAACAGATACGTTTTGACGAGATGATCGATCCGGATGAGTTGGCCAGATCCCTCGGCCGGGCGGCCGTTCCCGGGGCTGATCATCGGAAACCGCCCCCTGGGCCCCGCTGCTGGCCGCCCGTCAGCGGATTCTGCGTCTGTGCAGCGGCCATGCCGGGCGAGGAGTTGATGCCCAACACGATCTGATCACCGGCTTTCAGGTTTGGACTCGTTACTTCGGTGTACTTTCCGTCCGTCAGACCTGTGAGCACGTAAACGGGCTCGAGCTTGCCGCTGGCATTCTGAATCCATACTCGGCCACGTCCAGACTCGTGAGACGGAACATAGGCGCTCTTCTCGAATTGAGGGAAGGTCTGGGTGACGCCGAATTTCCCGGCGTCCGCCGACACAGCCGGAGACGATGCCTGTACCGGCGGCGATTCATTCCTCATGGCCCCGCTGTCTGAGGAAGCTCCTTGTTGCTCACCCCGCCATCTTCCATGACCACCGCGGCCGCCGTGACCCTGTCGTGTCGAATCCGCGGCCCCCGGCGCCGATTGCGGGCTCTCCACCTTACTCGAATCGATCAACTCCGCCGGTGGCTGGAATCGGAGCGCCATGTTGGGCACGCGCAGCACGTCATGGGCGCTGGCCGCCAGGACTTTGACATTCGCCGTCATGCCGGGCATGAGCTTCAATTGATCATTGTTCACGTCGATGACCACGGTATAGTTCACAACGTTCTGAATGGTGATCGGCGCCAGGCGAATCTGGGAGATCGTGCCGTTGAACTTGTCGTCCGGGTAGGCGTCGACCGTGAAGGTCACCGACTGCCCGATGCTGATGCGCCCGATATCCGCTTCGCCAATGGTGGACAGGACCTGCATCTTGCGCAGATCATTGGCGATGGTGTACAAGGTCGGAGAGGAGAGACTCGCGGCGACGGTTTGCCCGACGTTGACGGCGCGATTGATCACAACGCCGCTGATCGGCGCATGGATGGTCGAGTAGGCCAGATTGATTTTGGCCCGCTCCAGCGTGGCCTCCGCCTGTTTGAGCGCGGCGTCGTCGGACTCATACTTTGTCAGCGCGGCGTCGAGATTGGCCTGCGGATCGAGCTTCCGGTCGACCAGCGCCTTCTCGCGATCCAATGCCCTCTTGTCCTCCGCCAATTGTGCCTTGGCCCGGGAGAGACTGGCATCGGCGTCGTGGACGGCCTGCACCAGGAAGGTCGAGTCGATCTGGGCAATGACTTGCCCCTCTTTCACGATTGAGTTGAAGTCCGCGTAGAGTTTG
>JACQFV010000196.1 GCA_016199865.1 Candidatus Zixiibacteriota bacterium | reverse complement strand
CTGGCGCAACGGACTTGGTGGATGTTGTGCTGATGATACGGGTGGCAGTACGCGGTGAGGATCCCGCCTCTGTGTTCTGCAACGCTTGTGGGCAGAGCATGGGCGTCGCCACACCCGCGCCGCGAGCAACGGCTCTATTATAGCCAAGCAGATTTTGACATCTGCGACTCCGAAACCGCTTGACACCCGCTGGGCGGAAGTTATGTTACCGTTGATTTTCCTTGGTGGGGACTCTCACATACGTCCTGCCTTTCGTTTCCGGTTCTGGCTTGTGGCGCTCTGCTGCCTGCTCTGGACAGGGGGTGCTGCAGCGCTTGAAAACTCCGTAGTCGTGGAATCCAAGACGGTTGTCGCGGGGGCCGACAGCGTGAGTGTTGGAATTTTTGTCAGTAATGTAGAATCAATCTTCTCCTTTTACCTGCCCTTGGAGCTACGGTCAGTTACGCCCGGCTCATTCGTGCACACTCACTCGAACTTGGCTATCAACCCGATCGGACGATTGCGCAACAGTCTCTTGGGGGACGACATCTGTTGCTTTTGTCCCCCGTGGCCCAATCCGCTCGTGGAGATGTATCCGGCTCCCGACAGTGTGAACGATTGCAGCGGACCAGTGTCCGGTAGCTACGGGGAGAACCCCATAGACAATCCTGCCCTTGTGAGTCCCGACGCCTACTACCTCGAGGCATTCGACCCTTGTGGCCCCCTTTATCCCGGACAGGACCCCATGGTATTAGACAGCGCGTCGTGTCAACTCATCTTTGACGTCACGATGATGCCTGGGGAGTTCGAAATCGACACCTGCTGTGTCACTCAAAACCATCTGTGGTTCGGCGACGGTGTCTACAACATAACGCCTCGATTCGTCAAGGGGACGATCACCGTCGTGGCTTGTGACTGTTCGTGTCATGCGGACCCGCAGTGTGACGGTGTGACGGATATTGCCGACGTGATCCGGGCCATCGATCGGGCGTTCCGTGAAGCCGATGGCACCTACGATTCATTTTGCCGTGGATACGGCATCTCGGTGGATGGGCGGACCGACGTGGATTGCTCCGGCGCCACGGATATCCTGGACGTAGTGAAGTTGATTGATGTGTCATTGCGCGGCGGAAATCCGGCCTTGCTGTTCTGCGGTCCCTGCGCCGTGATCCCGACACAGCGCCGATCAGCCCCAGCCAGTTGATACTACCGCGTGGAGACAGTCACATGTATCCTTCTGTCCGTTCTTGCGTCTGCTGTGGGGCCCTCCTCAGCGCCTTCTGGGCTTCGTCGGTGGCGGCATTCGATAATTCCGTCATTGTGGAATCCAAGACGGTGGTCGCTGGAACAGACAGCGTGTGGGTTGGTATCTTCATCAGCAACAACCTTCCCGTTAGAGAACTCTACCTGCCTTTGGAGCTCCGATCGCTGACGCCGGGGGCATTTGTTCGCAGCAGGACCATATTTGCGGACAACCCTACGGGCCGGCTGTACAACAGTCCTTTAAGTGACGACTCCAGTTCCTGCTGGTCGCTGCCGTGGTTGAACCCCGATATCTGGATATACGCGGCGCCCGAATCGGCAAACGAATGCAGCGGTCCCGTGTCGCAGAGCTACGGTTTTCGACCGAGCATCAACAATGCGATTTATGTCAGCCCCGATGCATATTCCTTGTGGGGAAATGGGACCTACTGCGGATCGCTCGCCCCCGGCGAGGATCCGCCGGTATCCGACAGTGCCTCGTGCTATTTCGTATTTGATGTCACGGATGTTCCCGGTCAATTTGAGATCGACACGTGCTGCGCTAATGGCCATCTTCAGTTTCGAAGTTACAGTCCTCCGTATTCGGTCACGCCAGGGTTCGTGAAGGGCGTGATCACGATCCTCTGCACTTGTCCATGCCATGCGGACCCGGTCTGTGACGGATGGACGGACGTCTTGGATGTCATGAGCGTCATCGATGTGGCCTTTCGTGGGCAACCTGAGCAGGCGCACGCCGGATGTCGCAGTGCTCGGGAGGATGTGGACTGCAATGGCCTTGTCGATGTGGCAGATGTCGTAAAGATGATTGAGGCGGCAATACGTGGGGCCGAGCCCGGCGCGGTGTTCTGCGATCCCTGTTCGTAGACCCACTTTGCCGGAGCGCTCCACCAGATTGCTTGGAGGGTGAATGCAAAGCAGATCTATGGCTGCCGTCCGTGGCGGCTTGTGGCTCGTGGCGATTCTTGCGAGCGGCCACGCTCGCGTCGCTATGGGCAATAGCCAGGACATGTCGGTTCCCTGGCCTGTCAGCGGCGACACGGCTCTCGGTGCCTCCGGGTCAACGCAGCCCCTCTTCTCTTCTTTCATGAACATTCGGCTGCATCCGAACGACACCGTCGTTCAAAACGAGATTAGCGTTGCGGTCAATCCTGCGAACCGAGCGGTTCTGCTGGTCGGGAGCAACACCGCCTGGGACACGATCATCGGGCAAACGCTGAGCAGGATGTGGAACCAGGGGTCCTATCACTCCTCCGATTCGGGTGTATCATGGTCGGGTAGCGATGACAGCCCCCCGACGGCACTGAAAGGATGGGACCCTGCTGTCGCGTTCAACGCGTCCGGCACGGCGTATTTCGGTGATGTGGAGATCGTGCCGGACACTTTGCGGTACCAAGTTGTTCTCTGGGAGTCGGCCAATGGAGGTGTAAGTTGGACAAACCGCCGGTACGTTCCTCACGTTGGATCTGGCGATAAGGATCACGTCGCAGTCGACCGGACCTCGTCCCTCTACAGAAACAACGTTTACATAGCGTACACCGAATTCGATTCCGTTCATGTTCCGCCCGCATGGTGGCAGCACGTCATGTGCTCCCGCCTCATCTCGGGCGCGGATACGCTGACCACGCCCTTCCCACTGTCGGGAAATACGGCGAATCACCTGTCCCAGGGTGTGAATCTCGCCATCGGCCCGTCTGGCGAAGTATATGCCGCGTGGGCGTGCCTTGATTCCACGTTCCCATGTATAGAGCAGCTTGCCTGCCCAAAGGAGGTGGCGGTTGGCTTTTGTCAGTCATCCGACGGTGGGGCGAGTTTCAGCGCCGCCACGCGCATCCAGGGACTGAATGTTCAGGGAATTCGAGGAACGATCAAGTCCTCTCCGCATTCGGTGCTCGTGAATAGTTATCCTGCCATGGCAGTCGACACAAGTCGCGGACCTTATCGCGGGACAATCTATATAGTCTGGGCCGACGGCAGAAATGGCAAACCCGACGTCTACCTGACCAAACGGAGAGCCGGCGACACAGTGTGGCAGTCGCCGGTCCGGGTCAATGACGATTCCACCACAACTGACCAATGGTCCCCGTGGATCAGCGTCGACCCGGATGGGCTTGTCCATGTTGTCTTCTACGACAGTCGGGTGGACCCTGTGAATGATCTGCTGACCGCGGTGTACATGGCGACGTCATGCGATGGCGGCAATTCCTTCGAGAATTTCCTTGTCAGTGACGTCGCCTTCACACCCTCTGAGATCCGTGGGGCCCGACCGGGATTCGTGGGCGACTACATCGGCATCACGTCAGACCGCGGCATGGCCTACCCGTGCTGGAATGACAACCGCACGGGAATTCACCAGGCATACATGGCGCGAGTTCCCACGCAGCACATCTATACAAACACTCACTGGCAGGGTGCGATTACTGTTAGCCACGACATCATCGTGGAATCTGGCGCAACACTCTACGTTGATCCGGGCGTGACGGTCTCGTGTTTGGCCAATCGGGACGGCTGCCCTTCGCCCGAAGGGATTCATGCGGACAAGATATCGATCATCGTGAAAGGATCATTGAATGCACAGGGATGTACCTTCACGTCCACGGCCCAGACACCCGCAACGGGTGATTGGGAAGGCATCCGCGTCAAGCCGGGAGGGTCGGCCTATCTCAAGAATTGCGCGGTGAACTACGCCGACACCGGGGTCTATCTTGAAAACCCGTCGTCGGCCACAGCGGACAGCAATCTTTTCTACCGAAACGGCACGGCCATCTATCTGGACCACGGCACAGATGACGGTGCCTCTATCCGGTACAATACCTTCGATCATGATGCGATTGGGATCAAGTTGGTCAGCGCGATGTCGTCTTGGATCGAATGGAACACATTTCGCGGGGCAGCGGCCAGCGAGAACGGCATCGTCTGTACCGGATCCCCGGCGACGATCAAGCGAAACGTGTTCGACTCCCTCGGAGGAAGCGCCATTCTCTCTCAGAACAATTCAAGTCCACCAGTCCTCGTGATCGAAAACAATGACATCTTGCGATGCGGGGTCGGACTCAATGAGGCGTCAGAAGCAACACTCTACCTTCGCAACAATGTCATCGATAGCAACGGCACGGGCGTCTTGGGTGTGGAACAGGCGGAATTGTCCTACGATGACGTCTGGGGCAATCAGGTCAACTACTCCGGCAGTGCGCCGGGGACCGGTGATATCTCAGCTAATCCGAAATTTGTGGATACGGGGCACAGAGACTTACACCTGGACTCCACCTCGCCCTGCATCGACACGGGACACCCGAATTCTCAATCCGATCCCGATGGGACTCGCGCCGACATGGGTGTTTACTACTACTCTCAAGGCACGCCCGGCGGAGGGGGCGGATGCCCCTATGTGTATGTGTGGAATGGCACGGAGTACCGCAAAGACAACACGATCCTGACGGAGTCCGAGCGCACTCCGCAAGGTGCAACTGTGACCGATTTCTACAAGTTGCGACAGCCGTTGGCTGAGACAGGCGGTGAGTACCGGCTTCAGGTCCGGGAATTCGAGCGCGAGGTCTCCCACTTGGATGCGTTCGAGGTGCTCTCGGTCGACCATCCTCCGTCATCCGACGTCGGCGTGACCCCCGATGGCCGGGTGTTCGCCTACTCGGAGGAGGATGTGCCCTACGCGGCGTTTGACAACACCGGCCGCGACGTACTCAGTCAGATTATTGACCAAGACGGGGTTCTCTACTCGTCGGACGAAGCCGGTGCTCTGGATATCTACTTCCGGGTGAGGCCGCACTCCCCGGCGGGATACGTTCTCTAAGATCCGGGCGTCCCCGATTCTTCCGACATTATGGCCCCTCCCCCTCCGGTGAAGAAGGGCAATCCGGGTTCGGAACTCATGGTTCAGGTGGAGACATCCGACGGGACGTGGCAGAGTTTGGACAGTTTGCCGTCGCGTGGCAATGCCGAGGACGCCCTCTGGCTGATCGATCCGGGGAGTGGCCGGACGGCTGGTCAGGAGTTCCGGGTACGTTTGCGCTGGACCATGGGGTTCCGCGCCGATCAAATCGCCTACTACCGTGCTTCGAAAGACTCGTTGTCGATCGCTATCCGTGGTCCAATCGCCGCAAACCACTCGTCTCGGGGTGATGTGGTGTCTGAGGTAGCCGCCGCTGACGGACATGCGGTGATCCTGGCGCCCGGCGAGACCCTTGAACTGGCCTTCCCCGCCAGCGCAAACCCGGCCCCGCCAGCCGGATGGATCAGGAGCTTCGTTCTCAAGTCAACCGGCCGTTATGACGCGATTGATGCAGCGATCCCGGCGGACGCCGTGCTGTCGCAGAACTATCCAAACCCCTTCAACGCGGGAACGAATATCAGTTTCGTCCTGAAACAGCGCGAGCAGGCCACCTTGGCCATCTATAACGTCTTGGGGCAAAGGATCGTAACACTAATGGAGGGGGATTTGGAGCCCGGCACACACACGTACTCTTGGGAAGGGCGCGACGCGAACGGCGAAGCATCGCCAAGCGGAGTTTACCTGTACCGCCTGACTCGTGCTGATGGGCAGGAGACGCGCAAGATGACTCTGTTGCGATAGCGCCCCTGATGTCGGTCTTGATTCCGGCGGCCGCGAATTCCCCATTGACAGATTTCCGGCCGCCCAGCACCTTGATGGTGGTTTAGGGGTGGCGCCGGGTGGACCGGCGCCAGGGGAAAGGCCGCCTGCATGCGGTGGTTCACATCGCTGAGTTATCAGCG
>JACQFV010000192.1 GCA_016199865.1 Candidatus Zixiibacteriota bacterium | reverse complement strand
TCAACCGACATGAGGCTAAAATATGCCGGCCCAGCGATCAATGCATGATACGCCCTGTGACAAGGGTTGCGTGAGATACTTCACAAATTCAGTCAGAAATTGACAACGGCCAACTGGAAGCTCTGGATCATCAAATTGGGATCAGCCGGAGCAGAGCACGCGTGAAAACAGGACTTCATTTTGCCATTATAACAACAATCTGCCGGGCGTGGTCATGGGCGACGGTCTGAAATAATGACAAAGCGGGCAGCCCGCACGGGCAGCCCGCTGAATTCTCCGATAGAGCATCCCTACTGTGGGCCCAACGACTCCAAATAGGCCTTGGCGGCGGCAATGATCGACGCCGTGTACTTGGGATTGTGCACGCCGCCGCTTTTGTCCTCCAGCAACATGAGGTAGTTGAACACGATTCCACGCGCTTCTTTAGTCGTCGGCGCCGCGGCGCCCGTGGTTACGGCGTTCTTGGCCCCGTTCAGCCAGCCACGCGCGACCAGCATGTCTCCCAGTTCACCCAAGTCGTGTTCGAATGTCGCCTGATGGGCCTCCACCGCGGTCGTTGCCACCACATCGCTGGTCCAACCGTGGCAGGCGCAGCCCTTCGAGTTGACCCTATCCACGGTGCTCGAACCGGACGTCGCCTCGTACGTGATGGCGAAGCTGTGTCCGCCGGCGACGACGTTGTCTGGCAGAGCCGCCATGTGGCAATTCACACAGCCCTCAGTGATGCCGATGTTGTGCGCCGCGGCGGCATCATAGGTCGCGCCGGGCAGAACATAGGCCCCCTTACCAGAGAGGATATTCGACTGCGGGCCATGATGCGGGCCCCATCGGGACGATGTGATGGGCTCTGACGATTCAATCGGCGGATTGGGCTCGCGCACTTGGTGGCAAACAGCGCAGGTGTTGCTGGGCCCCTTGTCATAGGTGCCGCCCACGGCCAGGTGCGTGGTGGAATCCTCGTTCCGCCGGCTGAAGTCCCGATTCGTGTGCGGCGCATGACAGGCGAAGCAACTGATGTGCGACGATGCCTCCAGAGGCGCCTCTTGCCCGGTCGCCAGGTAGACTTGGTACCCCTCCGTGGTGTGACAGCGCGAACAGGCCGGACTGGCGTCGGTGCCGCGGCGAACGTACGTGTCGCTCAAGTTGTGCCGCGAGAGGGCAAACTGATCCTCGATCGGCCGCAAATAGTTCGCCATACTGTCGCTATAATTGTCGGTGTGGCAGTTCATACACTCTGTTCCGCCGGCTGGTCCTGCCGGGCCGGTATCTCCCTTGCACGATGCCAGAGCCAGAAAGAGGGCCGCGACGCCGAGCAGTACTCAGGATTTCATCCACCCTTTCATACGTTGCTCCTTTCCAAGAGACCAAGGTCGTCCGCTCAATCCGTGAGCGGCCATCCTATTCATGCTTCAGTGCCCACTGTTCTTTATCGGAATCCTCACGCAAGCCAAAAGTTCGACCTGACAACCATTAACATGCTGCGAACTTTATATGACTCGAAGAGTCGTGATTGCATTGGGGCGCCTCGCGGTACCAGAAGCCCCTCCACCCGGAGCGCTCCCCTTCAATCCCCCTTCTCCTCATGCCCATGGCATTTTCCGCAGAAGCCGACACCCGGCGTCCGGGTTCCGGCATCATGACAGACGAAGCACACGGCATCCGGGTCCTCGTGCCAGGAGCCATGCACGTCGCGCATGAACCCCTCCGGGTGCGGCGAGCGGATCGTCCGATGGCAGGTCAGGCAGGTCGGCTCGGCCGCGTTCTGGTCGTGACAGCCGGCGCACGATTCGATGTCGTTGCGCGCGAAATCAGCGTGGCGGTAGAACTTGAAATCGGCCAGATCATGCCATGCCGGGCGCAGCCGCGAACGGTCGTCGCCGGCATTGTGGCAGGCCGCGCAGAAGGTCTGTGTCTCATGGCAGACGGCGCAGTCGGAGCGCTTGGACTTGACGTCGTCGCCGTGCGTGTAGCGGTAGTTCAGATCGTGCTGCCGCTGCAGGACGAGAAGATTCGTCCCCTCATGCGCCGATGCCAGAGGCCCGATCTGATCTTGCGGCGCATCCTCCTTCCCGCGAATGGCCAAACCGAGCGCGGCGCCGTCGTGACATTCCTGGCAGTACGTCTGTTTGTGACAGGTTTCGCAGCTGTGATCGTCGCGGCGGGACGCTTCGACGTGGTCCAGGACCCAGTCGGCGCCATGGTCCTCGGGCTTGCGCGTCTCCACGTGCGAGTGGCAGACGGAGCAGTCGTCCCGGACCTGCTTTTGCCGGTGGCACTCGACACAGGCCGACATCGCCGGCAAAACATGGGGCGGAATCTTTTCCGACCTTTCGATCGTGGCATGGCAGACTTTGCAATCAATCTTGAGTGAGTCGACGTGGCGCTGATGATTGAAGATGACCTCATGAGACCGGGGGGCAAACACCGGCGGCCCCTGGGGGGCGTTGATCCACGGAGTCGTTTCGCGCTCGTGGCAGGCGAGGCAGTCTTCCAATTTCGGCATCAGATCGACTGATCGGGTCGTTGCGGTCATCGCCGCGGCATGGCAGGCATCGCAGGCGACGTCGACTTTCTCGTGGTGCAATTTGTGGGAGAAAACGATGCCCGGCTCCGGCTTTTTCGCCAGGGCCGTGGCCATGAGCGCGACACCGGCTACGAGGGAAGTTGCCATCACGCGACGTGTGTTCATCAGTTCCCCGTCCGGCTGAAGAACGACCAGGTGATCCGCATCAGGAGGCGAAAGTCCGATTTGTCACCGGCGAATTGCGACTGCGTCTTGATATTTTGCGACAAGAACTGCCCTTCGACATCGGCCGTCGACTGCGGCAGCCACTGCCAGCGCAAGCCGGCCCAAGACGAGACCTCCCAGTTGGACTCCGGCTGGTCCTCGTAAAGATCATACGACGCGTAGTTCGAGCCGCCGCGGATCATCCATTTTGGGGTGATCGGATAAAGAACGTCGCCGGACAGCCCGAACGTGTTTCCGGATGCGCCACCCTGACCGTGCAGGGTGAATGAGATGTAACGGTGTGACAGCCCGGCGTCGAAGCGCGTGATGTTGCCATCCACAAGATTGACGTACGCGCCGCCCATGTTGAGCGTCCAGTCGGAATTCAGCCGGACGTCCAGCCGTAAACGCTCTTCATAATAGCGCGAGCCGCCGAACACCCAGAAAATGGAATTGTACGCCAAGTCCGGCCGCCGATACCGGAATTGTCCATTGACTGAAACCGTCGGCGACATTCGCCACCGCGCCGACAGTTGAACCCGGTTCAATCTCTCAGTTGGCAGATCATAGGCCAACTGGCCATACAGCGAACCGAAGCGCTCGATCGGTTTACGCCAGTCAATCCCGATGGTGCGGGCGGCGAGATTGTTGACGGGTTTGGCGCCGACCGATGTTTCATAGGTGCGGGATAAATGGCGTTCGTTAAAAAAGAGGGCGAGGTTGCCCACCGCGGGGCGGCGGTATCCGAGTTGGGCGCCGAAGGCGTGGCCGTCGTCATAATTGGTCGTCTTGAAGCGGCCATCCTCCGGGGCCAATAGGCCGAAGTAGCCGCCGACGTCGAAGCCGCATGTGGCGCGCAGAGTTGCCGAGGCGCCATCGATAGAGGTCGATCCGACCGGCCAAGCAACCCATTGACGGCCGCCGGTCAGATCGAGCCGATGGGCGATGTCCCGCCAGCGCGCCTGAAGATTGTAGACACGGTAGTCGTTGACATTGTCCCCGGCATTGCGGGCATCGGTGCGCCCTCGTAGCGAGGTCGAAATCTCCAGATTCTGCCCGCCGATCCGATCCAAGCGCAGACTGGCGGTGGCGGAATTCTGCCAATGGCGCGTGTCGGTGGAGTCGAGCTCGCTGCGCTCCCACAGGTAACTCGACACGCCCACGCGGCCGGAAAAGACCGTGGCGTGGGCAGCAACGACACCCGTCAGCAAAATCGCAATACAAGCAACCGAACGCTTCATCCATCCCCCCGGGCCAAGCGGCCCGTCACGTCGGTTTTATCGGTCCGCGGCGGTGGTTCGTCAAGCCCGGACTGCTGGCAGACTATCTTTTTGACAGAAATCCCACAAGGATTGTTTTGGGGCACCCAAGATCGATGACGGCGAAGTGGAAGGGGCCGTCAGGGCGCTTCCGAACCGGCATACAAAGATCCCGGTACGCCAATAGGCGGAGTTGTCCACAATTGGATTGATCGTGCGATTGGGGAGCGATATTATGGCCCCAGTCGGGAACATGCCGCGAGGGATTCCCGGATGCCTTCAGCAGGACCGGCTCGAAAACACTGACCGAGCGAAAGTGGCGGAACTGGCAGACGCGCGGGACTTAGGATTTCCCAACCGACTTCCATTCACTAAGTCATAGCTCTGCAACGAAATCCAGCGGTCAAGTGCCCAAAGGAGGATCCAACTTGACTGGATTTCCAAGTTCTAACCGGGATGAGAGCGCCGATAATCTCAGTATGGGATTCACCGGCCTGCTCGAACAGTTTGAATTCGACTGCCGAGTTCGCAATCTGTCACCAAGCACCATCGAGACGTACGGCAACGTCATCACCTACTTTCGCAAGTGGGTGTCAAAGGAATTGAGAATTCCGTTCGAGCAGGTAAGCAAGACCAGCATCCAGAGGTACATTCTCGCCCTCAGGGCCAAGGGTGATTCGGATCACACGGTCAACAGCCGGATCCGAATGCTCAAAATCTTCTTCAAGTACCTTGAGCGAGAAAACTTGTGGTCGACTGGCAATCCGATGATGGGGATTTCGTTCATCAAAGCCGAACGGCGACTGAAACCCGTCTTGTCCCCCACGGACATTTCACGTCTAATGGCAGTGCCGAATCGCCGGCGGTTCTTCGGCCACCGGGATTACGTGATCATGATGGTGCTTTACGATACGCTCATCAGAATCAGTGAGTGCATCGGGATCAAAGTAGCGGACGTGGACTTGGGTGAAGGCACGATCAAGGTGTTCGGCAAGGGCCGCAAGGAACGAGTCGTTCCGATCGGGCAACACCTCCGTCGAGAACTCCACCTGTACGCCGTCAAGTGGCGGAAGCATATTCCTGACTCCGCCTCTCCACTTTTCCCGCGCCGTGGGGGAGGGTTTCTCGACATCAGCGGCATTCGATGGGCAATCAAGAAATATGGACGCAAAGCCGGCGTGAAGGTGTATCCCCACTTGATCAGACACAGCGGCGCGACTTTCTGGATCCAGAACGGCGGCCAGCCGTTCTACCTGCAAAACTTGATGGGGCACACCTCGATGCAGATCACTCAGGCGGTATCCCATTCTTAGTTGAAATCGCCTTTAGGCGATGGACAGTTGAACGGCTCCAACTCGTGTGGTTTCTTGGACTTGAGTAGAGTTCAAGGAACCCCGGAAAGGAGGAGCCATTCATGAGGAAGATGGTGAAGCG
>JACQFV010000191.1 GCA_016199865.1 Candidatus Zixiibacteriota bacterium | reverse complement strand
TCTTCCCCCAAAACCCGCCTGGACAACGTATCATCGCTGATCTTGTTGTCTGAGGAGGAATTAAGACACACCCCAATGCTGTAATCAAAGGTCAGCCCAGGCGCTCCACCGGATCTGCTCCTTCTCCCTTCACCACACAGACAATCCGGACTGCCCCAGCCGTCCTTAGTCTCAAAGGGAGGCCGCCGCGGCGACACACGTATCGAGAGAGGAACCCCGACCGTCCATGACAACGGCCACGCACATTCGCAATCTCGCCATCATCGCGCACATCGACCACGGCAAGACGACATTGATCGATTCGATCTTCCGCGCTGCGCGTTTATTCCGCGATAATGAACAGGTGGCGGTGCGGCTGATGGACTCCAACGAACTCGAACGCGAACGGGGCATCACCATCCGCGCCAAGCACTGCACGGTCAACTGGCAGGACTACCTGATCAACATCATCGACACCCCCGGCCACGCCGACTTTTCCGGCGAGGTCGAGCGTGTATTGTCCATGGTGGATTCGGTCTTGCTGCTGGTGGATGCCAACGAGGGGCCGATGCCGCAGACGCGCTACGTGCTGATGCGGGCGCTTCGGCTGGGTTTGCGCCCGATCGTGATCATCAACAAGGTCGACCGCGCCAACTCCCGGCCCGACGCCGCGCTCGACAAGACCTTTGACCTGTTCATCGAACTGGGCGCCAACGATGAACAGGCCCACTTCCCGGTGCTGTTTGGCTCCGGGCTGGACGGCTGGCTCGTGCGTGACTTGGCCAAAGATCCGCGCAGCGGCATCGAACCCTTGTTCGAGACAATCGTCGATTATGTCCCCGCGCCCAAGGTCGATCCCCAAGCGCCTTTCCTGATGCAGATCAGCACGCTCGCCTGGAGTGATTACATCGGCCAGATCGGCTGCGGACGTGTGCTGCACGGCTGCCTGAACCGTGGCGGCGATTTTGTCCGCACGGTCACCCGCTGGCGCGATCCGGGCAATCAGGACGCCGGCTGGGACGTTCTGGCCACCTCCACCGAACGCGGCGTGCACATGTGGGTGACGCGCGGGCTGGACCGCGTCGAAGTCGAGGAGGTCTCGGCCGGCGACATCGTCTGGATCGCCGGCCCCGAGAAGATCGGCATCGGCGACACCTTTTCCGCCGTGGGAGTTGAGAACGCGGCGCTCATGCCGTTGGAAATTGAGGAGCCGACCGTCTCCATGTTTTTCCTCGTGAACAATGGCCCGTTTTCCGGCAACGATGGCCGGGCGATCATGCTGCGGCAACTGAAAGACCGTTTACAGCGCGAGGTGCTCGTCAATGTTGCGCTCCGGGTCGAGGACATCGGCCGCGCCGACGGCGTGAAGGTCTCGGGGCGCGGCGAACTGCATCTGGCTATCCTGATTGAGGAGATGCGCCGTGAAGGAATCGAATTGTGCGTGTCCCGTCCGGAGGTCATCACCTCCGTGGGCAAGAATGGCGCCGTCCTGGAGCCGATGGAACAATTGATCATCGACGTCCCCGAAGAATACCAGGGCGTCGTCATGGAGAAACTGGCCCGCCGCAAGGGCGAGCTCCTCCACGTGGAAAACAGCGGCACCCGGCTGTTGCGCCTCGAATTCACCATCCCCACGCGCGGCCTGATCGGGTACCGGACCGATTTTCTCACCGACACACGCGGACTGGGAATTATGTCGTCGCGGTTCACCGGTTATGGCCCGTGGAAGGGCGAAATCCTCTCACGTTTCATGGGCTCGGTAGTCAGCATGGAAACGGGGGCCGTCACGTCTTACCAGATGGAAAAGCTTCAGGAACGCTCGACTCTGTTTGTGCAGCCGATGCAGATGGTCTACCGGGGGCAGATCGTCGGCGAAAACTCCCGCCCCGATGATCTGCCCTGTAACCCCACGAAGACCAAGGCCCTCACCAATCACCGCGCCTCGAACAAGGATCAAAGCGCGGTCTTAGACATGCCCCGCTTGATGACGCTGGAGCAGGCACTCGAATGGATCGCGCCGGATGAACTGGTTGAGGTCACGCCCAAATCCATCCGCATGCGCAAGGCCATCCTCGACGCCGATGAACGCAAGCGCGTCGACAAACGGCGGCAGACGTCGCTACAGAACGCCTGATTGCGATTCAATACGTTTAGAATTGAAGTTTTCTAAACAATTCGGACACTCACGGGCGTTTGGTCAGGACACCAGCGCCCAAATAATTTGCGGACACTTCTTCCGTCGCCTAAGCGTCGAGAGCACTACGCAATGTACCCCGCCTTCTTGAATCGATCATAGCCACTCTTCGTCAGTTCCCGGAGTTCCTTGATCTGTCCCG